>CAJQRM010000030.1 GCA_905612275.1 uncultured Candidatus Nitrosopumilus sp.
TTCTAATTTTGATTCAATAGAATTTGATTCTTTTAATAATGTTGAATCATGATTTTTTTCTGTTTCATTAAAGATAACTGATACCCAAATCATTCCAATGATTACCATCATTAATCCAATTTTGAATACTGATACCTTCATTTTATTATCTGGCAAATTATTTGACTAATAAAATAAACTAAAGGGCTCGGAGGGCTTCGATCCCTCGACCTAGCGGTTCGAAGCCGCTCGCACTATCCAGGCTGTGCAACGAGTCCAAACAATTAACATTTTAACAGGCCTAAATATCTGTCTAGGTACTTTGAAAGTTTCAAAAAAAGTTATGGGAGTTGAATATGCAATTAGAGATATTGTTTTAGCTGCACGTAAAGTTGAACAAACAGGCATGAAGGTAGATTATCTCAATATTGGTGATCCTGTACAATTTGGATTTCAACCTCCTGATAATGTAAAACAAGCATTAATTGATTCTATCAAAAATGGTGAAAATTATTATTCTACGTCTGAAGGTCTTTTAGAATTACGAGAAGAGATTGCAAAAAAAGAAAATGCAAAAGGACTTGCAATAACTGCTGATGATGTTTTAATTACAAATGGTGTTTCTGAAGGACTTGATATGGTGATCTCTTCAATTGTAGAAGAAGGTGATGAAGTACTTTTACCTGGACCTTATTATCCTCCATATGCTTCGTATGTAAGATTACACGGAGGACTTCCTGTAGAATTTTCAGTTGACTTGAATAATTCTACACCTGATTTTGATGATATTAAATCCAAAATTACTTCTAAAACTATTGCAATCTGTTTGATTAGTCCAAATAATCCAACTGGTGTTGTATTTAATGAAAATGCACTCAAAGAATTAGTAGATATTGCTAATGAACATAATCTCTACATTATTTGTGATGAGATTTATGATCAAATAATTTTTGATGATAAATTTGTAGGAATTGGAAAAGTTGCAGGTGATTCTCCTGTAATTATTCTGAATGGATTTTCTAAAGTTCATTTAATGTCGGGCTGGAGAATTGGTTACATTGCATTTAATCGCTCACCTCAACTTGAAGCATTACGTGAACATCTTCCTAAGCTTGCAAGAGTAAGAATTGCAACTAGTCTTCCAGTACAACATGCAGCTTTAGAATCATTACGTGGACCTCAAAATTATATCAATGATTTTGTTTCAGAAATGAAAAAACATCGAGATTTAGTTGTAAAACGTCTTAATGAAATGCCTGGACTGTCTTGTTCTAACCCTAAAGGTGCATTTTATGCATTTCCAAAAATTGAAAATAATAGATTTGGTAGCGATAAAGAATTTGTTACAAAATTATTAGAATCAAAAGGAGTACTAACTGTTCACGGTTCTGGATTTGGAGAACAATATGGAAGTGGACATTTCAGACTTGTTTATCTTCCAAGTATTGAAATATTAAATTCTGCAATGAATAAAATTGAAGAATTTGTTAGTCAATAATTCCATTTTGAATATTTTTGTGGAATTATTTCTATAATACAATCAGTATCTTCAAGTAACTCTTTTGCTGATTTATTTTCTAATGTTTTAAAATATTTTAAAAGTATTTTTTTTGCAATTATTTTTACTTTGGGTATTTCTAAAATAATATTGGCAATTCCTTGTCCCATTACTCCATAAATATCTGGAGCATTTACTCCTACATCAACACAAAATGATACACGATTATTTTTTTGAATATTTTTAATTTTTTGATTTCTAGTATTTGTTCCTATGTAGATTTTTTTCCCACTATACCTATACCATACAGGCGTAATATGTGGAAAATTATTTTTATCAATAGTAGATAATCTTAAAATTTTTTGTGTTTTTAGAAATTCATCTCTTTTGTTCATATTTTCTAAATCCTAATACTACCATAAAAATCCCAAATGCTAGCATTCCAATTGATACTTTTTCGTTTGTAATGTCCCCATTAAATAAAAAATCTTCTACAAATTCTGGACCCCATATCAATAATTGTTGAATTAAAACTATTGTTGCCATTACACAAAACATCAAACCAATTGCTGTATACCAATTTTTACCCCTTCTTTGATATTCGTGACTCATGATTAATGAAAAAACAGACTTAGATGATTTTAATGCCTGGATTTTTTATTTTATTTCTAATCATTGCATTAAGTAACAATGGTGTAGACATTTCTGCAAGATATGATAACTCTATTGGTCCTAAGTAAATTGATCTTAATCCTTTGATTTCATCAATTAAGCCATTTACAACTTGAACTGATTCATTATCATCTCCACAAACAAATATGTCGTAATCTAATTCTAGTGTAGGATTAATCAATTTCTTCTCAGAAATTACATGAAATGCTGATACCAATTTTGATTTATCTTTCATGTGATTTGATACGAGTTTGTATGAAAATGGTTTATTATCTTTAATTGAAACACATTCGAAACCAACATCTGTTTTTGTCATTGGTACAATTGGAGATACAACAACACAGGTATCTTTAATTTCAGATAAAATTCCAGAACATACTGAATCAATATTTTCATATGGAATTGATAAAATTAAGACATCACTATCTTTTGCAACTGAAATATTATCATTTCCAGAGATTGTACCTTTAATTTCTCCAAACGATTCTTTAGCCATATTTGTATATTCTACTGCTGATTCTGATGCTCTTGCAGCATCTCTTGAACCAATTATAATATCATGATTTTGTGACCATCTCAATGCAAAACCTTTTCCCATTCCTCCTGTTCCACCAATAATTCCAACTTTCATAATTTACAGCCTGACAATGTTATTATTATCTCTATTTGAACTGCGATCATTATGGGTCAAATAATTTTCCTTAGACATGGCCAAGCAAAAAATAATACTGACAGGATTTTAGCTGGTAGAACTCCAGGTGTTCCATTAACTGATACAGGAATTAAGCAAGCAGAACAAACTGGTAAATTACTTGAAGATATGAATATTTCTGCAATTTATTCAAGTCCCATTCAAAGAGCAAAACATACTGCTGAAATTGTTGGAGAACATAATTCTGTTGATGTTATAATTGATGATCGTTTAATTGAACTTGATATGGGTAAATTTACTGGTGTTCCCTATGATGAGATTTTTAGTAGTCATGGTAACGTCTTTATGAAATTCTATAATGGAGAATTGGAAATTGCTCATAATGGTGTAGAAACTTTTGCTGATGTTAAAAAGAGAGTTTTAGGAATAGTTGATCATGTGATTGAGAAACATCCAGATGAAAATGTTGTTTTAGTTACTCATATGGATCCAATCAAAGCAATGCTTTCAACAATAGTTGATTTATCCCCAACCAATCTCTTTGAACTAATAATTGCTAATGCGTCACTTAATATTTTTAGAGAACAAGATCATAAATTTTCTCTTTCTGGAATTAATGTAATGCATCCTTCCAGATTCGATCAGAACTGGTAGCTAATAATCTTGAAAACCCTTATAAAGAATTTGAAGTCGAAATCAAATAATCGCTAATGAAGTTCATATTTGGATTCTTACTGATAATGGCAATTTTGGTAGCACTTCCAGCTGTAGACTTTGTATTTGCAGCAGGTGATGAGCCTGGTGAATATCTTGATCGTAGAGTTGTTATTTGGAATTTATTTTACAAGATGATGACAGTTGCATTTATTGTCGGTTCAGTAGTTTCTGGTACTATTATCTGGCAAGTTTGGAGATTTAGAGAATCACATCCAAAAGCAAAACCAACTAGTTATGAAGGAACTGACTGGTAGATATGTCTGGACACTCTAATTGGCCTGAATGGATTTACGTTGCTGTAGTTATTGCATTAATGGCATGGGTTGGTGCAGAAGCATGGGAAACTGAAAGACTAATTGAACATGTACCTGAAGATGCTAAAATAATTATTGTAACAGGTCAGCAGTGGTTCTGGACTTTTGAACATGAAGATGGAACAAAAGAAATTGGTGAACTACATGTTGAAGTTGGAAAAGCCTACAAATTTGAAGTAGTTTCAAAAGATGTTAATCATTCTTTTAATATTCACGATTATGTTGTTTTAATGGATGCAATTCCTGGTAGAGTTAACACTGTATGGTTTGCACCAGATAAAGTTGGTGAACATGATATTCAATGTAGAGAATATTGTGGATTAATTCACTATAACATGAGAGGAACACTCTATGTCACGGAGCCATCATCTTGATAACGCTTTTATCACAAATTATTGTCGAGGAAATTAACTAATGACTCTAGAATTACAAAAACCACGTCCTATTTGGCAAATAATGTTTTCAACTCATCATACTGATGTTGGATTACTTTACCTAATCACTTCTCTTACATTCTTATTCTTAGGTGGTTCACTAGCACTTGGAATTAGAGCTGAATTATTCTTACCAGGATCTCAAATCATTGCAGATTCAATGACGTTTAATAGAATTTTTACTGTTCACGGAACAACATTAATTTTCTTATTCATTATTCCATTTGCATCAGCTGTTGGTAACTACTACGTTCCAATTATGGTTAGATACAAGGATATGGCATATCCAAAACTTAACGCAATCGCATTTTGGATGATTCCTCCAGCAGGTGTATTAATTTGGTTAGGATTTGCAGACTTTACATGGTATGCAACACCGCCATATTCTATCATTAGTGCTCCAGGGCCTGCAGCAGATATGTGGATCTTTGGATTAAAGATTTTAGGCGTATCTTCAGTATTGGGTGCTCTAAACTTTGTTGTTACCATTCTAAAATGTAAACATCCAGACATGTCAATTGGACAAATTCCGTTGCTTGCATGGTCTTTCTTATCTACCTCATTAATCATTATAGTTGCAATCCCAACATTTGCTGCAGCATTGTTAATGTTGTTAACTGATAGACTTGGTGTAAGTGGATTTTTCAATCCAGCACTGGGTGGTGACCCAATTGCATATGCACACTTGTTTTGGTTTACATTCCATCCTGAAGTCTATGTGTTGGTAATTCCAGCAATTGGAATGATGTATGAAATTATTCCAAGATTTTCAAGAAAACCAATTTACAGTTACAATTCTGGAGTCTTTGCATTTGTCATGTTATCCATTGTAGGTTTCTCATCATGGGCACATCACATGTACGCAACTGGAATGTCATTTACTGAAAAAACAGTCTTTATGGTTGGAACTTTAGCTGCAGTCCCAGCATCTGCAATGCACGTGTTTAACTTTATTGCAACAATGTGGAATGGTAGAATTAAATTTTCAACACCAATGATGTGGGCTGTTGGGGGAATTGCATTATTTTTCTCTGCAGGTGCAGGTGGTGTAGTTAACAGTGCAATGCCATTAGACTTTACAACACACGATACCTATTGGGTAGTTGGACACTTCCATCTCTTTGTTATGGGTACTATTGCATTTGGTTCAATTGGTTATCTCTACTACATGTTCCCATATGTTACAGGTAGAATGTACAATGAAACATTAGGTAAGATTCACTTTGTAATGGCTTTCATTGGAACTGTTCTAGTATTCTTTACACAACACGTACTTGGTTTGTATGGAATGCCAAGAAGAATTTATGATTATCCACCAATACCAGAATGGATTGCAATGAATCAAATAGCAACAGTAGGTGCAATGATTATTGGAATCAGTATGGCAATATTCTTAGCAAATATGATTTACAGTGCTGGAAAAGGTAAACCTGCAGATACAGATGATCCATTTGGTCTTGGAGGCAAATATTACTATCCATTTGAGGCAAAGAACCCATCACATTAGGAGATAAATGAAATGAGTCAAAATAATTCCCAAAATGTTTACAGAACATCACCTGCTAGAGTTGGTAAAATGATGGCCATTATGTTGGGCATTTGTCTAATTGGTGGAATAATCTTCTTTTCAATGTGGGATTATTGGACTTCAATGCCTCCACCAGTTGTTGCAATGATGGCAGGAGAAAAAACTCATGCAGGACCTACAGAAGCAACTGGACAAACAATTACACAAGATCTTCAATTTATAGAATCTCCCGACTTTAGGAATCTAGCGTTTAACGCGTTACCTGGCGAAGATGGGAATAATCCAACAATCAACATGAGTGTCGGTGACAAAGTTGTGTTTAATGTTGTAAATGATGGTATGTCATTTCATGCATTTGGTGTTACACAAGATACTGAAGGTTTTGCTGGAATAATTCCTGGTAGTGAAGTTGCAGCCCCAACAAATCCATTAAAACCAGCAGAGTTTGGTACTGCTGAATTTATTGCAGGTGAAGAAGGAATTTACTATTACATTTGTACAGTTCCAGGTCATAGAGATCAAGGAATGGTTGGAGAAATTGTTGTATCTGGTTCTAGTGGACCAGCAGCTGCAGCACCACCAACTGGTATATCTCATGAATTTGAATTTGATTTTATAGAATCAGCAGATTTTAGAACTTTAGCATTTAATGCATTACCTGGAGAAGAAGGCAATAACCCTGATGTTGTTGTTAACTCTGGTGATGAAGTAACAATTACTACAAACAATGCTGGAATGTCATTTCATGCATTTGGTGTAGTTTCAAATTCTGATGATTTTAACAGTGTTATTTTTGATTCAGCAATTGCAGCTGCAACAAACCCACTAAAACCTGGTGAGTCTGGTAGTACAACATTTACTGCTGGTGCACCTGGAACTTACTACTACATTTGTACAGTTCCTGGACATGCATTACAAGGAATGGTTGGTAATTTCATAGTAGAATAATTTTGGCAATTCAATATCTTGCATTATCAACTCTAATAGTTTTGTATTCATTGATGTTTATTGGTGGATATATTTCCGCATCTGGACTTGGATTGACTTGTCCTGAATGGCCCCAGTGTCCAAATGGTATGATGCCTTCAGCTGAATATTTTGTTGAATGGACTCATAGATTAGTTGCAGCAACTGTTGGAGTCTTAGTTATTTCTACAATGGTAGCTAGTATTATTCATAAAAATTCAGATTTGAAAATTAAGATTACAAGTTCCCTAGCAACTGGATTAGTAATTACACAAATTACTTTAGGTGCTTTGGTAATTGATTTAAAATTACATGCAGTTTTAGTTTCAATTCATTTAGGTATTGGAATATTTTTGTTTTCAATGGTATTGCTAACTACTTTGTTTGCATTCCGTATAGCAAAAATGCCATTAAAGGCTAAGATTTAGATTTTTTAAAAAACCCTGGTAGGTAAATGTATCCAATAATACCTGCAAATATTAATGCCCCAATTGTAATTGCAGCAATAAAAATTACTCCAAATGGACTTTGAGTTCCCATGTTAAAGGTATAGGTTAGTGTCCCTTTGGTTCCATCCATATCATACAAATCAATTAACACAATATGGTTTCCTTGGTTTTTCCAAATATAATCAATATCCCAATGTCCTGCTTTGATTGTTGTTGGTGGAATTGCATTTACTTGTTGATCGTTATAGAAAACTCTAATTCCCATTGTAAAACTATCTACTTCTTCAAAGTCTGCATCAGTTACTCTAACTAACAATTGTGATGGTTCATCAATTTGTGGAAATTCAGGTGTTGTGGCTACTTGTACTCTGTACCCTCCATAGAATTCTTCTGCAGAATTAAACAGTGAATGAGCATATGCTGTATTGACTATTGAAACAGATGAAAATAATATTATGAAAATTAATAATGTTGATCGCACTTTATTCATTATACTATAATTATCTGTGGATGAATATATTGTAAATCAATTTCTCTCAAAAAAATCTTCAAAACCTTTAAATCCTTATTGCCAAGAAACCCAAATGTTGACCCTCGTTAGAAAATCAATCGATATTAAAACACCAGTTGACAATGTTTTTACATATTTTGCAAGACCAGAACATGTTTCTGATCAAATCAAAAATGACACTGTTGGAATGACAGTAGTTCCACTGGATATCAAAGAAGGAATGGGTGTTGGTACAACTTTTAGAATTATCGGTGACTTTAGCGGGAAACGTTTAGAGTGGGATTGTGAAACAACTGAATTTGTCAGAAATGAGAAAATTGTTGCTAAGCAAATTAAAGGTCCATTCAAGAGGTGGGAAATCACTAATGAATTTGAATCATTAGGTGATAATCTTACAAGAATAACCATGTCAGTAGATTATAAAATGCCATTTGGTCCACTAGGAGCAATTTTGGATAAAGCAAAATTTGCAAAATCTGCTGATAAAGGAATGGAAACTGCACTTTACAATGTTAGAGGACTACTTGAAGGAAATGGTTCAATTCCAGTATACATTACACTAGATGCATACCAA
The DNA here is from genome assembly GCA_905612275.1 of uncultured Candidatus Nitrosopumilus sp. Lineage (GTDB taxonomy): Archaea > Thermoproteota > Nitrososphaeria > Nitrososphaerales > Nitrosopumilaceae > Nitrosopumilus. The sequence goes on from CAJQRM010000030.1 coordinate 8,295, forward strand.
AAACTTCTTGCAGAAAAGAAAAAGATGAACAATGTCCCAGTTTCAACTGCACTTACAGCAATTTTAGAAAAGTACAGTGAAATGGAAGCTAAAGCACAAAATTAAATTTTCATTCATTTTAAAATCTCAAGATTAATAACAACTCTAGACTTTTTTATTTTGTTGGGTTTATGGCGCAGCCAGGTAGCGCACCGGACTCTTAATCCGGTTGTCGAGGGTCCGAATCCCTCTAGACCCGCTTTTAATTATTTAATTTTTTAAATCAAGAATAAAAATTATAATTTTTTCAATAAAGTAAACCTTGTTTGATCTTGTCCATAATCTTCATGCAAGTCTACATCACTAACAAATTTTATTTTATAGCCCAACCATTTTTCTCCCATATTACGAAATTTATGATTTTCATCAATTTGTTTTTCAGTTTTTTCATATTTCTCACAATGCATTATCCATCTTTTAGATACTCTAAACATCTCTGCAATTCCTTTTTCTAACACATCATCATCTAGATAATTCATTAATCCATGTGTAAATATAAAATCTATTGAGGAATCCTCAAATGGTAATTTAGTTATGTCTCCTTTTTGAAAATTTGCACTTGATAATTTTTCTTTTGCAATTTCTAATGCATGTTCATTTAGATCAATACCATGTAATTGAAATGAATCAGAAAATAATCTCAAGTCAATTCCTGTTCCACAACCTATTTCTAAAATACTCTGCACACCTGGTAAAGAACTGGCTAAATCTCTAACATATTTTGAAAATTCTTCATTATACCTTGATTCATTTTCATCAGCATATTTTTTCCAAAATTCTTCATTATATTGCATATAATTTTTTAATTAAAGCTGTATTTGTTATTATTTCTCTTTTCTAGTGTTGACATTTACATGGAATAAGTTTTGTATCAAAAGTACAATCATGTGGCCCATCTGATTTTCCTTGTGTTGGGATATTTTTCATACAATCATTATGACGTCCCTTTCTACAAAACCAGCAAATTTCTGGTGTATCTCCAGTTGCGCATAAATCCATAATTTTTACTACTTTTTCTGGGTAAAAAAGTTCTTTGAAATTAAATAAATGTCAACCATGGGAGAAATCTTTCATCTTTACCCATTACTACATCTGTAAATGATTTTTGTAATGCTTTAGTTATACTACCCATTTTCCCTGTTCCAATTTTGACTTTATCTATTTGTGTAACAGATTTTACTTCAGCAGCAGTACCTGTCATAAAGATTTCATCTGCATTATAGAGATCATCTCTTTCTAAATCTCGTTCAATTACAAATCCACTATTTTCTTCAATAATTTGTATAATGCTATCTCTTGTAATTCCTTCTAGTCCTCCTGCTGAAAGTGGTGGTGTTTGAATAATATCATCTTTTATTATGAAAATATTTTCAGCACTACCTTCTGCAACTTTTCCTTGTGAGTTTAACATAATTGCTTCATCATATCCATTATCCAATGCTTCCATTCTTGCTAAAGCTGCATTTGCATAGTTTGATGCTGCCTTTGCTTGCATTGGTTGAGATCTTGAATCAATTTTCATCCAACTAGAAATTTTACATTTTGCTCCAGAAAATTTACCAGCTTTTGATTCTCCCATCTTCCATTCCCAACATGAAATTGACATATCCACTTTGTTTGTAGTAGGAGTTAATCCCATTGTTCCATAACCATAATATGCCAATGGTCTAATGTAGGCTTCTTTGAGTCCACTAGCTTTAACAGTTTTTAAAATTGCATCTGAAATTTCCTTTTTTGTAAATTGCATTTTCATTGAATATAATTTTGCAGATTTGAATAATCTGTCTACATGTTCTGGTAATCTGAACACTGCAGAACCATTTGGAGTATCATAGCATCTAATTCCTTCAAAAATTGATGTTGAATAATGTAATGCATGGGTCAATACATGAACTTTAGCATCTTTGAATGGTACTAATTTTCCATTCATCCATATTTTGCCCGTTTCTTTCATAACAAAAGAAAAAAATCTTCGTAATTTAAAGAATTATTTTTAATAATATTTGTTGTATTTGGAAAATACATATCAGATTAATTACGTAATATAGTATGGAATGGACTTTGGGATTAATTGGAATAATTTTTTTAATTATAGGCTTAGTTGGTCAAGCATTTCAAATGCGTAAAATTCGTTTGACAAATTACCCAGATGGCGAATTAGCCTCACCAAATGTTTTCATGAATAAGAGTAATTTCAAGTGGTATGCAGTAATTGGAATTGGTATTGCTTGTTGGTATGCAGCTGAACGTATCTGATCTATATAGATTAGGATTATATATGAAAAATTTCTATTAAATATAGCGTGTTTTGGGTAACGCCGGGCTAAATCTAGATAACGAGTCCAAGAATAAACCCTTCATGGCGTTTACTGGTGAAAACCTGTAACGCCATAATTTTAACTAAATAAAATTAATTTCTGAAATTTCTTGATGGACTGCTCTGATAGCTTTTCTTATGTTTTCTTCTGCATCTTCTACAACAATAATTATTCGTGATGTTTCTTCTTGTGCATCCATATTCAAAATATTTAATCCAGATTCTCCAATTTTTGCACTAGTTCTTGATGCAACTTGTTGTACTCTCCACATTTCATCTCCAATTAATGTAATTACACCTCTGTTGTATGTAATTGTTGCAAGTGAATCAAATCCCAATAGATATTTTTCATTTCTTTTAACATAATCTCCATCTAAAAATAATACTCTGGATAATTCAACACCATCTTTTGTAAATGGTGATAAAATTATAAATTCACTATAACGTTTGTCTTTTTCTAAGGATGTCAATAATTTTTGAATCGAATTTGTTTCAATTCTAAATATTGCACAATTTTCTTTTCCTGTAACTATTTTTATCGGATGGCCTTTTTGCTCATCTAGTTCTCTTTTTATTATAGTAATTTTTTCTGGATTTTTTATATTTGTAATTTTGATTGGCATATCTACTCCATGCTCTACAATTTCTTTTATTGCAATTGGATCTAAAATTTTCATACCAAACATTCCAGCAAGTCTTGCTTCATTGTATGATAATTGAATTACTTCTTTTAATCCAGATTCTACAATTTTTGGATCGGCTGATACTACAGAACTGTCTTTTTCAAAATCTATGCTGGTTTCATATTTTTTATGAAATAATATGCCTAGATCTGCTGCAGTTCTATCTGAACCACCTCGTTCATATGTTGTAGTTATATCATCTACTGTTTTTCCTATAAATCCACCAATTGTAACCACTTCATTATTTTCAACTAACTTTGAAATTCCCCCCATTCTCTCATTTGATTCTGTTCTCAAAAAATTTGTAGATTCTATATTATTGTCTGTAATTATTGGCCAGTCATCAAATTCTACAGCATCTGTTTTAATTTGATTACTTCTTAGAATATGATTCATGACATGAGACATCAATATTTCCCCTGAAAATGCTAATGCCCTTGATCGTATTTCATCTGAAAATTCATTATTTTCAAATGCATCATCCAGTGCTTTTTGTGATTTTTTTAGATGTATATCAATAACATTTTCACAATTTTTTTTATTATCCTCATTAACCATTTGAAGAATTTTTTGGTATGCTATTTTTACAATATCTAGCGATGGCTTAATTCCCTTCTCTGCATTTTTTCCTTGTTCTAGTACAACATCTGTCAATGAACGTTTTTTTCCATTATGCAAGGTTAGTGGTGCTGAAAAAACAGTAATTACTTTGGAATCTTTTTTTAAATTATTAATTCTCTCAATTATTTGTGGTATCAATATTCCATCTGGACCTATTGTACTTCCTCCAAATTTTGCAATTACCAAGTTAGTCATAGTACTGTGTTAAAACCAAATTGCCATCTATTAACTATTTGATCTCTCTTTGATCATTTTTTTAATAATCTCTGATGCTAATTTTGCACCATTAGTGTTTATTTTATTTCTTTTTTGTTCTAATTTTTCTGAAATTAATGTTTCAAGCCTATTGATATCTTCAAAAATAAATCCTTCAGTTTTTGCGTTATCTTCTTGTTCAAAATGACCTTTAATTGGAATAAATATTCCAGGTGTACCATACGCTTTAGCCTCATCTATTGTTGATTTACCTGCTAGAGAAATTATCAAATCTGATGCAAAAATTAATTCATGTAAATTATCTACAAATCCTAAATTTCTTACATTTGAAAATTTTTTACTAATTGCTGGACCTGATACTACGATAATTTCAATATCTTGTTTAATTTTTAAAATTGACTCTATAGATTTCTCAATTAAAAATAATCCTGCATCTGTACCTCCAATTGAAATAATTATAGTTGTTTTGTTAAATGAAAATTTTTCTCTTAATTCTTCTCTTGAAAAATTTATTTCTCTAACTATTGGACCTACTCTTTTGATATTACCTTGATCATGTCCTTCTTCTGGAATTATTACCACATCACAATTTTTTATAATACTCATCATTGATTTGTTCATTTTTCTTTCAATAAGTGATGCAATTCCTTTTGTGAATTTTGTTTCTAAAACATCTGTAATCAATATATTTGGAATTTTTAAATTCTGTGCAACAGTTAATGAAGCAAAATCTTCATCACTAATTATTAAATCTGAATTATTTATTTTAATAATTTTTTCTGATATCTTTTTACAGTTTTTGTAATATTGAAAATAATTCCATAACCATTTTGTTTGATTATTTAACATTCCATTCTCTACAATAAATGAAGGTGGATTATAGATATCATTTACCTTATACTCTAATTTTTTTAAAATTTTAGCAGCTCCACTACCTGTAACAAAATTAATTGAAATATTTTTCAAATTGTTTACTATTGCAATATCTCTAGTCACATGACCTAATCCAATTGGACTAGAAAAAAAATCATAAACATTCACAGTTTTCATTATTTTTAATCAAATTTCTAGATTTTCCTTTGTCTCAAAGTTTAAATGGATTTCAACGAGGGAGGTTTTAGTGGGCTCATAGTCTAGCTCGGTTATGACGTCGCCCTTACACGGCGAAGATCCGGTGTTCAAATCACCGTGGGCCCATTCATCCTATTTTACAACAACTTTTACTTTGTAATCCTCTTGTAATCCAATAAATTGAAAATATCAATACCCCAACTGAAATAAATTTTAATTCTAATCCCTGCATTGGAAATAATGATAATCCTCCAACAGCTCCTAAAATTACGGCTAGTGGAGCAGTACATGCTGGACAACCTGGTGTAAATGCAGCAAAGACTCCACCAAATATTGCTGAAGAATTTGTTTTTACTGAATCAACTTTAATTGAATTCATTTTTTTCATTTGACTCATTTTGTATGCCATCATTGCAAAATTAATTCCAGCTAAAGTTGAAATTACTATTGTTAATCCAATCGATGTCAAAATATAATGTGGTGCTAATTCTACTGCTACATCAAAGTGAGTTGGTAACATTGACATTGTCAAAAAATAATAAATTATTCCTAATCCTATTCCACTAATTATTCCAATACTGGCATATTTTTTCATTGTTAATACATTTGAAATTAATTGAATCTTAGTTTGCAATATTTTGATATGAAATCTATCATATTTTAAGCATTTTTTAATATCAAAAGATTCTTAGCCTTTAATTTTCAATTATGAATATGACTGAATTTTCATCTACTGAAAAAACTATCTTAGTTCAATATGGTATTAAAAAATATGAAAATGAGGAAATTGTTTCTGAAAAATTAAAAACTATAATGAGTGAAAAAGATATTCAAAGAAATATTGATACTTTAATTGCAACTCAGATAGTAAGACGAATAGGACCTGAGGTTCTTCAAAATAATGAAAGCCATACTGAATTACCTGATTTGCCTGAAAATCTAAAATCTATAATCGAAAATTTATAATTTCAAGTTGTGAAATAATTACTACTTACAGTTCCTTAAATTCCTAAATCAATCAATATTATCGTGGATTACTTAGATGGAAGAATAACAACTGAAGAATTCATCAATATGAGAAACTCTAAAGCTACAAAAGATATTGTTAGATGGTCATTGAATCTCTTTGATTATTTCACAAAAGATATCTTTGATGGTAATTCAGGTGAAAAGGTAGTACTTGATATTGAAAAAGAGATACTAAAAGATGGTAAAACCGATAGAATATTCAGATTAACTAATCAATTCATTGAATGGCTAAAGGTTGATCATAAGAATATCATAGTAAGATCAAGCAATCATGATGTTTTCATTACTAAGCATACAGCTTCATCAATTCATGTAGTTGTTAGCCATGTACGTGCGTATTATGAAGAGTTTGGCCAAATAGATTTCCCTGATAGAAAGTTTAGACGAATGGTAAAGCTACCAAAGAAAATCAAATTCGAGCTTTACGCATTAACTAAAGATGAAATCAAACAGATGTGTAATAGATCATCAACGCATAGGAAAGTCCTTTACATGATTTTGAAAGATACAGGCCTAAGAATTAGTGAGGCTCTATTGATCAAAAAACGTGATTTTACCTTAGTAAATGAGCCTATTAGCCTCAATATTCCACCTAATCACGATAAAACTAACAGTACTAATCAAACAAGATATCTCACAAGTGAAACAAAGGAATTTCTTGAAACATTTGCTAATGACAAAGCTGACGATGATTATTTGTTTATCAAGAATTATGAACATCTTGAACAAGCTGTAAACAATGAAGAAAGAATATTTGATTTGCTAAGAAAGAAGTTAGGATTTACAGAACGTTACGAACACAACAACCGACACAAAATAGTAATACATTCGTTTAGAGCCTTTTGTGCAACTACATTAGCTGATAAGTATGGTGAAGAGTTTGCACATGGTTACATAGGCCATTCAAAGTATCTAGGCCAATACATTAGAAACAAAAAGAAAGTTCCTGAAATGTTTCATAGAATTGAAAATGAATTAATGATTTACAAAACAGTTGAAGTCATTGATGATTCAGAAAGAGTAAGAGAGTTGGAAATTAAAATGGATAGACAACAACATAACGTAACGGAATTAACAAAACTAATGAAAGAACTTGCAGAACAAAAAGAAATACTAGCTACACAAAAATTAGAAATTCAAAAATTGAAAAAATAATCTATTTATAAACTTTCAATCAAATATCTTTCACTAAAATTAAAAAATACTTTTCATTGAAAGTTTATAGATACTAATCGGCTAATTGTTTTATGCTATTTGATAACACAACAAACAGCTATTACAAATCCGACCACAAGACGGTTGATAGAAATATCAGAATACTAAAAATGATTGAAAGAATTGTAGAGATTCTTCCAACCAAAGTTACAAAGTTTTGAGGCCTTGTAACTATACGTATAGTTTTTAGCTATTTAAAGAACAGGCGTAAATAGTGAGGAAATTAAACGACATTCTGAAATCTCATACAGAAACAAAAATGAGAATCCAGGAACTTGAAATCATGGTTAGTATTCTAACGAAAAGAATTCAAGATTGATGAAACATCTTACACAAAAACAGAAAGCTGATTGGCTAGATATTATTGTCATAAGAGATGGTAAGTATGCTTGTTGGTATTGTAATGTTGATTTTCTCTCTCTAAACGACTTTGTCTATGAACACCTTAACTGCCAAAGAACAGATAACCGTGTTGATAATCTCGTTTTAGCGTGTGTCACGTGTAATAACAAGAAACCACACGACATAGACATGCAGATACAAGCTTCAGATAAGCTCCATCAGAATGAGAAACTCATGTACATGAGAGAGAATACACACAACAAAATGAACAGAAAACAATCTAATGAGATTACCATCAATGTATCTAACTTTGAGATAGCTAAGCTATTCTTGATTAGAAACAATCCAATTTCATTTGTTGAGGCATTAGATAGTATCTCATACCTATGTAGAGAAAAAACAGGACATGGATCACAACAATCAGTAAGGAACTACATCAATACTCTAACAAGTGTAGTAGCTCCATTTGAAATCATTATGGAACATGGTAAGAAGATCATTCGTCGTAAGCTTGAATCCTAACTTACTTCATGCCACCAAGCTGTAAGGGCATATGTGATCATATGCAAGAGAGATACTTTGTTAGTTATCTTGATGGCCTAAAGTATTGCAAACGTTGTAGCATTAAGACAATCACAACCAAGCTTAGATGTGAATGTTGTAATGAATTACTTCGAAGTAAGAAACGCAGCAGATAGTTCTATCAACCTATCTTATTTTTTTTTACTTCTCTTGCTTACTAAACATTAAGCGATTGTCTTTCTTCTTTATGAATAATAGTTGAAAATTGGTCTATTTTGAGCCTAATTTCCTAAATATCATATCCACTTGATGATACTATTGAAACCTGTATTCATTATTGCAATAGTGGCAATTGCTATGATTGGAGTTATGGTTCCAAGTGTTTTTGCAGAACAACTTTCTATATCCATTTCAGCAAATCCTACTCCAACTGAATCACATGGAAATGATTTTACAGTAAATTTTGAAGGAAAATTACTCAATAATGGAAAAATTTCTTGGGGCATTTATGAAAAGAATTCTTCAAATAAACCGATGCAACTAGAGATACTTCCTACAAACACTGAATCATGGACTAAAACAGTTTCATCAAACTATTTTTCTTCTGTTGGAAAAACATATGTCTTTGAAATAACAAACGGAAATATTTTTGAACAATTTGAGTTTACTGTAATCTCTAAAGAAAAAGACAGTATTGATCTCAAAACAACAGTATCAATTTTTGATAAATGTGAAAATGGCTTATGGGAAGGTCATTTTGAAGATGAACATACTGGAGAACAAATTAAAAATGCAAAAGTGTTTTTGTATGATGATAAAGGAATTAGGACTAAAATATTTAGTCTTTATCCTGATGGCTCTTTTAAGATTTTTCCAAATGGTAATGATAGTTATCCTGCAATTGCTTCTGCAATACTAAGAGTAGAAAATTATGAAGATTTATGGTTTACACCTGAATGTGTTGGAACTCCTGAAATTCCATCATGGGTTAAGAGTGTTGGAGTATTACTAGTTGAGGATAAAATTACAAATGATGAGTTTGATAACGTGCTAAAATTTTTAATTAAAACTAAAATAATTTCACCTGAACAAACATCATTCAAGAATTTTGTTACAGATATTTTATTTGATTCAAATTACAATACTATGGAAAATTCAGAATTAAACACACCTCCAAATTCTTTCACTATGGATATTTCTAACTATGAAACTAGAAAAGAATGTACAGATGATCTTATGAAAAATAACCAAAAAACAATTTTAAACATAAAACAATGTGCCAAAATCATTGAAGACCACACCAAAATACCTAAAATGTATAACAGAATTGAGGTCATACTTGAAAATAGAAACAACCCTAATGCTGATTGGTATTTTTCAACAACTGATACTGGTTATTACAAAGAATCAAAACCCGAATCAAACAAACCTGGTGGCGATTTCCTTGACCGAGATAATACTATTAGAAATGTATTGGATGCAAGAGACTTTGACACGAGAGATGAATGTCTTAAAGTTGCACGGGAAGACGGAACACTAACAGCAACAGAGAAGAATGTATGTGTGAAAGTAAATCGTACATGGGCAGTAGATACTATCATTTATGATGACTATGGAAATAAAGTAGGAACTCAAGCCCTCAATAATTGCAACGATTCAAACTGCAACAGTAATTATCAATATGGTAATTATGATTATAATTTCAACATGGATGCAGAAGTCCAATATGCATTAAACCTTGCAGATCATTATGCCTATCAATCATTAGATGCACTGGACACATATGTTGACCAGTGGATGAGTGGACAAATATCATATGGCGAATATGAAAGAAAGGCGATGGCATCCATGGAGTATTATGGAAATCAATATGCATATGAAATGCAAGATTACTGGGATTCAAAATATGGATATTACCCATAATTTCTAGAACTTAAAAAACAACTCCACCCTAGAGTCCGTTACGGAATAAGAAAAACTATTTTTTTAAATTAGAATAATTTCCTAAATATCATGCATACAATTAGAAAAATTATGGATGAAAAGGAAGTAGCAGAATATGTGGAATTAGTAGATGAATTACAAAAAGAAAGAATAGGGAATTCCAATAATCTAATTGAAATTAAACAGATGCTTGTTAAGAACAAAGGATTGGACGAAGGCAATTTACAATATTTAACAGAATTAGATATTCAATTAGATGTAAAACTAAACAAATCATCAGTTAAAGTAACAGACAAGGATAATGATGAAAAAGGGAAAAAAGCATCATGGAAAGACAAAAATGTTGATTTAGAACTTCTCACTCAAAAAATGGTTGATTTTTTTAATGCTGATGGTTTTTCAGAAATTAGACATGAAATATCCACAGATAAAACAGAATACATTATTCAAGCAAAAAAAACAGGGGTATTGAGAACATTATCCTCTACAAGAAAAGTCATCACCATACAAATTAATGGCAGTCCAAATGATTTTCACGTTTCAGTTGGAACTGGAGAGTGGGGGAAAGGTGTTGGTATGGCTGTGGCAGTTACAGGAGTCATTGGTTTAGTAGGATTAGGATTCAATGCAGTTTTTAGAGAAAAAGTTTGGAACATCATCAAATCTTCAGTTGTATCCCTTGAAAACACATTTGGGAAATCTACTGAGACATCTAAAACAGATACTCCTCTTGAAATTCTGAAAAAAAGATTAGCTTTGGGAGAAATCACAATAGATGAATTTAATGAACTAAAAGGTATGTTGTAAGAGTGAATTAGAAAGAGAATCTAAAAAAGACACTACGCCCTAATGTTCTACATTACAAAGGAAAAGCCCTTTTTTAAAATGAAAATAGGAACGATAAACCAGTAGTTTTTGTCAAATTTATAATTTAAAATCCTCTAATTCCTTCTGGACGTATAATTTCTGGATGGTCTTTCATCCATTCTACTTTCTCTAACATTTCTTGTTTATCTTGTGGGAATGTACCTTTTACAGTATATGCATTTGAACCGTGATTTACTCTAAATACAATTTCTTCGTTAGTATCAATTTGATTAACTAAATCATAAAGTTCTTCTAATCCCTCATCATCATTTATTTTAACAAATTCACCTTCATATTTATCGATAAATTCCTGTTTAATTCCATTTTCTAGATAAAGTGTTAGCGCACCAACATAATGTGGTGAACATTCACTAATCACTTCTGCAGTTCCTTTAATGTGATCTTTTGAATATTTTTTTCCACCTAATCCTAAAATCACCATACATGACATAATGTAACCTGCTTCTTTTGCTTTGTTGACTGATTTGATGATTGTTTTTGCAACAGCACCCTTTGTTACTTTTTTTAAAACAATATCTGAACCACTTTCAATTCCTAAATAGAACATGTCTAATCCTGCATCATTCATTTTCTTTAATTCCTCTGGTGTTTTTTTCAAAATATTCATAGGCATTGCATAACATGAAATTCTTTCAATATTTGCAAATTTTTCTCTAATGTATTTTAGAATTTTAATCATATATTCGGAATCAAGATTTAATGCATCCCCATCTGCAAGAAATACTCTTCTTGTATCTGGTACATAATTTGCCATCATATCAATTTCAGCTTTTACATCATCCCATGATCTTTCAGAATATTCTTTTGATCTATACATATCACAAAATGAGCATTCATTAAATGAACAACCTAATGTAACTTGAAAAATTAATGATTTAGCTTCTGATGGCGGTCTGTATAATGGTGCATCATAATTTAACATCATATCTTAGTTCATTTCGTTTTGGTTGATTATCTTTTTTATAGTTTCTATTGTGATTATAGGCAGTATAAAATTGAAAATTAGTGTTTATGTTGATGGTTCTGGCGGTCCAAATGGTGGATTTGGATTCTTTGTAAAAGAAACTGGGGAATCATTTTATGAAAAAAAATCTGAAATAACAAATAATCAGGCTGAATATATGGCAATAATTTCGGCATTAAAAAAATTTGTTGACACTGATAATGAAATTACTATTTACAGTGATTCAAAAAATACTGTAAATCAACTAAATCATGAATTTGCCATTAATAATGAAAAACTTCGTGATCTAGCCAGAGAATCTTGGGTAATTATTACAAAATTTTCTAATCTACTCATCGTTTGGATTCCTAGAAAAGAAAATCTTGCAGGTAAGATGTTAGGGAGTTAAAATTAGAGATCAGAAATTTCTATGAATAACTTTATTATATAAAATCTTAAATTCACTTTATTATGGCAGAATCTGTTTTTCTATCCCCAAAATCTATTGCAGTAATTGGAGCATCTGATAAAACTGGAAGTGTTGGTGCTACAATTACATCAAATATTATGAATGGTTTTACAGGAGTTGTTTATCCAATTAGTCCTTCAAGAGAAACAGTTTTTTCTAAAAAGGCATACAAAACTGTTTTAGATGTTCCAAAACCAATTGATCTTGCAGTTATCGTAATTAAAAATACTCTTGTTGCACCAGTTTTAGTAGAATGTGGAAAGAAAAAAATTAAAGGCGTCATTATCATTACTGCAGGTTTCAAAGAGGTAGATGAAGAAGGTGCAAAACGTGAACAAGAAATTAAAGATATAGCTAAAAAATACAAAATCCAAATCATTGGACCAAATTGTCTTGGTGTCATGAATCTTGATCCAAAAACAATGATGAATTCTACATTTCTTAAAATTACTCCAAAGTCTGGAAAAATTGCACTTGTATCACAAAGTGGTGCAATTTGTGCTGCACTAGTTGAAGATGCTAGTGCACAAGGAATTGGTTTTTCAGCAGTTGTCAGTCTTGGAAATAAAGCTGCAATGAGTGAAGTAGATATTCTAAAAATTCTTGCAAATCACAAACAAACTGAAGTTATTGTAATGTATCTTGAGGATATGGGAGATGGCCAAGAATTCCTTAAAGTTTGTAAAAATATTACTAAAAAACTCAAAAAACCTGTACTTGTTCTTAAATCTGGGCGTAGTCCTGAGGGTGCACAAGCTGCAATGTCTCATACTGGTGCATTAATGGGTTCTGATGAAATCTATGATGCATTACTAAAACAATCTGGTGCAATACGAGTTGATACTATGGAAGAACTATTTGATTATGCAACAGCATTTTCTAAACAACCATTACCATTAGCAGGTGACCTTGTAATTGTTTCAAATGCAGGCGGACCTGCAATTATTTCAACTGATGCATGCTCTAAGATGAATATTAAAATGGCAGATATTACTAGTGTTAGAAAACAAATAGATGCAGTAATTCCTCCTTGGGGAAGTTCTAGAAACCCTGTTGATATTGTAGGTGATGCTGATTTTAATAGATTCAATAATGTTTTAGATCGTGTACTTGCTCATCCAAAAGTTGGTTCAGTCATTTCAATGTGTACCCCTTCTGGAACTTTAGATTATGATGAACTTGCAAAAGTAATTGTTAGTATGTCAAAAAAATATAAAAAAACAATGCTCGCTAGTTTAATGGGATTAGATGAAGGAATTACTAACAGAGAAATTTTAGCAAAAGGTAATGTTCCATACTATACATATGCTGAAGGTGCAATCAGAACCCTTGCAGCAATGATTAGATTTAGAAATTGGATTAAATCTTCAAATGGTAAAATTACTAAATTCAAAGTAAACAAAGTAAAAGCACAGAAAATTTTTGATAAAGTTAAAAATGAAAAAAGACCCAATCTCTTAGAAGAAGAGGGTCAAGAAGTTCTCAAAGCATATGGATTACCACTTCCTAAAAGTGCACTTGCTACAAGTGAAGCAGAAGCTGTAAAAACTGCAAAAAAAATTGGCTATCCTGTTGTAATGAAAATTGCATCACCCCAGATTATTCATAAATCTGATGCTGGTGGTGTTAAAGTAAATTTAACTAATGATGCTGAAGTAAAGACTGCATTCAAAACCATTATGAAAAATGCTAAAAATTATGATAAGAAAGCCGAGATAAAGGGAGTTTTGATTGTGGAGATGGTAAAAGGAGGTAAGGAGTTAATCATTGGTTCCAAACTGGAGCCTGGATTTGGCCCAGTAATCATGTTGGGAATGGGTGGAATATACGTAGAAGTTCTAAAGGATGTCACATTCAAACTTGCACCTGTTACTGATAAAGAGGCTGATGATATGATAGCCTCAATTAAAACACAAAAACTTCTTCAAGGTGTTAGAGGTGAAAAACCATCTGATATTGCAAAATTATCTGAATGTATTCAGAGACTTTCTCAATTAGTTTCTGATTTTAAAGAGATCAAAGAATTAGACATGAATCCTGTGCTTGTAATGGAAAAAGGCAAGGGTTGTAAAATTTTAGATGTTAGAATTGGTCTATGATCATATTTTATTCGTAAAATTACATATTTTGGAATTTAGACTATTTATATAACTTAGACGTAATTGATCCATGGCTAATGTGTTGAAAACAATTAGATCTGGTGAGGATTATATTGAAAGTCTTAGAAATAGAAATCTCAAAATTTATCTTTTTGGTGAATTAGTTAAAGAACCTGTAGATCATCCAATCATTCGACCATCAATTAATGCAGTTGCAGAAACTTATGATCTTGCAATGCGTGAAGAAGCTCTCGCTTCAGCTGATTCGTCCATTACTGGATTAAAAGTTAATAGATTTTTACACATTGCAGAAAGTGCAGAAGATTTAGTTTTACAAAATAAAATGCAACGAAAATTAGGACAAAACACTGGTACATGTTTCCAAAGATGTGTTGGTATGGACGCACTGAATTCTTTACATTCTACTACATTTGAAATAGATGAAAAACATGGAACTGATTATCATAAACGATTTTTAGAATTTGTAAAAATGGTCCAACAAGAAAATCTTGTAATTGGTGGTGCAATGACTGATCCAAAGGGAGATAGAAGTAAAGGTCCATCTGAACAAGATGATCCTGATTTATTCACACGAGTAGTTGACAGTGATGAAAAAGGAGTCTATGTTTCTGGAGCTAAAGCACATCAAACTGGTTGCATAAATTCTCATTGGATAATTTTGATGCCAACAATTAGATTAACTGAAAATGATAAAGATTGGGCAATTGTAGGTGCAATTCCAGCAGATGTTGAAGGACTTACTTACATTTACGGTAGACAATCTTGTGACACTAGAGCTATGGAAAAAGGTGATATTGATTCTGGCAATGCAAAGTTTGGTGGACAAGAAGCTTTGATGGTTTTAGATAGAGTGTTTATTCCATGGGATAAAATTTTCATGAATGGAGAATTTGAATTTGCATCAATGTTAGTTGAACGTTTTACTTGTTATCATAGACGTAGTTATGTCTGTAAAACTGGATTGGGTGATGTCTTAATTGGTGCTGCTGCAACGATTGCAGATTA
This sequence comes from uncultured Candidatus Nitrosopumilus sp., assembly GCA_905612275.1. Classification (GTDB taxonomy): domain Archaea; phylum Thermoproteota; class Nitrososphaeria; order Nitrososphaerales; family Nitrosopumilaceae; genus Nitrosopumilus. The sequence goes on from CAJQRM010000030.1 coordinate 23,719, forward strand.
CAATGGAGTACCAAAAGTTTCCCATATTAAAGATAAAATTATTGAGATGACTCATCTTAATGAAACAATTTTTGCAGCTGGTATTGCATCTTCACATCAAGGGCAGAAACTGAAATCTGGTGTTTATCTAAATGATGATATGCTTGCACAAGTTTGTAAGCACAATGTTACTAGATTCCCATATGAAATTAGTAGATTAGCACAAGATATTGCAGGTGGATTGATGGTTACATTACCATCAGAACAAGACTTTAGACATCCAGAAGCTGGTCCAATGTTAAAAAAATATCTTGCTGGAAGAAAAGGTGTAGATGTTGAAAATAGAATGAGAATTTTAAGATTAATAGAAAATATGACCCTTGGTAGAAATTCAGTTGGATATCTTACAGAATCCATGCATGGTGCAGGTTCACCACAAGCTCAAAGAATTCAGATTCAACGACAAATGCAAATAGGTTACAAAAAGAATTTAGCAAAGAATCTAGCTGGAATTACAAATGATATTGAAGAACCTAATGAACCATCTGATTATTTCAAACGTGTTTTCCAAACAAAAGATTCTGTTCTTTAATTATAATTTTTAATTTATTGTTTATTTTCTTTATCTGGTTTATTTTCTTCACTTAATTTTTCTGCATCCTCATTTTCTTTTATAATTTCTGATTTTTTTATATCCTCAGAATACTCTGAATCCACTTCCATTTTTCCAATATCTGATAATTCTTCTAATGTTTCTTTACTTACAAGATCCTCTACATTTTTTTTCTTACCTGTAAACTGTTTAATTATCATAATTCCAATTACAACTGCAATAATGATGTAATTCATTGGAGGTTTCAAAATTTGTGTAATGTAACCTACTTGTGGAATTATATATGCAACTTTTCCAATATATTCTTCTTCTGTAATTGGATAATCTGTTCCTCTAATCCATGTTGGATTTGCATCACCTTGTGTTCTAACTGTTTTTGGGTCTTCATCAAGTATCGCTTGAACTCTATGAACAATCACTCTATTATGATCTGATGGTCTATCAAACACAATAATATCTCCTACTTGAACTTCTTCAAATGGTTCATGCCCTTGAATAATTATAATGTCATGAACTTGTAAAACTGGAATCATACTTCCACTTGCAACAACATAAAATGGATTTTGTGTTCCAAATGCTGCTTGTAATCCAATCCAAATTACTAGAATTGCTACTGCAACAATCACAATGTCTTTGATTACACCTTTTGAGATCGTTATTTTAGTCAATTACATTATTTCCTTAGCGATATTCATTAAATTTGTTAATAACTAAATTTTTGTCCCACATTCTTCACAGAATTTTGAATCATCTTTGTTGATAAATCCACATTCAGAACATTTTCCTGGCTGAGTAGCGGCAGTTTCTTCAGGTTTTCCTAGTAGAACCACTTCTCCAACTTTTTTGATGCTAGTCCAAGGAATGCTTCCTTCTGTTCCATCATTTTTAGTAATAACTAAAACCATTGATTGTGTATTAGCATCAATACCAACTTGTTTTGCAATACCAACTTTGTTTGCATTTTCATCTACCACTGTTCTTCCTTCAATTGAACTTACAGATGCTGTAGAACCAGGTTGTGTAACTTCTACTGTTGGTGCTGTTGTAACTTCTACTGTTGGTGCTGTTGTAACTTCTACTGTTGGTGCTGTTGTAGTGTTAGCATCTAATGGTTTTGCATTTCCAACTTCACCTTCTTCATTTGGTTTCTTGAATTCTCTATATTCTGCAATTGAAGCATTACATGCTTTACAAATATACTGACCTCGTTCAGCAAGCACTAAATTTTCTGCAACTTCTTCATTTGGATTTTCAAATTCTATTTTTGGTGGACCTTCAAATTCTTTTTCACATGTATTGCAAAAATATTTAGTAATTTTATCATCATCTAATCTTCCAATTGGTGCCAAAAATAAATCAGGACCGCCTAAGTTCCCTTTCATTTGTTGTTCATCTGTAACTGTAGCCATAACATAGCCACCAGAACCTCTTAATTTTTTTAATCTAAGTTCTGAACTCATAAATCAGTTTTATCAAAACGTCATTTAAGTATATATGAAATTTAGTCTTTTTTTAAAAAAATAAAGATTTGGAATGTGGTGAACATTTTTAGGTATGATGAATATTTTAAAAATATAATGGGAATTACTCAAATTTCAGATGCAAAGTCTTGGGAAGTAGATGTCATAAATTCTGACATTCCTGTATTTGTAGACTTTTGGGCCGAATGGTGTGGTCCATGCAGAATGGTAGGTCCAGTAGTTGAAGAACTGGCAAATGACTATGATGGCAAAGTAAAATTTGTCAAGGTTAATGTTGATGAGGCTAATGAATTGGCTTCAAAATACAATGTATTTAGTATTCCAACCTTAATCCTCCTTAACAAAGGTGAAATAGTTAGCCAGCAAGTAGGTGCAGCTTCAAAAGAATCATACCAAAGTATGATTGATAGAGCACTTGCATAGATTACTAAAACACGTTTTTCTTATTTTTTCATCCTAAAGTAATTAATATTCCAAAAATTGAGTGAGATTATGTCATTTGGTGAAGTAGATACACTTGGAATGCTTTTTGATAAACTACAAAGTTTGTTTGATGAATCTCAAGGATACTATGAATCATTTTTAGATACTAACAACATGTACAAAAAAGGTCAACTTAGTGACAAAGAATTCTTTCAAAAATTAGGTGATTATACAGTTGCATATTCTGCATTAGAATTTCTAGCTATCAAAGTAATATTTGAATTAAAAAAATCTGTAGGTTCTGGTGGTGGAGGAAACACACAATCTCCTGGCCTAATGCCTGGAATGGGTCAACCTGGAATGATGGCAGGTGGAATGGGTCAACCACCAAGATCTGGTACTGCAGAAAATCCTGTAGGTGGAGCAGGTCCACCCGGAATTGTATCTGGACAAGAAGCATTTGGAAATGTTGGAACTTTACCATCACCTGATCCAGCTTTAATACCAAGACAAACTGCTCCACAAAATCCAAACGGATGTTCTTCATGTGGTGCTGAATTAAAATCCAATTCAAAATTCTGCACAAAGTGTGGAGCTAGAGCATAAAATTAAAAATATAATTTTTTTATTCTTGTGTAGTACCACATTCAGGACAAAACTTTGCTGTCATTGAAAGAGTAGCACCACATTCAGAACAGAATTTCCCATCTGCTTTTACTTCATTGTATGCATTTCCAACATTTGCTGAACTTTTTACTGCTCCTGATGGAACATATGTATCATCATCAATTAAGACTGGTTCAAAGTCCTGTTCTATCAAATATGTCATCATTCTTGGAATTCCTTTTCCATCATTTTTTGGATCTGGAACTGAATCTCCCATCCAAAATGCAAATCTCATTAGAGTTAATTCAGGAGTAGAGAATGCTAGTGTATGTTTTGACATATAATCTTGTGCTGCTTTTTTACCGTCAAAAACTTCCATGATGACGGTATTTTTTATTTATGTATAATAGTTTCTGGTAAAATGGACCGGGAGGGAATCGAACCCTCGATCATCTTCGTTGCGAACGAAGCATTTTACCCCTAAACCACCGGCCCTCAAATTATCTGGACTAAATTGGGCTTTTATTCATTTTCTAAGTAGATTTGATCTAAAATCTTTATTTTACATCTGATTTCGACTTTTTCTATCAAATTATTTTTTTATAAAGAAAATAAAAAATAAACTAACATATTTTCAATTTATTTGCAGTTTTTTACTCTAATTTTTGTAATTTAGACGGATTGTTTTTATTTTATAATTGCGTAATAGAGTTACGAGCCAACACAGTATTCATTGTCATAACTCCCCATCGTGTTACTGGTGTAAGCCTACCTGCTACATTACGTAGAGGATGTGAAAAGTTGGCTCCGATTTTTAATAATATGTTCATAAACTAATTGTTTTTATTCTAATCCTCTTTCTAACTTAATTTTTTTAATAACATCTTTGACTAATTCTTCATCTTTTACAACTAATTCTTGTAGTTTTTTCTTATATTCTTCATTACCCCATTTTTCTTGATTAAACATTTCTTTCACTAATTTTACAATTTCAGATTTATTTCTCTGATGGTCACGTTTTGCTATCTCTGAACCTTCCATGGTTTTTCTTTTAAAATAATCAACTTAAGCGTATTCCTTAACGCATAATAGACTCCATAGCGTAAAATTTTCTGATGACGTATGATACTATAATTGTTGATTCACACGTAATACTTCCTACTGGAATGATTGACAAAAATATTGTAATTGATGAAGGAAAAATTGTAGGATTAACTAATGATATTCCTGCATGTGATCATAAAATTAAGGGAAATGGATTAATTTCAATTCCTGGTGCAATTGATACTCATGTCCACTATGGGGTTTATTCACCCATTAACGAAGCTGCAAAAACTGAATCTCATGCGGCAGCAATAGGTGGAGTTACAACTATGATGCGAATGCTTCGATTAGAAAATAAATTTTCAAATTCTTTACAACCACAACTTACAACTTCATCAGAATATCATTATGTAGATTATGCAATACATGCTTCTATTTTTACACAACAACAAATTGATGAAATGAATTTTTGTATTGATAAGGGAATTACATCTTTTAAAATTTACATGAATCTTGGTGGTGAAGTTGGTCATGTATACATGGATATGCCTCCAAATTCTTCTCGCCTTGTAGCATCTAAAGTAAATGTTACAGATGAACTTGTTGAAAAAATTGTTAAAAATGCAGCACAACTTGGTTGTCCTGTACTTGTACATGCTGAAGATTATGAATCATGTGGATGTGGAATTAAAAAAGCAAAAGAAAAAAATCAAGATGGATTATCTGCATGGTCTTCAAGTCGTTCTCCTGAATTTGAAGCTAAAGCAATTAAAACAATATGTAAGTTTGGACGAAATTATGATTGTGTAATTTATTTTGTTCACATTGGTTCAGAACGTGCACTATTACAAATTCAAGAAGAAAAAAAACTTGGGACTAAAATTTTTGTAGAAACATGTCCTCATTATCTTACATTATCTTATGAAAAACAAAATGGTTATCTTGCTAAAGTTATGCCTCCAATACGAACTGAAAATGATCAAAAAGCAGTTTGGAATGCCTTATCTAATAACCAAATTGATACAATAGGAACCGATCATGTTGCTAATCAGCTTAAATTGAAACTAGATGGTGATGATGTTTGGGGCGCATTAGCTGGTTTTCCTGGAATTGGTACTTCATTACCGTTATTACTTAATGATGGAGTAAATCAAAATAGAATTACACTTGAACAGTTTGTGAAATTTACTAGTTACAATGCTGCTCACATTTTTGGTATGTATCCACAAAAAGGAACCCTAGCAAAAAATTCTGATGCTGATGTGACTATGATCGATTTGAAAAAAGAGAAGAAAGTTACTTCTGAATTATTTGGAGGATTTTCTGATTATATTGTATATGAAGGACGAAATTTGAAAGGCTGGCCTGTTAAGACTATGGTGAGAGGAGAATTAGTTGCTGATAATTTTGAGGTAATTGGGAAACTTGGTCATGGTAAACATGTGGCAAGAACTGTAATTACTAAATAATTTCAAATTTGCCATTTGTTTTGGCTTTGTAAATTATATCTGGTTTTCTTAGAAAAATACCTGATTCTAAAACTCCTGCTGTTTGTTTAATTTTTTGTGTTAATGCTTTAGGATTTTTAATTGTTCCAAAATTACAATCTAAAATTATATTCCCGTTTTCTGTAAAAAATGTATAACCTCTATCTAAGGAGCGTATTTTAGATTCACCCCCCAATTTTTTAATAGAATTGATTACTAAATTTCTTGCTGATGGATAGATTTCTACTGGTACTGTTCTTGTAAAATTTTTAACAAATTTTGTTTTATCTGCCATTACAACTACTTTTTTTGCAAGACTGAACAAAATATTTTCTCGTAGTAGTGCTCCTCCTCCTCCTTTAATTACATATTTTTGTGAGTCAATTTGATCTGCACCATCAAAGACAATATCAATATGATTAACTTGATCTGATTCTACTAATTGTATTCCAGCTTTTTCTGCAACTAATTTAATTTGCAATGATGTTGGAATACCTTTGATGTTGTAATTTTTTAATTTAATTAATTTTGCAAGTGATTTGACTAACATAGTTGCAGCTCTGCCACTACCTAATCCAATTATTTGATTATTTTTTATT
>CAJQRM010000031.1 GCA_905612275.1 uncultured Candidatus Nitrosopumilus sp.
AAAAAGAAAATAATTGAGCGTAAAGTTTTACTTGAACAAACTGTATTGGATAGTATTGTTACTTTTTGTAAGATGAAACACCCTAATGAAGGAATTTTAATTTTAAAAGGAAAATCTCGAAGTGGTGAAATAAAAATAGACGGACTTGCTATTCCTCCATTTAATTTCACAGGCCCCACTTTTGCTGGTTTTCCACATTCATTCTTACCTTTTGATAATAGTTACATTGGAATTGTACATTCTCATCCTGCTGGTTCAGCTGAACCATCTGTAACTGATTTAAATAATTTTTTTGGTTTGGTTTCTTTAATTATTAAATTTCCTTATGATGATAATGATTCAATTTTTGCATGGGATAGTAGTGGTAATCCAATTACCCTGGAAATTAATTAATTCCTAAAAATTCTTCATATGAAATTGAACAATTCTGACAAAGCTTTATAACCTTTTTTAGGGGAACTTTATTTGATTTGAATCCTCAACTTAAAAAATATTATATTTTTCTAGGTGCATCCCTTGTATTCAGTATTGGTTTACAAATTGTTCTAGGTTATCTTGGTGTGCCTTGGTACATTAGTATTGGATTAGTAATGGCAATATTCATTTTACTTCCTATGTATATGAGGAGAAAACAAATGGGTCAAATGGGTAACTTTGGTGGCAGATCTAGTGGTGGAGGCGGAGGCTTCTTTGGAAGTGGTGGTCAAAGTGATAGTACCAGTGTTAAGTATGTGTGTCTTGTTTGCAGGAGTAAACACAATGGTGGTTCTTGTCCTAGATGTGGATCAAAAATGCAAAGAGCAGATTTCTAGGTAAAAAAATGGTCTTAGAAGAATTAAGAAAAAAAGCCCTGTACCAAAACTCTATTGAGATCTGGATTGGAATAAGTGAAGAGAAAAAAATAGACTGGGTTATTACTGATAATTATCAAAAGTTTATTGCATTTCTTTTAAAAAATGAACTAAACATGAAACAAATGACTATTTGTTTTGATGAATCAGATAATGCATCTTACGGCGGTCACAGCAAAAAAGTATTTGCTAATAATTTGGCTGCAATCAATGATGTAAATTCACACTGTTATTCGATAAAATTGAAGGATAGTGCAATTGAATTAATTCGAAAATTTGAACTCTAGTTTTATTATCGTTTTAACTTTGGATTAACAATTGCATCTAATGCATTACCAATAAACACAAATGCAAGACCCGTAATTGCAATCATAATTCCTGGTGGTACTATCCACCACCATAATCCTCTTGCTGCTGCACCAAATGTATTAGCATCGTGTAAAATTTGACCCCATGTTGGAAATGATGGATCTCCTAGTCCTAGAAAACTTAATCCTGCTTCTGTAGTTATTGCTGCTGGCACTGATATTGCAACACTTGCAAATGCATATGGGAGTAATTGTGGTATTATATGTTTGAGAATCATTTTTGAATCTCTTTGACCCATCATTGTTGCAGCCTCAACATATCCTCTAGTTTTGATTTGTAATGACATACTTCTTGCAACTTTTGCAATCCCTACCCATCCAAAAATCATTAAAAATCCCACCATCACAAATATGCTATTGCTAATGGTTACTGAGAGTATTATGAGAAATGGTAGTGCAGGTAATGCATAGATGACATCATTAAATCTCATCATTGTTTCATCTGTTTTTTTACCCTTAAACCCTGCATAAACTCCATACATCAATCCCATTGTTACTGATGCAATTGATACTACAAGACCTATGAATAATGCCAGAGGTGTTCCCCACAATAACCCAATGGCTAAATCTCTTCTTAATTCATCTGTCCCCATTATACCGAAGGATTTACCTCCTATGATTAGATTTGATTCAATAATTTCACCTTTATTTTCTATTTCATACAAATCAATTAAAAATACATAATTTCCTTTTAGCGGCTCATTTGATGTCGTTTTTGAAAAAATAATATCTTCTGTAGATACATTTTCTATTCCAAAATTAAATACTTCTGATTGTAACATTAATTTTTTTTTAATCATAGCGTCTGTTGAAAATATCCTATCTTCATGGATTATTTTTACATTAGAATATGGGAGTGATGTTGAAATCAATTCTAATTTAATTCCATCTGGTCTAATTACTGACATTTGAAGTAATGGTGAATTTGAATATTCTGATGAGTATGAATAAATAAAATCATTTGGGAATTGGTCGTAATCAAAATTTAAATTAAACTGATATGACGATAAATTTATTTCATTGTTTGATGCTTTTTGAACACTTGGATTTGTTAAAATTTTATGTTCTGGAAGTTTTTCAAACGATAAAAAATTTACCCAAATTGGAATTGCAGTTTTTGGATATGTAATCCAACTTCCTGGATTATTCCATTCTTGAAAAGTTTCTACTGGAATTAGAATTATTGTAATTAATGATGTTAAAATTAAAATTGTGAGAATTGCAATCCCTGCAATTCCCATCTTACTTTTAAAAAATTCTTTTTTAATATCTTGAGCCGTAATACTACTCATTTTGATTACTCCGTGTTAGTCCTAATTCTAGGATCAAAATAACCATAAAGTAAATCTGCAATGAATATACTCACTAGGAAAAATACTGTGAGAATGTATGTTGCACCAATAATTACTGGTAAATCCATGACTGTAATTGCCTCAAAATACAATCTTCCCATTCCTGGCCAATCAAATACGGCTTCTGTAATTATTGCACCTCCTAATGAGCCTGATAAACTAAGTGCTAAAATTGTAATAATTGGAGGTGCGGCATTTTTTAACGCATGAGTATATGTTATCTTACTTTGTTTAATTCCAATTGCTTTTTTTGCTATTATGAAATCTTCTTGCATAATTCCAACCATAAAATTTCTTACTAAATATGCCCAAGAACCAAATCCTATCATTACTATTGTAATTAATGGCAATGTCATATGATACAATAACGCCCCCAAGTATTCTGGACTTGATGCTGGAATATCTGGAGTTGCCCTTGCTGGAAATATCTGATATGTAAACGCAAATAAAAATATCATTAACATTCCAATCCACCATACTGGAAAACTTGAACTAATGATTGCAAAACTTGAGGTAATTCTATCCACTGTGGAACCAATCTTACTTGCTGACAGTGCTCCGACAAATATTCCTATTATTGAAATTAAAATTGTAGCTGTTGTAAATAGGAGGATTGTTCTTGGAAGTTTTTCAAAAATAATGTCTTTTACATCCGATGATCCTAAATCACTTGTTAGAAATGTGGCTTGTCCAAAATCTAATAAAATTATTTTGTACATTGTTAACCCAATTCTTTGAGGCGAATACCATGACTCATCTAATCCTAAATTTTTTATCCGTTCATCTGTTCTATCTTGAATATATGCTTCAAATTCTTGTACTGAAGAAAAACTTTGAACTATTGCTGGATTTTCAGTAATTTCAGATCTAACTTGAAACCCTACTCCTTGTTTTAGAATTGTGTCCATGTTAGAACCGACAAGAATTACTGTGATTAGTAATGTGATTAGTAGTACTCCAAACATCGTTAACCCACGTTTAGCGATATACATTTTCATGCTCAATATTGATTTTTGATAAAAATAGCTTATAATATTATTAGATTAGGTTACTTTTCGTTAAATTGTATTTTAGGCATGATTTAACTATCGGTTTCAAAAACTCTCTTGATTGACAACAAAATATGATGATAAAATACTTGCATTGACTGGTAATTGGAAATTTACAAATGATATAGTTAGAAAAATTGGCGGCGATAAATCTGCTATCATTGAGGCTCTAAAAATGTTAGAAATTATTGGATACCTTCAGATTAAACCTAATAAAAACAAGACGGTATATAAGAAAAATGACCAGATCCAATCCGAATTTAATTTTTTAATGATGATGGAACTTTTTGAATCTAATCAAAAAATGGAAATAAATTTTATTAAGCAAATCCCTACCCTCATGAAATCTGATGAAATTCGTTTAAGAGAAAAAAGTTTGGATTTACTAGAACGAATACAAAATGATATTGATCGAGCTTATCTTGTTATAATTCGAAATAATCATCATGAGGAATTGGGGCTACTTTCATCTCAAATAGTACAAGAGAGAAATAAAAAATTAGATGTTTACATCAACAAAATTGTGAATGTTATTTTAGATAAATACCCACAAAAACACATTAGAAGTGCAATACAAAAATACTTTCAAAATAATAATACAAAATTTGAATTTAAAATTTCGTAATGTAATAGTAAGAATTTAATTCATTATTAGATTTTGATTATATCATGAGTAGTCCTAATACTATCAAAAAAGCAAAAAAATTGGTAGATTCTGGGTGTGTAGTAAAAATTGAAGAAGATTTATTTCAAATAAAATCCTCTTCTGATCCTGAAAAATCTTATTTTGTGACTAGTGATACTTGTGAATGTTTTGGATTCAAAAATTATTATAAATTTCATCATGGTAATGGACAAAAAGCTAATTGTTCTCATTTAGAAGCAATTAGAATTTTTAAACAAGAGAATTCTGATTAATTTTTTATCTCTTTTGGTTCTATTTTCCCTACTATAGCTTTATTTTTTAAAATTATAATTGGACGTAAAATTAATCCTGGATATTTGACCATGAGTTTAATAATTTCTGAATCTGTTTTTTTATTTTGATCCAACTTCATTTCTTTGTATGTTTTGTCTCTTTTTCTAAGTAATTCTTGTGGTTTTTTTCCTGTCATTTTAATTATTTTCTTTAACTCTATTTCTGTAAATGGATCTTTAAAAAAATCTCTGGATTCTACATCTATCTTCATTCGTTCCATTTCATTAATTGTTTTTTTACATGTAATACATGATGATTTATGATAAATTTTCAATTAATCTGATTTTTTTATTAGCCTTAAAAACTCTTTAATTAAAGAAATATTCAAATTCATCTATTGATAATGATTAACTATGATTTGTGCTGCATGTGAAACTCGAAAACATTTTGAGTGTATTGATTGCATGAATGACCATAAAACCCATTTATGCAGTTGTGATTGCCATGACGAAAATACCCCTGCACATGAAGTTGGAACTAAACATTAATTTTTAAATTTCTGTTCAATCTCTTGCGCTAATATTTCTAATTCTTCTTTATCCCCTAACTTTCTATATGTCAATTTTTCAATTGTTTTGATAATGCTAATTGCGGCTCTGTATTGTGGAATTTCTGGCTGATTTAATTCCCCATACATACCAATTCCTTGAATTTCATATTTTTTAGCAAATCCTAGAATTAAACCATTAAATCCTGTAATTAGTGATTTTTGAGGAGTCATATCTACTCCTAATCTTTCTATTTGTTTTCTTAATTCTACTGATGTTGTAGTAATGTATGTTTTAGGATTATTTTTTAAAAGTCTATTTGTGTGAAATCCTCCTAATGTATAAATAAATTTTGCAGAATATTTTTTTGCAACATCAATTACATCTTGGCATAATAAATTTAATTCATTGTTATTTTGAGGCTGACCATTTCCTCCACCAAATATAATTAAATCATCGGTGTATTTGTATTCCCAACTTTCATTTGGTAGTTCAATATCTCCTCCATTGTCTACTACATATGTTGGAAAAGATACTTTTGCAGTTCTGAATGATTTTGTTTTTAATGATTTATTTATAAAATTAATAACAATACTCCCAACATTCCCCATATCTTGCATAGCTGCTATGATTATTGGTTTCTCTACAACTGGCTCATCATTTTGTATGAATTCCATATTCATTATCACTTTTAATGAATTTTAAACGTATGTTACAATGTTATATTTTTGAACTTTTTGATCTTTATTTTAATGACTGCTGATAACCAGTATCAATTAACTATAAATTCATCTTATTCCTTTTTTTAGTCTATATTGAAATTTGTAACTTCTATTTTAACTCTTGTAGTTTTTTAATTATTTTTATTATGATCTGATTCAACCTGAAGATTCATAAGACAAAAAAAACTCCAAGCTACAAATTATGGCAACATCACTAGAAAATTTCGGTACATTAGAATACGTTCTTGATAAATATTCTAAAATTTGGTGCTGGAAAGTTACAGGTAAGCATGCAGTCGAAATGATTTCAAAATTAACTCCTGAGGCTTGGTATGGCGAAAATGAGAATGAAGTAATTATTGCAGATTCTACTGAAAGCCTAAAAAACCTTAAACTTCTAATGGATCGATACCCGTTAGACATACTATCCAAATCTATCTGGCAAAGAAAAATTATCACAACATATGCCCCAAAACCTACTCTGCCTCCAATTAAACATAAACTAAAACGTGCCAAAGCTGGTGAACAATTTAGAGGTAAACTAATGAACTTTCAAAAAGAAGGTTTAGATTTTTTACTAAAATCTTCCGGTAATGCATTACTTGCAGATGAAATGGGTCTTGGAAAAACGGTCCAAACCCTAGCATACGTTTCAACAGAAAAACAAACTTTTCCAGTATTAATTGTTGCACCATTAGTTACTCTAAAAAATTGGGAACGTGAAATTGAAAAATTCCTTAAGAGAAAGAGTAGAAATGGTAGAATCGTTGAATCTGAATCTCCTAGTGTAACTCTAATTCGAACTGGCAAATCTAAAGAATTACCAAAAAGTGATATGTATGTAATTAATTATGAATTACTTCTTAAGCGTTCTGAGGATATTGAAAAAATTGGAATACGTACTATAGTTTGTGATGAAGTTCATAATTTAAGATCAAAAACTACTCAAAAATATAGGGCTATTAAAAAACTTGCAGCCCTATCTACAGTTCAATATAGAATTGGACTTTCTGGTACTCCAATTTACAATCGTGGTTCTGAAATATGGCCCATTATTGATATTTTGAAACCTGGGTTACTTGGAAGTTTTAAAGAATTTTGTGAATACTTTTGTTATGTGAATGATAAAGGAAAAGCAATTGTTTTAGAAAATAAACGAGCTTCACTTAGAAATGAATTACAAAAACATGTTATGCTTCGTAGAAAAAAATCTGATGTACTAAAAGAACTCAAAGATAAAGTTAGGTACAAAGAGGTTATTGCATCTGATACTGACTTTTATCTTGAAGAACTTGATAAAATTTGGAAAAAACTTGAATCTGAACAAAAAGAAGCTCAAACAGAATTTTCTAAATCTGCATCATATCATAGGGCAATTCAAAGTGAGAGACAAATTGCAGGTATTGCAAAATTATCACACGTAATTAATTTTGTCAAAAATATTATGGAAATTGAAGAGAGTGTGGTTGTATTTTGTCACCATAAAGTAATTCATAAATTACTCCATGAGAGTCTTCAAGAGTTTTCTCCTGTCTCTATTATTGGTGGACAATCTGATAATTTACGACAGGATCAAATTGATAAATTCCAAAGAGGTGAATCAAAATTGATGATTGCAGGTATTCGTGCTGGAAATGTGGGAATTAATTTAACTCGAGCCAAATATGTTATTTTCGCAGAACTTGATTGGAGCCCTGCAATTCATAGACAGGCTGAAGATAGACTTCATAGGATTGGGCAAAAAAATACTGTTTTTGCATATTATTTGATTGGAAATGGAACTTTGGATGATCATGTTGCAAGTATTTTAGTTGATAAAAGTTATGAAATTGACGCAATTATGGATGAAACAGTTGATACCTATGAAAATAAGGATAAGGCTGCATTGATTTTAGCTCAAATTCAAGATAAACTCCATTCAAAATAATCTCTAGATCACTTCCTTTCAAACTTTTTCTCGATCATTTTGATCTTATTTTATTGAAATAATATTGATCAATAGTTAGTATGGATTAAAGATAATCTAAAAATAGACTATGATTCTTTCTCTAGTTATGAAAACATTTTGTAAATGCGGTTGTGAATCTCCATTAACTGATTATGAATATAGAAAATGGAGTGGATACAAGCGTGGACATGAACCTCTACCTTAATCTTTGATATTTTTAAATTTTAATTTTTAAAGTTATTTTTAGTATTGGAAAATATTCTTAAAAATTTTTCTAATTCTTCTTTTTGTTCTTCTGGTGATGTATTTTCCCAAATTTTTAATTGATTAAATTCTGCTAATTTGTAGAATAAGTCCTTATCCTCATCACTAAACTCATCATGTCCTTTTTTGTTAATTTTTCCGCGCCTTCTTAATACTCCTTGCCTTCCTTTAGATTCTTCTTGATATTCGATAATTATTTTATTTTTAAAATCAATTAAATCTGGTACAAATTGTCTGAATCCTTTTTTTCGAAATTCTATTGCTTGTTCTTCTGTTAAATATGGTGTTTTTTTCCATGCTCCAAATTCATCTATGACTATTCTTGTTTTTCCTTCTTTTGTATCGGTATCTATGATAAAATTATAATGCTTTTTTTTATCAAATTGTTTTATTTGTTGATTAATTTCAAATAATTTTTGAAGATCTTGGATTCCCATATTTTATCTGTTAAATTTTGGTATATGTGCCGAAGGTTATCTTCTAATATTTTAATCGATCATTTTTCTGTTGGAATCAATTAAATTGATATTTGAATTAAAATCTGTGAATTTGGATACTTTTGAAGCAATTTCTAGTAGACGTGCAATTAAAAAATTTGATAGTAACTACAAAATGACATCTGAGCAAGTTGATTCTTTAATGAAATTAACTATTCTTTCACCTACTAGTTATAATCAACAGAACTGGAGATTTGTAATTTCAACTGATCAAGATGTCAAAGAGAAAATTTCTATTGCAGCAAGAGGGCAGGCACAACCAAAAGATGGCTCTCTTGTGGTAGTTTTATGTGGGAATATGGATGCATGGAAGACTGAACCATTACGATATTGGAAAAATCATCCTTCTGAAAAACAAGAAACAGTAAAAGCTGCACTTGAGAGAAAATATGATGGCAATCCTCAAAATCTTCGAGATGAGGCAGTCCGGTCTTGTGGCATAGCAGCTCAAACCATTATGCTTGCAGCAAAACAGATGGGATTAGATTCTTGTCCTATGGTTGGATTTGAATATGATGAATTGGCAAATGTGATTAATTTACCTGAGAATCACATGATAGTGATGATGGTAGTAGTTGGAAAACGAGTACAAGATGCATCACAACGTGGCGGTCAACTACCTTTAGATGAAGTCGTTTTTCAAAATAAATTTTAATTAAACTATTCCATCATTTTTAGAGTATCTGATGCTGTGATAATTCCTATGATTTTTGATTTTTTTGATACTAGAATACATTTTGAATATCTTATCAGTGGAACTAAAACATTTGCTGGAGTGTCATAATCTACAATTGGTGGAATAATATCCATCGTATCTGATAATTTTGATTTTTTTAACTCTGCTTCCCCTCTATCTGCTAAATGTTTCACAATCCCATCTTCTGAAACTACTCCTAGCACGCCAGTTGAATCAAAAACTGGAATTTGACTAATTGATAATTGGTGCATTTTTTTAATTGCATCATGTAATGTGTTTGTTGGTTTTAATTTTATGATGTCCTTACTACAAAAATCCCCAGCTGTATGTGATGATGACTCTCCTTCAAGTTTTGCCAGGTTTTCAAATATTTTTTTTGCAGTTTCATAACTTGGTTGACTTCTTCCAGATTCTATCTGGTTAATCATTGATGTGCTAACTCCTGTCATTATTGCCAGTTTTTTTTGAGTGATGCCAATTTTTAGTCTTATTTGTTTTATAGAATCAATTCTTGGAAGCAATTCAATTATGGTTGAATCTTGTTGGTTTTAAAATGTATTATTTTCTCTTCTTTTTTACTTTCTTTGGTTGCTCAATTGCTGCTTGAGCTGCTGCTACTATTGCAATAGGGATTCTGTGTGGTGATGCGCTAACATAACTAAGTCCTTCTCCATGGCAGAATTTAATTGAGCTTGGGTCTCCACCGTGTTCTCCACATATTCCGACTTCCATATTTGCCCTAACTCCACGACCAGCTGTTATTCCCATTTTAATTAAACTGCCTACTCCATTAACATCAATTGATTGAAATGGGTTTCTTTCTAGTAGTTCTTTTTCCATATATTCTGGTAAGAATTTACCTTCAACATCTTCTCTACTAAAACTAAATGTTCCCTGCGTCAAGTCGTTGGTACCGAAACTAAAAAATTCTGCAGTTTTTGCAAGTTCGTTTGCAGTTAATGCTGCCCTAACCACTTCAATCATAGTTCCAAAGTTTATTTTCAATTTCATTTTATGTTTTGTTTCTGTCTCTTTCTTTATTGTATCATAAATTTTCTTTATGTGGTTTAATTCGGCAATACTACTAATCTGTGGTATCATAATTTGTGGATGTGCTTTAACTTTTTTCTTGGTTAACTCTACTAATGCTTCAAATACTGATCTAATTTGCATTTCATAAATTTCTGGATATGTAATTCCTACTCTAACTCCTCTATGACCCATCATTGGATTAATTTCTGCAAGTTCTCTTGCTCTTTTTAAAACAATTTTTGCTTTATTGACTTCATTTGTATTTCCTTGTGATTTTAATTTTTGAATTTTTTCAACTAATTCTTCTGGGTTAGGCAAGAATTCGTGTAGTGGTGGATCTAGTAATCTAATTGTAACTTCATACCCTTCCATTGCTTTTAGAATTTCAATAAAGTCGCTTTTTTGTAATTGACCTAGTTTATTCAAAATCTTGCTTCGCTCTTCAATATTTTCAGCCATAATCATTTCTACAAATAAATTGATTCTATCACTACCGTTGAACATTCTTTCTGTTCTACATAGTCCAATTCCTTGA
Organism: uncultured Candidatus Nitrosopumilus sp.; assembly: GCA_905612275.1. Lineage (GTDB taxonomy): Archaea > Thermoproteota > Nitrososphaeria > Nitrososphaerales > Nitrosopumilaceae > Nitrosopumilus. The sequence goes on from CAJQRM010000031.1 coordinate 10,783, forward strand.
CCGCCAAACTTTCTTGCTAGTTTTGCTCCATCTGGAGTATCTGCGTTGGCTCTAATTCCGAGTGTTTTTGTTTTTTGTGCCCATTGCAAAATTTGTTCAAAGTCTTTTGTTACTTTTGGCTCTACTGTAGGAATTTCTCCGATAAAGACAGTACCTGCACTTCCATCAATAGTAATTGTTTCGCCTTCTTTGATTGTCATTCCGTTTGCAGTTCCTATGTTGTTATCGTAATCAATTTCTAATTCTGGACATCCTACTATGCATGGTTTTCCCATACCTCTTGAAACAATTGCTGCATGAGATGATTTTCCTCCTAGACTAGTCAAGATGCCTTCTGATGAAAAGAATGCTGGAACGTCTTCTGGTTTTGTTTCTTTTCTTACTAGGATGACCTTCTTTCCTGCATCTCCTAATTCAATTGCTTTTTTTACGTTAAATATCACTATTCCACTTGCAGCTCCTGGCGATGCTGCAATTCCTTTTGCTAATTGTTTGAAATCTTTAATTTTGGATTCATCCATTGTTCTATGTAGCAATGCTTCTAATTGTTGTGCTGGAATTCTTGTAAGTGCCCTATTTTTATCAATTAATTTTTCTTTAACCATATCTACTGATGTTTTTACTAGTGCTGCTGCACTCATCTTTGCAGTTCTTGTTTGTAACAAGTAAAATTTTCCCTGTTCAATTGTGAATTCAATATCTTGAGGTTCTCTGAAATGTTTTTCTAACTTTGCACATGCATTGCTCAATTCTTTGTATGATTTTGGCATATCTTTTTTAAGTAATTCAATACTTTTTCCAGTTCTGGCCCCTGCTACTACATCTTCTCCTTGTGCATTGATTAGATATTCTCCTTCTATCTCTTTTTTACCGTTAGAACCATTTCTTGTAAAAACAACTCCTGTTGCACTGTCGTCACCCATATTTCCAAATACCATTGTAACAATATTTACTGCAGTTCCATTTGCAATATCTTTTGTAATGTTATTTTTTTCACGATAAACTATTGCTCTTTCTCCCATCCAACTTTTAAAAACTGCTTCAATTGATAGTACTAATTGCTCATTAGGTGTATCTGGAAATTTTCTTTTTGTATGTTCTTCACATATTTTTTTATATTTTGAAACAATTTTCTTTAAAGATTCTACGTTAAGTTTACTATCATCAGTAACACCTTGTTTTTTCTTTGCAGAATTTAAGACATGATTAAATTTTTCATCATCTACTCCAAATACCACTTTTCCAAATAATTGAATAAATCTTCTATAGGAATCCCATGAAAATCGTGGATTTTTTGTTTGTTCTGCAAAACCTTCTACTGTTTTTTCATTTAATCCTAAATTCAAAATTGTATCCATCATTCCTGGCATTGATACTGCTGCACCTGAACGAACTGATACTAAAAGTGGGTTTTTAGTTGAATTCCACTTTTTACCTGTCTTTTTTTCCATTTTTGCAATATTTTTCATTACTGCTGGCATGACATCTTTTGGAAGTTTTTTGTTATTATCATAATACTTGTTACAAACTTCAGTTGTAATTGTAAATCCTGGTGGTACTGGTAGTTTTAATCTAGTCATTTCACTTAACCCTGCACCTTTTCCACCTAGAAGCATTCTTTTTTTACTATCTGCTTCTTCAAATGCATAAACTGGTTTGTTTTTTACCATGTAAAAATTTGTAAATTTTCTGGCTTTTTAAACTAATGCCTTGGCAAATTCAGAAATTATCTTATTCCAATCTTTTGCCTTAATTATTCCACTTGCAACTAGGATGCCTTTTGATCCTAATTCAATCGCTTTTGCTACATCCTCCCCTGACACAATCCCTGCACCACAAAGTAATTCTGTTTTATTTTTTGATTTATTGACTATGTCTGCAGCTTTAGCAATTAACTCTGGTTTTTCTTTAGATACTGTCTTTCCTGACCCAATTAATTCTGGTGGCTCAATTGCAATAAAATCTGGATTAAGTTTAACATATTTTTTAACTTCTGAAATATCTTTTACACATACTATTGATAACATTTTTAATTCTTTTAATTTTAAAACCAATTTTTTAATTTCTTTATTTGATATTCTATGTTCGCTGTGGTTGATTAGTGATCCTTTTACTTTAGATTTTTTTAATAACTCTGGAATAACAAAACCTGTGGTACTTCCAATTTTTGAATCATCTATATGTTGAGCTAAAATTGAAATTGAACTATTTGCAACCAATCCAATTAAATGCTGTGGCGGTGATATGGCAATTTTAATTTTATATTTTTTAGATACTTTTTCTGCAATTTTTACAAATTTGATAATTTTATCCCCTGATATTTCTTCATAGTTTTTACAATTAATAACAAACATCTTTGTTTGGATTTTTTTATATCGTATTTAATTCTTGGTTGAATTTATTGTACATTAACTGTATTTTGATATCTTCTTTTCATTGCTGAAACAACAATCATCAAAATAAGGCCTGCTACGTTCGTGCCTACGATAAATACATCTGATACAATTGCTCCATAAATTAGCCATAATATTGATCCAGCTGCGATAAATATCATTAAAAATTTAGAAATATCCTTCATACTTTTGGTTTTGTAGCCTTTGTAGATCTGCTCAACCCATCCAGTGAGAATTAAAATTCCTGCAGATACTCCCAGAATTGTTAATAGTGCTCCGTCAACCTCCATTATTTCATTAACTCCAAAAGAATTCGTCCAATCCTGTTTGTTTTGGTTTTCCAAGCATTACATCAAAATCTAAATCCATTGATGATGTTATTTGCTCTAATGTTGATTCTAAAAATTCCATGTATTTTTTGGAATCAATTTCTTCTTTTTTTGCTAATTCAACTGGTTTTACTCCTGGCTTGTTTAGTATCTTAATGAATGAAATTTTGTCTCCTTTTTTTATTTCTCTCATTCCCTCTAATTGTTTTGCTGCCCTGATGTGCTGTGGTATTGTTTTTGTATATTCTGATGGTGCTTTACTTAACATCACATTAAATGTTAAATCTTCTAAAGGAATTTCTTTTGCTTCTAATTTTTTACCACATGCTGAAATTTTTTCAGAAATTTGTTTTTTTGCTTTTACAAAATCTTCCATTGTTTGAACTTCAGATAGAACATCTACTAATTCAAAAAATAATTTTTTAATAAATGCAGGAGTGTGAGATTTTTTTCCAGTAAGGCCTTTTACATCTACTTTTCCAGAATTTGTTACTCCCAAATAATTTTTCTTTCTATTACTTAGTACACAATATCTGTATGTCTTGTCAATTTCTAAATCTACACCGTGATCAATTTTAGCTTGTTCAATTACTTTTTGAATTTGTTCTTGTGTAGGATTTTTAATAAATAATGAATCTGTATCTCCATATAGAACTTCAATATCTATGTCTTCACACTTTTTGATTGTTTCTAAAATTGTGTGTCTGCCCACTGCAGTTGTTGCTTCTGCTACTGGGAGAAAATATAGTGGAAATATCTCTGCACCCATTACGCCATAACTAGCATTCAAAATTACCTTAAGTGCCTGACTGACAACTGTGTATTGTTCTCTTTGTTCGTCAGTTAACGTCTCTTTTTTAGAGAGACTTTTGTAATAATTTACTCTCAAGTCTCGTAATGATCCGATGATTAATGCAGTTAATCCATTTTTTTTAGAACATGCCCAATGATTTGTTTGAGGAATTGTATTTTTTTTACATTCTTCATGAGAACATCTAACTGTTTCATAAGATAAATTTCTAACTTTAATTATGCTTGGATATAGACTTGCAAAATCCATTACAACTACATTAAAATGAATTCCTTGTTTTGGTTCAATAACTAAACCGCCTCGATATTTTTTATCTTTAATCACTGCATCAGACATAACTCCTTCTGATCTTTTTTGCAATTCTTCTCTTTTTGGGATGAGTGCATTTCTTTTTCTATGTTCATAATACATCAAACTTCTAATCCATTGAGATACTCCTACTCTTGCAATATCATCAATTGGCATTCTTCCAATTCTTGCAATAATTACAAGTAAATTCATCAATAAGTCGCTGTTGAAACTTGTAAGTTCATAAGTTAATTGTGCATCATTGTAACAATAATTTGCAGTTTGGTAAAGTGATAACTTGTCAAACTCTAAACCATAATCAATTTTTTCTTTTCCTAACAGTGCTTTTGATACACTGTTTAAAGAAAAATCTGTATATGATTGACTGAATGCATATATTTGAAATGAGCGATTTGATAATGTTCTATACAAATCAATGTGAACTCCATGTTTTAGAGTGGCAGAATCTCTCATCATGTATAACGGATTATCTTGATTTGAAATTCCTAATCGTTCTGCTCTATTATACAAATATGGTAAATCAAATTCATCCCCATTGTATGTGAGTACAAATGGAAATTCTTCAATTATTTTGAATGCATCTGCAATCATTTCTTTTTCTTTATCTAAATCATAGAAAGTGACTTTGATATTTTCATTTAATTCGTTATGCCCCTTCTCAGTCCCTTCTGTTTTGAGCACAAAAATTTGATCAAAATCATCAGTCCCTTTCAGTCCTATTGCAGTAATTCTTTTTTCAGCAAGTTTGGGATCTGGGAATCTCCCTGGATCAAATTCAACTTCAATATCTACACTTAATCTTTTTATTTTTGGAATTGGTTGATTAAGTAAATCTGCCCACTCTGAAATAAATTCTTTAAACTCTTCTGCATCTATCATGCTTTTGCTATCTACTTTATCCCACAACAAACTCTTTAGTGCAAGTTTAACTTCATCTGAGATTTCCATGTTGTGTGGTTTGAGTAAACCATCTGTTATTTCATAATATTTTCCAACAATTAATTTTCTATCATACAAGTATGTTTCATAATATTTGATATCTGATTCCCATGTTTCAATTTGATTTTTTATACTATCTCCATAATTTCCTCCAATTGAAAGTGGATTGTCTACTGTTATCTTTGATACCTCAATTTCTTTATCTTCGATTAAATCATATTTCTTAACTGTCTTAATTTCTAAAACATCTTCTCTCTCCTGCAAAAAATCTAATTCGTCTGGAGATAATTTTGAGTAACAATATGGTTTGTGCCCTATTTCATCTTTCCATAAAAATAATTTTTGTGCTGTCGGTTCATAAAATTTTAGAACCGCTGATTTACTTACCCCGTCATATGTTGCAGATACTAACATGGATGGAAGCATTGTTTCTATTTTTTCTACTTGTGCTACTTTGACTTGCATTTTCTTACACAGAATTCTCGTATTTACTAACTAACTCTTTTGCCCATTTTACAATTTTATTTTTATCTAAATGAACTACTTCTACACCTGCATCATTTAGTAAACCATAATCTGTTTCAGGATATTTATCAAGACAAACAAATTTTTTTATTCCAATTGTTATTGCCATTTTTGTACATTCTAGGCATGGCACAAAGGTTGTGTATAGTATAGCTCCTGCTGTACCTGCCTCAATTCCTAAAATTGCACAGTGCATGATTGCATTTGCTTCGGCATGATTACACAGACATCTATCTAGTGAAGCACCTGATTTGATTTTTCCTTCCATTCTAAGTTGACATCTTTTACATCCTCCTTCAAAACAATTTTTGATTCCAGGCGGTGTTCCGTTATACCCTGTTGCTAATTGTCTGTGGTTTCTAACAATTACTGCTCCCACTTGTCTGGTCATACAATTTGAACGTAATTTTGCCAATTCTGCTTGTAACATAAAATATTCATCCCAATCTGGCCTCTCAAAAGAATCACTCATACGAATTATGTCTAATTGTACCATATATGGATCTCGTTAATTATGATTTATTTGCGATCATAATTTATTTTAAAATTTATTCTATTCCTCACCTTTAAATTCAAATTAAAATATCAAATAACGAAATGAAACTTAACACATTTTTCATCATTACAATGGTTTCTATATTTGCTGTTTCTGCAATAGGTCAATCTGCTTTTGGGTATGGCGGTCCTCCTGAAAATAATTCTGCAAATAACTACACTGTAGAAATTACATCTAACCAAGAATCATATGCTCTTGGAGAATCTGTAATATTTACTGGTTCTGTAAATAAATATGATGAAGACCGCTCTTTACGAATTTCTGTTTTTGATTCTAGTAAAAATTTAATCATAACTAAAAAAACACCTGTTGATACTTATGGTAAATTCTCTTACACTGTAGAATTAAATGAAAAATTCTCTGATGGAAAATATATTGTTAAATCTCAATACGGAAATTCTAAATCCACTGTAGACATATCCTCTTTTATGATTAATGCTGGAAATACTCCAACAATGGCATCAAATACGTCTGAAATTCCTGTTTGGATTAAAAATAATGCTGGCTGGTGGGCTGATGGCTCCATAGATGACAATTCATTTGTACAAGGAATTCAATTCTTAGTGCAAGAAGGATTTATGAAAATTACAAATTAATTTAATTTTTAAAATTTCTTTTTTGACAGTTTCTTTCGAATTTTCATACCCATTCCAAATGATATGATCATTCCAGTTATAGAAAGTATTGTCAGTGAATTAATATCCACTGTCGATGGTGTTTCAGAAATTAAAGGAATGAATAATGAAAATGTAAACATTATTCCACTAAGATAACTAATGTTTTTTAGAATTGGTAATTTATATGGAATTGGCATGTTTACAATCAATTAATTTATACTTTAAAAATTAATACATGATTTATGAAAACTGAAAAAGAAATTGAAGAATTTCGAAAAGATATTGAGCAACGATTGATTGATGTTTCTAATTTACCTGATCCAATGGGTGCTATGAAATATTATCAAGGTGCACTACGTACACTTGAATGGGTAACTACTGGACAAGATATTTGAGTATTATTTTTGAATAATTCTAAGAACTATTCCAATTATCAAGAAAATAATCATAAAGTATGATGACATTACTGTCCATTGAGTAATTGCACCTAATTCTAAATCATTTAATGCTAAAATGGAGAATACTATTGCAAATATTATTCCAATTAGTAACATAATATTTTTGATTATGTTTTTTTTATTTAGAATGCCCATGATATTTGTCTAGACTTAAATTATTTATTCCAATGTATTTTCTAATTTACGCCACCACGTCTTTTAATTTCAGGTGTTTCTTCTGCAGTTACATCATTATTAAAATTCTCTAATTTCAATCTGTTTTCTTCAATTTCTTTTTCTGTCCACTCACGAATAAATTCATCTTTAATATTTACAAAATTTTTACATTTTTCACAAAGCCATAATGCATCTCTTTCCCCTGGAAATGCAATAGGAAATCTTCTTCCATTACATTCTTTACATAATAATGGCATAATTTTATCTATTTACACTTCTATTTGTATTCACATATTTTGTTTAATTTTTTTAATTTATTCCAAAACTTAATGAATTGAATAATCATTTGTTTGATATGGATAAATTTTGGAGCAAGTATACTGATTCTGTATTTTCTGGTAAAAGTATGATTCTTCTTGTAATTGGTGGATTGATTGTTGGTGGAATTTTAGCCTTTTTAAAATAATTTATTTCAATTACTATTTTGTCATTGTTAGTAGAATTGCACCTATTATGATTATACATATTCCTAAAATGAGACCCCTGGAAATCATAATTGTTTTACCTGAATAAATTATCTAAATCTATCTTAATCATAATTATTGTATTGGTCACAAATTTTGTGCCTGAAATCTTTTTTCTCTAATATTGATCAAGATGTAGTATTTTACACATGGAAAGCATAAAATTCCTAAATTTTGATTTTTCTTTATACTTTGATTGAATATATTGAAAAAAAATACATCCAAAAAAATTCTGTAGAGAAACGAGATTATCAAATTAATCTTGCAAATCAGGCAATGAATGAAAACTGCGTTGTGGTTTTACCTACTGGTCTTGGGAAGACCACTATTGCATTACATGTCATTGCTGAGTACTTATCTCAAGAATCAGTTGGAATTTTGTTTTTAGCTCCAACTCGAGTTTTAGTAAATCAACATTTTGAATTTTTAAAACAAAATCTAACCATTGATGATATAACATTAATCACTGGTGAAGATAGTGTTAAAAAACGAACTGAACTTTGGAATAGTCGTATAATTTGTGCTACTCCTGAAGTTGCTAGAAATGATCTAAATAATAAAATTATAACTTCACAACAATTTAGTTTGGTAATTTTTGATGAAGTACATCGCACTACTGGAGATTATGCTTACTCTAGCATTGCTGAACATTTTGAAAATTCAAATACTAGACTTTTAGGAATGACTGCAACACTTCCAAGTGAGCAAGCAAAAGCTACTGAAATTCTAACACGATTAAGAATTTCAAGTGTTGCTGAAAGAACTGAAATTAGTCCTGATGTAAAACCCTACATCCAAGAAACTAAAACTGAATGGATTAATGTTGAATTACCTCCTGAATTAAAATCAATTCAGAAATTATTAAAATTAGCTTTAGATGAGCGGTATGATGCACTGAGAAAAAACGGTCTTAATCTAAATGATCAACAATCTCTTTCAGCCTTACTCCGATTGAGACCATTTGTATTGGCAAAAAGTCGGAAATCTGCAAAACCATTATTTTCAGGAATTAGAATTCATTATGCTCTTAACATGCTTGAGGCCCATGGCATTACTCCTTTTTTACAATTCTGTAAACGTGCGCAGGCAAAAAAAGGTGTAGGCGTAAAAGATCTGTTTGAACTTGATCCTAATTTTACTAAAGCATTAACTCTTGCAAAAGAAGCACAATCTCACGGCATAGAGCATTCAAAAATTCCAAAATTAAAAGAAATTTTGGATTCTGTTCCTGGTAAAGCTTTGATCTTTACTAGTTATCGAGATTCTGTGGATATGATTTTCAATAAACTTACAGAACTTGGAATTCCTGCAGGTATTTTGATTGGAAAAGCTGGTGATGCTGGATTAAAGCAAAAAAAGCAGATAGAGGTTGTACAAAAATTCAGAGATGGTGAATTCAAAGTATTAGTTGCAACACGTGTTGGGGAAGAGGGGTTGGATATTGCAGAAGTTAATCAGGTTATTTTTTATGATAACGTTCCAAGTTCAATTCGATTTATACAAAGAAGAGGGAGAACTGGTAGAAAAGATACTGGTAAACTAGTTGTATTAATTGCTAAAAATACAATAGATGAGACATACTATTGGATTGGCAAAAGAAAAATCACTGCAGCAAAATCCATGGGATCTAAAATGACCAAAGTTTTAGAAAAAAATAGGACTGGTGAATCTCAAAAATCTGGTCTTGATGCTTTTATTTAATTCTCATATTTTTTGGAAACTCTTTCTATGATCTCTTGTTTTTTTTGTATCACTTTATTTTTCATTCCTGACTCTAAATGATGAATGCTACTTTTTTTTGCAACTAGTAAATTTTCTAATCTAATATCAAATTGATTTTCTAGAAAACTTTTCACTCCTTGAATTCCTCCTTCTATCTCTAAATTATCAAATGCATCTATTGCCAAATTACTAATTGATTTATCTAGATATTCTAGAATATCATTTAGAATTTTTTCAGTTAGAACTGTCATTTTTATTAAGATTTTACTATCCTAATCGTTTGATAATATGATATCCAAATTCTGTTTTAACAGGCTCAGATATCTCTCCAATTTGTAATCTGAAAGCAACATTCTCGAATTCTTTGACCATTTGTCCCTTTGTAAAATATCCTAAATCTCCATCTTTTTTTCCACTAGGACATGTAGATGCCTCTTTTGCAACTGCTCCAAATTTTTTCCCTTTCTTAATTTCTTCTAGTAATGCTATGGCTTGACTTTGTTTTTCAACAAGAATATGTGAGCATTTTACTTTATTTGACAACGTATTGTTTCATTTCGCTTATCTTTTATTTGTTTTTCTTAATTTAAATAAAAATAAAAATTAAGGAGTTACCCTTTCTAACTTTTCATGGATTTTATCATAGTATCCATTTTGTTCCATTGCTGGAACGTTGAATGTTGCAGAAATTGTATCTCCAACTTTTGCTTGACAGTTTTCAACAACCACTGAATGTCCTAAAACTGATTCAGCAACACAACCATAATCTGTTATGGCGATAACCTGTACTTGCTCAGTGACTGATGTTGGAAGTATGTTCCAAGGTGTTACTGTAAACACCAGTATTACTGAAGTTGCAATTACCACCATCACTAGAAATTTTGATTGAGGTGTTTTCTTTTGTATTGCTTGTTGCATTTATCTTCATTCAATATTTGTAAACATTATATTTAAAATAGTGGTAAAGAAATAAACTAGTGCTAACTTTATTAGTAAATTATTGCCCTACTGTACCTTGCCAAAATTTCCTACATTTGTAACATTGTTTTTTCCATATTGCAGTTCCATCAGAATCTTTTTTCATCTCTATATTTCCAAAATCCCTAGAACCACACGTGGGGCATCCTTCATCTTTCATAATTTTTCAAATCCCTTCCATTCTTTTTGAATAATCATATCTGAATATTTTTTTGGGTGTTATTTCAATAGCAATTTCTGTTTTTGAATTTCTTTTTAGAAATTTAGATAATGTTGATTCATTCTCTCCGAGATATTTTCTTATTAGAATGCCCAATATTTCTTGGCCTTTTGTAGGAAGAATTTTTGCAATTCCTTCTCCCCGTGATCCTTTATACGGTGGCATATCTGCAGCAATTTCAAATCCACATGTGGGATTAATTTTTAGATAATCTATAATTTTTGCTGATTTTTGTGTTGCACAATAAATTTTTGAATTGATATCTGCATACCACAATGAAATTATTGAAGGTGAACCATTTGGTTTAATGACTGCTAACCTAATTGGTATTTTTGTATCTGAGGACAGTTCCTTTATTTTCATATCCTGCATGTTTCTTCACCATTTTGCAATTCCTTGATTTATTTTTTTCTGTATATGAGTAATCAAAAAAATTTTCTATAGTGCTAACCTGAAATAATTGTATTTGTGCTAAAATACTATTTTTTTTTAAATTAAGATATGAATAAAATTATTATTTTATTTTTTTTACTTACAATTATTTCAACAAGTCCCGTATATGGTCATAAATTAATTAGCCATGATGACTCTCATAGAGATTTTGATTCTGCATTAGTTATTCCAGATCATAAAATTTCTTGGGCAATTTATGAAAATTTAGGTGCAAGTGAAACTAAATTTTATACATTTGATGCTAAAGAGGGAGATTCATTTTATGCCAACATTGTTATTCCTAATCTTGATGGTCTTGAAAATTATTCTCCTTCCATTATTTTGATGAATGATGAGATGTTTAGTGGTAAGAATATTTCATCCGATATTGAATCCAACATTCAAAAATTTCTCTATGAGGGTGATTATCCTGGAAATGAATTCTATGAACCTTTTGGTCAAGTGACATATTGGGAAAGACAAGAAGTAAAAATCACTATTCCTGCTGATGGTCAATATTTTATTTTAGTCTTGGATGAAAAAAATCAAAGTGGAAAATATAGTCTAGCTATAGGGACCATTGAAGATTTTTCTGGCTCCGATTTTTTTACTATATTGCCAAAGGCATGGTTTGATACAAAATTATTTGTAAATGATTATCTTTCTATTGTAATTTCAATTTTTATATTGATTGGAATTCCTACTTTGCTGTTCATAATAATATTAAGAAAAAAAATATTTAAAAAATAAAATATACTTTTTAAAATTATTTTTATACAATTGAATTGTACAATTTTACTATGTTTTTTTCTTACTTCGTGGCTTGGTTCTTAAAACGGCTTTGCAACAGATACATCTTACATCATCCAAATCCAAAAAAATTCCACAAAATGTGCATCTTTTTTGACCAATTTCATACCTAATTTTGTTGGGAACAGGGTCTGCCCGATATCTTGTACAAATATTTCTACAAGTTCTACCCAATTGATACATCTCCAATTTTTTTTACTACTTCTTTTCTTCTTTCTCTAATTGTTACTGCACTTATTCCTGAAATTTCAGAGATTTTTAATTGAGATACGCGCTCATTGTTGATGGTGGATGCAAGATGAATTGCTGCAGCAGTCATTGCCATTGGATTTTTACTGGTTGAAACTTGCTTTTTTGCACATTGATCCAATATCTTAAATGCTAACCTTTGTGTTTTTTCAGAAAGTGACAAACCTTTTGCTACCCTTGTAACAAATTCTGATGGTGTATATGCTTCAGGACTAATGTCTAATTCTCTAGCAAGAAATCTATATGTTCTTTGAAGAACTTTTTTCTTAATATTTCCTGCATCCGCAACATCCTGCAATGTTCTAGGTGTACCTGTAATTCTACATGTTGCATAAATTGTTGCTGATAACATTGCTGATGTTGATCTGCCTGCAAGAATTTTTCTTGCTGCAATTTTTCTAAATAGATAAGCACTTTCTTCTACTACTGACTCAGGTAGACCTAGTTTTGAACTCATTGCATCTAATAATGTAAATGCCTTTTGAAATGATTTGGATGTAATTGCAGAACGACTATTTCTATCCCACATTCTTAATCTATAGAACATTCTTTTATTCTCAACTGATAATGATTTTCCTGCTACATCTTTATCTTTAGATTCAATTAATGTTGATAATCCCATATCTATCATTTTCAATGATCTTTTAGCACCAACTCTAGAATTATTTTGATAATCAGTTGGATTTGATCCAAATGTCTCTGCACCTAAATCTATAATTGGCTCAGATGAAACACTCCCACAACTACTACATGCGATTTCTCCTGTATATGCATCTGTTATCATCTCATTTTTTTTACAATTTTTTTGATGAACTAATTCAACTAACATGCAATAATTTTATTTTTATTTTATTTAAAGAACCAAAAATTTTCTATCTAGTGCTAATTTAGGCAAAAATTGCTTAATATTTTGATTTTTTTAGCACTAGACTGTTTTAATTTTATTGGCACTATGGATTTTTTGATTTAGCGTTTTTATAAAAAATTATTGTAGAGAAAACATGCCTCACATTGTATTGGATAGAAGTTTGAATCTTTTTGATTTTTCAATTTTGTTTAAACCTACATTTCAAAAATTTCCTTTAATTAAAATTTCAGACATGTACATTGATACTCGAGGTAGCACTGCTCTATTCTCTACAGTTGTAATTGATGATTCGCACCATGAGTTCTTTATTCAATTGATAAGTGGTAAAGATAGAACAACAATTCGATTATTACCTCTTTCTGATCCTGTAAAAACTGATGCAGTAAAACAATCTTTGGCTAATTTATATTTTAAAATTCTAGAATGTTATCCTGACATAAATATCCTACAATCAAATTTATGGGATTATATTAAGTCAGATATTATCCAATGAATAAAAATCTTATTCAAACAAGTAAACTTGATCGTGATGTAATCTTTAAAATCAGTACAGATGTAGAAAACTTTCATAAAATAATGCCCAAATATTTTAAATCTTTAAAGATAATTAGTGATTCCTTAAATGAAAAAGTTGTATTGGAATCTATTAATTTTTTAGGTAGAAAAATCAAAATTAAAACAAAACATGTTATTGTAAAACCCAATGTACACCAGGTGTTTATTTTGACTGGTCCTGTGAGAAATACTTCTTTTATTGAAACATATAATTCAACTATATCTGGAACTAATATTTCTATTTTAGTGGATTTGAAACTCCATGGAATTCTTAAATTAATTCCATTTTTAAAAATTTTAGTATTAAAAAAAATGAATTCTGTTATGTCTGAATTTATAATGTGTGCTGAGATTTATTCTAAATCTAATTAAATTCATGTCTAGTTAGCACTATTCAATTAAGTTAGCCTCCATTAAATAGAAAAATCTAGAAATTTTTATCGTGTCTCTTCCTACAATCATCATAGGTGCAGGCGTAGGCGGTTTAACAACTGGTGCTTTGTTGGCACATGATGGTCATAATGTTATGATTTTAGAAAAATCAACCAAGTTAGGTGGGCGAACTGCATCGATGAAATTTAAAAATCATATTCTTGATAATGGATTTCACATAATGCCATTTTACAAAAAATCTGCAATTTTTACTATTTTAAAAAATTTAGGTATTGAATCTAGATTAAAACTAGCAAAAGTTGATGATATTGCATTTTATGCGACAACAGGTTTTCATATTTATCCTAAAGGAATGATTGATTTACTTAAACTATCTTTAATTCCATTCAAAAGTAGGGTTAGACTTCTTAAATTATTATTGCCCTTGGCATTTTCTTCCATTGAAAAAACAGAATTATGGGATGAGATACCATTAACAAAAATTACTAATGACTTGGATGCGGATACAAATGCATTTTTTGAAGCAGTATGTATGTTAGCTTTTGCTGATACTGCTGATCATATTTCATTAGGTGAATTTGCTAGAACTATTATTCGTGCTAATCCCTTTAAGGGTGGTACAAGTGAATTTGCATATCCTGATGGTGGTGGATATGATTCAATATGTCATGTTCTTGGAGATTTTATTTTAGAAAAAGGTGGTGATATTCAAACAAAACAATCTGTAAAGAAAGTAATTATTGAAAATTCTAAAGTTACAGGAGTTATTGTATGTGATTCTTCAAATTCTGAAAAATTCATTCCTACAAATTCGGTTGTAATTTCATATCCTGCATATACTGCATTAAATCAATTGTTTGAAGAAAATGTAATTGATAGAAAATTTGTTCAAAAAATTGATAAATTAAATAAAACTACTTCCGTAGTTGAAGTACATTTTGCGCTAAATTCTCAGATAGATACTCGCCAAGTTGTATTTCCTGTAGGTGATGATTATGTAACTAAGGGAATATTTTTCATATCCAACATCACTCCATCTGTTTCCCCTTCAGGTGAACATTTGATTATTGCAGGAACTCCTGTACTCCCTTCAGAAACTGAAGATTCTGAAAAAATTAAGAATATTGTTAGTAAAATGAAACAAGAAATATCCTCAATTTATCCTAAATTTAATTCTGCATTACTTTGGGAACGTCCTATGGCATGGAAATTAGTTGAATCTGTTGTTAAAGAACCTGGTAAAGTTTGGAAGTCTAAGATGCCCCACCAAATTCCTGGCATTGAAGGTTTATTTTTTGTTGGTGACTCTACAATTAGCTATGGTATAGGAACTGATTCTGCTGCACATAGTTCCATTTTATGTGCTCCAAAAATTGAATCTTTTTTAAATTGTTAATTAGTTAATGGTATTTTTCTTAAAATCTTTGGAATATCTTCCAAACTGGTATCCCCTATCACATTACCTTCAAATTTTGGAGTATTTTCAATTTGCATTGCGTAACCTCCAACTAAAATTGGAATTTTGCTTTGTCCTCTAATTTTTTTTGCTAACCTTTGTCCTGCAAGTATGTTGTCTTGAATTGTAATTGAAATTAAAACTATGTTTGGTTTTTTCATGTTTATAAATTCCATTATTGATTCAGTTGGAATTGATGTTCCCATATTGAAAACTTTGAATCCCTTTATTGTTAGATATGTTTCAAGTACATCGCATCCCATATGATGTTCTTCTCCAACTGGTACACAAATCATTACTTTCTTTTTATTTCCAGCACCTGAAGATTGTTCCATGATGATTTTTACTAATGTTTGAGCAATATTGCTTGCTACGTGTTCTGTTGCAATTGTTAATTTTCCAGTTTCCCAATCTTTTCCTATTTTGACCATTACTGGTCTTAGAATTTTATCAAAGAAATCTGCTATGTTGAATATTTCCACGTAATTTTTGTAAATTTTAATACATTCCTCTATGTTTCCATCTGTTAATTTTTTGAATAATTGCTGTTTTGATTTTTTTGTTGCATCCTCTCTCTTTTGTATATCTTCTGGGTTGTATGATGCTAGAACTGATAAAATTTTAGCATCATTTCTGAATTCTAATGGTATATCGTCTTTGATTACATCTGAAGCCTTACCTAGATATTTTATAATTTCTTGTTTTGATGTGCTTCTTTTAGAATCCCATATACTTTTGACTAGATACAGATATTGATCAGATTTCACTTTTTTAGCCCTAATGTAGACCATTGATCTTATTCAACTTTTAGATATTTAACTAATGGTAACCATTCACACTAGTGCTAATATTTTTAAAATATTATTTCTTAGCACTAGATTCAATTATCGTCGTCCGTTAAATATTATAAATTAAAAAAAACAACATGGCAGAAGAACAAGAATGGGCAAATTTACTTGCTGAAATCTTTGACAAACTTACACAAAAACACGCCTCAATCACTTATGATTTTGACAATCTTGAGATGGCTGGTAAGATTATGAAGGATGAGCAAGTTGTTCCAACTGGTACAGTTTCCCTAACTGGTAAACTAACCATTACAGCAACAAAATAGGTGTGGATGACAATGAAAGATTTTGACCTTCCCGCTAATTTTTTATCTTATATTGATAATGGAAAATTAAGTGTAACTTGTAATGATTCACCAGCAGTTAATTTTCATGTAGATGGTAGCACAAAAATTATTGATGTAATTGATATCCCAATTGAAATAACAAAAATGCCTGGTTTCTTGAAACAATTATCTGAAGCAAAAGATCTTGCAAAAAATTTAGCCAAACAAAAAACTACGATAGAGGTTAGACTGAGAGGTGACACGGTATTGAAACTTGGTGAGAAAGCAAATCCTAAACTTGCAAAAATTGTTACATTAAGTAGTAATATAGAAATCACCGATTTAAGAAAATTAAAGAAATTGAGTGATGTATTCTAAAAATGTCTGATGTAATATCTCAAAATAAACCCTATGATATTTTGGTAACCGGTTCTACTGGATTTATTGGAAAAAAATTATTAGCAAAATTATCTGATTCTGGATATAAGATCAAAGCTATGTCAAGATCAAAATATGCTGATACTGAAAATATTCGTTATGTGCAAGCAGATGCTTTTAATGTTGATTCCTTATCTGCTGCTACTGAAGGAATTGAGACTGCATTTTATTTACTACATTCAATGGAAGGCTCAAAAAAAGAGTGGGCTGAATTTGCAAATAGGGAAAAACAGCAGGCTCAAAATTTCTTAAAATCTGCAACTGAATCTGGAGTCAAGAGAATTGTATATCTTGGTGGGTTAGTCAATCAAAGTTTAGATTTATCAAAACATATGAAAAGTAGACATGATGTTGGTAGAATTTTAGCATCTGGAGATATACCTGTAACTGAATTGAGGGCATCTGTGATTGTTGGTGCCGAAGGTGGTTCTTATGCTATGTTGCGATATCTTGTTGAAAGATTACCTTTGATGGTTTGTCCAAAATGGGTTAAATCACAAACACAACCGATTGCTGTTGATAATGTTATTGATTATTTGATTGGAGTAATGAAAAATCCCAAAACAACTGGAAAAATTTTAGAAATTGGTGGTCCTGATATAATGACATATGAGCAATTAATGAGATTATATTCTTACATTTTGAATAGAAATCTTAACATTATTCAAATTCCATTTTTAACTCCTAGATTGTCATCTTATTGGATTGATTTAGTTACTCCTGTAAAAGCATCTTTGGCAAGACCTCTTGTCGATAGTCTAGTTCATGATTCAATTGTTAAAGACAAATCTGTACAACAATTAGTTCCAGTTCATCTTAAACAAATGACCGAAGCCATTACCATCGCAAGAGAAGAGGCAAAAACATTCAAACCTATTACAAAATCTGCTGAGGAAAAAACATCTTACAAAGTTAATCAAAAGATTCTTTTGATTACTTTGTGTGCCATGGCATTTATTGGCACAACATACTATTGGATGGATGATCGAACTGATGTTTGGCAAATTCCTTGGTTGGCTGGTTCTGTTATTTGGTATGCCGCAATTCTTTTTGCCATTTCTTTTGTAAAACAAAAGGCAAGATTAGGTTATTTGATAGGTGGTGTATTGGCCTGGGTGACTATGGCCTTTTGGTTATTTGACAACTTCTATGTTGTATTTGATATTTCATTGGTAGCTTCTGAACCTAGTCTTGATGTAACTATAAGAAATTTCATTGGTGTGGCTATTGCTGGGTTAGCAATATTTTCATCTCATAATGTATTTCATAAAGTTAGAGTTTATCAGGCAAGAGGGGAACCTGTATCTGAATCTGCTTCAGCAGAAGTCCCAAATGGTGCAAGACCTGTATACAATACAAATTTTTCTTGATTATACAATTAATTTTTTCTTTAATTTGATATTTCTTAGTTAAAATGATTCTAATTTTTTATTTTGTTTTCTTCTAGTATTTTAAAGATATTTCCTTGTTCTGTATTTGCATATAACAAAAAATATGTTTGACTTGTTAGGTATGTTTTATTGAATCTATATACTATTGGATGAACCTCTGCAAGAATTTCACCTATTGTCATTTTTTCACTTTTATAATCTTGTAATAATTCAAAAAATTTATCCTTTTCTAAAGTAGAAAATTCTTTTGAAAAAAATCCAAAAATATGTAATAATACATTACTATGTGTTTTTATTGTAGGTTTGGATTCTAAGGCTAATTTTAAATGATTTTCATACTTGATTAATATTTCTGATAATTTAATTTTTTTATTACTGGCAACAATTCTTCCCAATACTTGTAATTGATCTTGACTATGTGCCATTATCATAAATTTATTCATGGCTTGAAATCCAACTAGTTCTTTTATTTTGTTATTTTTTTTAATTTCTTCAAATCTTCCTTTTACAAATAATTTGATATCTTTTTCAGTTAATTCTTTGTAAACATTATCTATGCCTTGCTTACCTGATCCGCATAACTCTTCATTCACTCTAAAATTAATTTTTTATTTGCATATAAACAACAACTACCAAAAATAACGTTAGCACTATTATTATCTTAATTTATCTAGAAATTTTTAGCACTAGAATTTAATTTGGCACCATTTTAAATACGATAATTAAAATTTTTTAATAATGAAAACCCTATTAGCTGCAATTTCTACAATTGCAGTACTATTGCTTGTTGGCTCAAGTGTATCATCTGTCTACGCAGAGGTTCCATCTTGGATTAAAAATAATGCAGGATGGTGGGCAGAAGGAACAATCGATGATGATTCATTCGTTCAAGGAATTCAATTCTTGATCAAAGAGGGAATAATGGAAATTCCTTCAACTACACAAGGCGTAAGTTCTACTAACGAAATTCCAGTATGGATTAAAAATAATGCAGGATGGTGGGCTGATGGCTCCATTGATGACTCTTCATTCGTTCAAGGAATTCAATTCTTGATCAAAGAGGGAATTATGAGTATTACTCAAGCTCAAGAACCTAAAAAATCTATTTCAATTGTTTCTACAAGCAATGATTCTGTTATTGCATCACTAGAATCTCAACTTGAAAAATGCTCTGAAATTATTAAAGCATACAAACGAATTGATTGTGAAAAACCACTTGATAAAGCAATTATGCTTTACAATTACCAAACAAATGCTGAGCACTTTGATCTAGGACCAATTACATATCATTGGTTTGGTGTAGGTTCTGAAGGTAATGGATTTGAAATCACTCCAACTGGACAACCAATATTGTCAGTCCGCATGCTTGCAGAAAATACTAGTTCTGAAATTACAGCGATAAACTGTACTAGTCCTGCTATATGTAATTATGATGTTTGGGATGGTTCAAAGTCATTCAAATATGCTGGAATGGACTTTACAAGTGGACAAATTGTAATGAATCCTGGTGATTCAAGAGAATTCAATATTCTCTTTGGACCAAACATTGGATACGGTGGGACTCAATTTGTATATGATTCATCAAAGAGTTATGAATTTAGAATTAATGAGCCATTTGGAAGTCTAAATGTTCATCTAGACTTGGAATAATATCCCTTTTTCTTATTTTTTGAATAACTATTTTTTTATGTGATGCCTAATTAGTCGTATACCATCAAATCTTTTTCTTCTAGTAAGCTATGAATTTGGTGAACTGAACGATGAATTTCTGTTTCCAGTTTAGCACCAACACAAACCAATTTCCCTGATGCAAAAATCAAAATGACTGTTTTTGGATCAAGCATTCTGTGAATCAATCCTGGGAATTGTTCTGGTTCGTACATACTTCTTGGCAGAGTTCTTGCTGCTTGTTCCAAGTTAACTTTGCCTCCAAGATTAATTGAAGAAACAATATTTTGAATTGTAACGACGGCGTCTTTTTTTATTTTGATTTTACCTTTTCTTAATATTTTTACTACGTTTGAAACTGCAGTTTCTGCTAATTCTTGGGATTTTGCACCCGTACATACCATTTTACCTGAACTAAATAGCAGTGTGGCTGTTTTTGGATTTTTTAATCTGAATACTGCACCTGGAAATTGTTCTGGATGATATTCTACATCTGGAAATTTTTTTGTAATATCTACAAGGTCTAATTTTTGATCAATTGTTGCTGAAGCTACTACATTCACTATTGCAATTATTGGTTTTGTTTGTGGCATCGTATCTTATTCTACCTTACAATACTCTGATCTAATCTCAGTCCTTTGTATCTATTTCTTATTGTTACTTCTGTTACATTTGCAGCTTCTGCAATATCCCTTTGAGTTCTATCTTCCCCATTTTTAACACATGATAAGTATAGTGCTGCTGCTGCAAGGCCCATTGGATCCTTACCTGCTGATTCTTCATGTTCTTGTGCTTCTCTTAATACTTTAATTCCATAACGTTTTGTTTTTTCTGATATCTGTAATTTACTTGCAATTTTTGCGACACACTGTGTTGGATCAACTACTGGCATTTTTAATTCTAATTCCCTATGTAATAATCTGTAGCATCTTGCAATATCTTTTTTCTTAATGTTTCCTGCATCTGCAACATCTTTTAGTGTTCTTGGTGTTTCAGTATCTCTACATGCTGCATACAATGCTGATGCAATTAATGCTGAAATTGAACGACCTTTTACTAATCCTTTTTCTAATGCTTTTCTGTAAATGTAAGCTGCTTTTTCAATAACTGAATCTGAAAGTGAAAGTTTATCCTTTAAAGTTGCTAATTCACTTAATGCTTGTCTCAAATTTTTATCTGATGATGCATTAACTTTACTTCGACTATCCCAAGTTCTAAGACGTTCAATTGTACTTTTCATTGATGTTGATAATGGTTTTCCAGATGCATCTTTGTTTAGAGGATTGATTATTGTTGCAAGTCCTCTATCGTGCATTGTCAATGATGTTGGGGCTCCAGTTCTTGTTGGATCTGCTCCCCCTTCTTTTGAAAATGATCTCCATTCTGGTCCTGCATCTTGTAAAGTCTCCGAAATTACAAAACCACATTTTCCACAGAATCTTTCTCCTGTGACGTTATCTGTGAGCATGCCATTTTTACCGCAACGACCACAAATTGTATCCATATTCGTAATTTCTTGAACCAAAATAATACAGTGTTTCACAACGCTGTTAGTATATAACCTATTCCAAATTCTTATAAAAAAATTAATCTTTAGAGTAAAATCATCCTTAATTTCTGGTTTTTAGGACACTTCTATTTGCTGTGATTTCATATTTTAGCCACATTTTCCAAATCTTATTACAAAAGCAATTTTACTCATTTTTATGACTAGTCATACTGAACCATCTGAAATTTCATCTTCTGAATGGTTATCTTTGAATCAATTTTTACAAGAATTAAAGGAAATCAATACTCAGTGTATTTCTGTATATTATCCATATGGAAAAGGACAAAATACGATTCAATTACTACAAGAAACAAACCGTTCTGAATCATTAAAAAAGATTGAAATAAAAATTGAAAAAAAAATCTTGGAATTAAAAAAGAATCCTGTATCGGTTGGAAAATTTACTAAAACATTATGTATTTTTGGTTGGATTAAAAATGGAAAAATTGAGATTAAGGTAATTGGAACATCTCAAAAATTACCTTATATCTATATGGAAAATAAAAAACCATACGTTAAACCGTTTTCTGATATTTTAAAAACAAATTATAATGTTTTACTAGTAACTGTTGATCAAAAAACTGCAAAAATACAAAAATTTCAAGGTAGTCAAATTATTCAAGAATCAAAACTAAAAATTGATTTACAAGGAAGACATAAGAAAGGTGGTCAGAGTCAAGGTCGTTTTTTACGTGCAAGACAAACAAAAATCCATGTCTTTTTCAAAAAAGTTGCAAATAAAGTTAGACTAATGGATGTGGATTCTGAATTGATACTTTTAGGTGGAAATGGTCCTGGAAAAACAGAATTTTACGATGAATTAAATTCTCAATTAATTTCTAAATGTCGATTTGTTGAAGGTCTATCTTTTACAACTTCTATTAATGATATTCATAAAATAATTATTCATCATTTGTATGAATATAGAAAAAAACACATGGAAGAATTGATTCAAAAATATGAGAAATTAGTAAAGGATGGACTAACTGCAAAAAGAAATAATGTTATTTATCGTGCGTTAGAAATGAGTGCTGTTGAAACCTTAATTGTTTCTACAAACTATCATACCCACTCTCAATTTAAAAATATAATAAAGATGTTAGAAATTGCTAAAAAAACATCTTGTAAAATTGAGTTTGCTGTTTCTTCAAAAATAATTAAAAAATTAGAAATTGATGACTCTGTATTAGCTATTTTACGATATAAAATAAAATAATTATTTTCAACTAAAAATCCTCTCTCTGATCTCTGGAATGTGTTTGTAAATGATGTCCCTAACTCTAATTTGATCTTCCGCTGTTGGGGGCTTTTCTTGTGCACTTAGTATTGCACCGCTCATTCCTAATGCCATTCCCATTACTACTCCATATACAAATTCTTCAGCATTTTCAACTTTTAGTGTATCCTTGTTTTCCCTAATTTCTTCCATATATCCTGGAATTGTAGATATTGCTCCATTAATTGTCTGTAAAATTATTGCCTCTAGTGGATCTTCACTCATATTCAATTATGTATATCATTCTTAATAAATTTGCACCTAAGATTTTTAATCTGGTTTTTTTTAAAAATACCATGTTCAAATTTTTTACTGCAAATCAAGCAAATGATGCATTACCTGATGTAATTAAGAAATTTGATTATGCACTGACTAAAAAAAATGATATTACAAAAATAGAAAAAGAATTACAACTTTCTATGTCTACTACTGATTCTTTTGAAAAATATATGGTATTGAAACAGCAATTAAATTCTGCAATAACAAAATTCTATCAATCAATTGAAATATTGGAAAGTACTGGTGTGATGATTAAAAGTATTGAACAAGGTTTACTTGATTTTCCATCTAAAAGATTTGATGAAGAAGTTTGTCTTTGTTGGAAGCATGGTGAAACAGAAATAAAATTTTGGCATGAGCGAGATTCTGGTTTTATGGGACGAAAACCTATTGAAGTTAATGATGAGTCTTTAATTTAAAATAATTCTTAATTTGTTGTCCTTTTTTTATCTCTGCAAACACCACAAAGATATGTTTTTTTAAATTCCTCTAAATCTCTATTGAATTCTTGTGTGTTGAAATAAGTTTCTCCGGATTTCATCCCTCCTGGAACTTTTTTGCAACAATTAACACATTGCATTTCAACATTAAATTTTACTATTTTTTCATTTTTTTCAATTTTTCCAAATATCATGAGTGTAATTCAATTTATTTTCATATAAAATATTGGATAAAATCCAAACTTATGAATATAATCCTGAAAAAATAGAGTCATCCCTAATGATTTCAGTATGGTTACGTGTAATTCGAGTTCGCTTTCTTCTAGCCTCTATTATTGCAGTTTCTGTGGGATTGGCACTGCATTGGTCTCAAAATGGTTCCATTGATTATCTTGATATAATTTTGACTTTTGCTGGAGTATTGGCACTTCATGCTAGTGTTGATTTACTAAATGATTATTGGGATTTTAAAAGAGGTATTGATACTAAAACAACTCGAACAAAAATGAGTGGTGGAACTGGTGTTTTGCCTGAGGGTTTGCTTAAACCTTCTTCTGTTTATCGTGCAGGTGTTGCATTTTTAATAATTGGCTCTTTAATTGGAAGTTATTTTGTAATTACAAATGGAATTTTAATTGCAATAATTTTGGGATTTGCTATATTGTCCATTTATTTTTATTCAACTAAAATTGTTGATTCTGGTTTAGGCGAATTCTTTGTGGCTGTAAAAGGCTCCATGATTGTTATTGGAACATTTTTTATTCAATCTGGGGAAATAACTGTTGAATCCATTCTTGCAGGTATTGTTATTGGAACATTATCTTCATTAGTCTTATTTATTGCATCTTTTCCTGATCATGATGCTGATAAATCTAAAGGCAGAAAAACTTTAGTCATTGTAGTTGGAAAGGAAAAAGCAATAAAATTATTTTGGCTTTTTCCACTAGTATCCTATGTTGTAATTTTAATTGGAGTTTCTGTAAATTTATTTCCTCTTTTGTCTTTAATCAGTTTACTTAGTTTTCCATTAATGATAAAATCTGGCTTAGGTTTACAAAAAAACTATGATGCAATTGATGATTTAGTTCCATTCATGTCTTCCACTTTACAATTTAGTAGACTAACTGGTATTCTATTTGCTTTGAGTTTTTTAATTCCCTTCTAAACAGACATAAATTTACCACTTTTCTAAACTCATCATGATTTCAGGATTTGCAACAACTGAGGGAACTACAAATTTTGTCCAAAATTCAGGCATAAATTCTCTCAATTTCAATAAATTTGAAGATCTTTTTCTTTCTAATGTTGGAATTGGAACTTATCTTGGCGATTCTGATAATAAAACTGATGAACTAGTAAAAAATGCAGTAAAACAATCTATTTTATCTGGTCTTAATGTCATCGATACTGCAATTAATTACCGTTCTCAAAAAGCTGAGCGCTCTGTTGGTAAAGCAATATCTGAATTAATTGCTGACAAAAAAATTACCCGTGATCAAATATTTGTTAGTAGTAAAAATGGCTATGTAACAAATGATGGTGATATTCAAGAGGATTTAATGCAGTATGTAATACGTGAACTTGGTAAACCTGGAATTGTAAAGGAAGGTGATATTACATCTGGCTATCATTGTATGACTACTCCATATCTATCTGATCAATTAGATAGAAGTTTAAAAAATTTAGATTTAGAATGTATTGATTTAATGTATCTTCACAATGGTATTGAGGGACAAATTAAAGATATTTCAAAAGAACAATTTTTAGAAAAATTAAAATCTGTTTTTGAATTATATGAGCAAAAACGTGATGAAGGAAAAATTAAATTTTATGGTATGGCAACTTGGGAATGTTTTAGAGTTGGAATAGAAAATCCCCAATATCTCTCACTTGAAAATATTGTTGAAATGGCAAAAAAAATTGGTGGTAATGATCATGGATTCAAATTCATACAGTTACCATTTAACATGACTTATGATCAAGCATTGCTTGCAAAAAACCAATCTGTTCAAAATAAACCTGTATCTATTTTAGAATCTGCTGTTACTTTGGACATTGGTGTATTCACTAGTGTGCCGTTTATGCAAGGCAGGTTACTATCTCCTGGTGTAATGCCTGAATTTAATGAGTTAAAACCATCATTGCGTGCTTTACAGTTTATTCGTTCATCTCCTGGTGTCCTTGCTCCCTTGGTAGGTCAAAAATTACCTGAGCATGTCTCAGAAAATCTGGAAATTATGAATATTCCGCCAATTAATAATGATGATTTTTTAGCCTTAGTCAAAAAGCTTACATCTTAATTTTATTTTTAAAATTTTATACAAAGATAATAAGAAGGAGTTTTTTTAGTATTTTGATACTTTGTCTTCTAAGATTTATGATTATGGCTCAATTTGTAATTCTATATTGTCTATTGATCCTAAAATTAGATTTGCAGGTGTGATCAATGAAGGTGGTAGATTAATTGCAGGTGGAATGAAAAATAATGTTGAACCTTTAGAAACTCAAAAAGATGATGAACTGATTTTCATGGAGCTCGCTTTACGTGTAAAAATGAGAAAAGAATTTGATAAACAACTTGGTTCAGTTAATTTTGCAATGGCTTCTCGTGAACATGCTCTTGCAATTAGTATGATCCTTAATGAAGATATTTTATATGTTGTAGCAGAACCTGATTATGATTATTGCATTCTTCCTAAAAAAATCCTTAATATTATTAATTCATAAATTTTAATTCAATTACTTGTTTTAGTCCCATTACTTCACATGCATTTTAAATCCTAGTCAATGATGATTTCTGAATCTATAAATAGAAATTAACGGTAAATTTTTTTATGCCAGTTGATCCAGTATGTGGAATTGAACTTGATGAGGATTTAGCATTAATTCATGATCATAATGGAAAAAATTTTTATTTTTGTTGTAATGGCTGCCGTAAAATTTTCATTAAAAAGCCACGTAAATACAAGAATAATATCTAAATGGGGAATGCCCCACACATTCTACAGAATTTTGAATTTTTAACTTCATGCTTACAATATGGACATGAGTTTTCTGCATTTCTATTAACTGGTGAACCATATTTTTTTTTAAAAATTTCATAGTAGTGCATTGATTCTCTACTTCTAATTACTACTTCGTCTTCTTTTTCAACTGTTAATTTTTTCTCAACATATGATTCCTCATTAATTATAGATTCAAATAAATTTGTTAATCCTGAGGTTCCCGCTCCTTCTTGCATTGGAGATTTTCGTCTCCATGCAATTTGGAATGGTATGTGTTTTTCAAATGTTTTACGTAGAATCCACTTTCCATATCTTTTATTATTTTCCTCTTTTACTTTCAACTTTACTGGGATTTGATTGGCTAACTCTATTACTTTTTGATTTAAAAATGGTGATTCTATTTCAATCCCTAATGCTTTTCCAATCTTTTGAGTTGGAAAATGCATTATTGAACACACTCTTTTAATTTCATCCTCTAATTCCTTTTCTGACTTGTTGACTAGAAAATTATATCCTGCAAATATTTCATCTGCTCCATCACCTGTAATTATTGATTTTTGATTATTTTCTTTTGCCCATTTTATTGCTAAATACATTACAACATTATTTCTAATTTCAATATCGTTAAAATTTTTTAATATTTTAATTGTATTTTCAATCGCTTCAAGTATTGTAGATGTGGATACGTTGTATATTGATAATGGAATTCCCATTTCTTTTGAAATCATTTGACAATATGTTAGATCTGTTGAAACAAAGTCTTCCGAAATAATTGCAACGGCCTTTGGATTTTTACCCTTAAGAAAATGTGCTATGATTGAACTGTCTAATCCTCCTGACAATGAAATCATATTGGATTTACAGGAATTACAAGATTCCTCTAAAATTTGGTATAATTTTTTAGAAACATCTTCCAATAATGATCTAGCAATTTTGAAATTAAAATAGCTATGCCTAGGGTTGTATCTGATTTTTCATTTTGTTATTGGAAACTTTAAATTTACATCATCATACTTCAGAAATTATGTTACTTCCTGCTGAAATTGAATCTAAAACATTAATTCCTGCATTGAGAGCAATATTAGCTAAAAAATTAGCCGAAGAACATGATATTAGAGAAGAGGAAATTTCAAAAATGCTTGGCGTGACACAAGCTGCAATTAGTAATTACATTCGTGGCACTCGTGGTGATCCATCTTTAATTGCAAAATTATTGGCAGAAAAGCAAGTTGCACAATTAATTAATGAACTATGTGACCATCTATCTTCAGATTTAGCTTATACTCCATCCAGTCTTTCTAAATTTATTGGATTATGTAATTATATTAAATCTAGTTTGCTAATTTGTGAGATACATCATAATTTAGAATCAAACATTGATGAACAAGTGTGTAAAGAATGTGAAAATATGCTTCTAAAAGGCCCTGGTAGCGTTTACTGATTTTTTTTAATAATTATTTCAACTGTTGATATCATATTCCCTATACCTGCTTCTGCAACCGTATCAAGATTAATTTTTTCAACTATTGAATTACCTTTTAACATTTTTTCTGTAATGATATTTGCAACTGCAACTGCATTGGGAATGGATTGACCTCTCGCTTTCAAAATTATTTGGTTTTTGATCATAAGTTTTGACAACACATCTACTGCAGTGAGCATTACTGGATCGTTTCCAATGTTTATGATGGTCTGCTCTTGACCTGTCGGTTCATTAATCTCTTCCATGAGCATTATACAACATTTAGAAATTTTTTGTTCTTTTAAGTTTTATCGATGATTGGTTCTTTAAGCAAAATAATTGATCGGAATATTCTGGTAATCTCCATTTGGTAATACTCTTCTAATTGTAATTGGAATTACTTTTTGTTCTAATTCTACCATTGAAATATCTAAAGAAATTCTTGCATCTTTAGGAATTGTAATGAATGGTGGTGCCCCTAGTGATAATTGTAATGCTCTTGCGCCCATAATTCTTGCTTTTTCAAATCTAGTTAATGTTGGTGGACCAATTGTAATTTTCCCCTTTACACAAGGAATTTCTGTTGCTTCATGTTCTTCTATTTTTTCTACAACTTCTCTTTCTTCAATTTCCTTAATTCTATTTTCAAGATTTACCTGTTCTTTGTCTGTTAATGGTTCAGTTGGATTATCTGTATTTTTTTCAATCAATTTTCTGTATGTATCTAATGCTTTGTTTAATCCCACATTTGGATCCACTTCATCACCAACTTCTTCTGGTGTATCTAATTTTGGTTCTTCGGGTACATTCAATTTTGCTTCTTTTGATTTAGATAATTTATTAGCACCTGACAAGTACAAAAATTCTCTTAAAACGTTATATAATCTAATCATTTTAAAATACAAATTGGATACTTCATCAGTCTCACGAAAACAATTGATTTTAGAAATTCGTGGAAAAATAAAACTGTCTTGTGATCTAAAACGACATCTATCTCCAAGAACTGTTGGATCTATAATGAGATCATTACCATTGGAGGGTAATTCTCATTTTTTGGGACAAAGTATTGTTTATTTTGAAACCAGTGTTGATTCTGGAATTGAGCGGGCAAGATCTGAATTTAAAAAAGGAGATATTGCGTTTTTACCTTCTACTGGCAGTTTTTGTTTTTTTATTAGAAATGTTGAATCTGCAAAAACTATGACTCCTATTGGGAAGTTTAATGATGACCTTGATGAATTAAAGAATGTTAAACCTGGAGATGTTTTACGTCTCTATGAGGAAACAACTTGATACAAGTAATGCCCTGAATATCCGCCAACTTTTTTTACAGTTCCTTTTATTGCTGATTCTTTTAAGAATGCATTTGCAGCCGATATTTTGACCCCTGTTTGTCTTGCAAGATCTTGTACCGTGACAACTTTAGAATTTTGAATTATTTTCATAGCTTGTTTCTCATTTACCATGACTGTAATTTCGGCCTTTCTTGGACCTCCTTCTCCCTTGTCTTTTTTACTTTTCTTTGAATCTTTAGTACCACTTGGTTTGTTTGTGGTAGTTGATTTTTTTGCTCCAGCCATAAAACTAGAAAAAAATATTCCTCTTATAAACGATGAACACATTCAAGTTCATTTCTTCTAAACTTTTAGGTATACAATTTCCAAAAAGCACCCTCATTTTTGAAAAGGATTTTGCTTCTATTGTTTAATTCTAGTATGGTTTATTTTTTTAGATTTTAATATACTAAAATTTGAAATTAATTGTTTCTGATGACATCCGCTATGATGAGGATCTATACGGTGTCATTAGAAACACTGATCTTACAATATCTTTTACTAAGACGATTATTTTCTATTCCATCTGTCCTAATCCTGGATAAATTTTAAATTATTTTTTATAAAAATCAAAAATTCTAAATCTATCTCAACTATAAATAACATCTTGATTAATGAATAGTGTGGGTATTGTTTCCAAAGGTGCAAAATGTAATGTTGAAGGATGTGATCAGGATGGTGCTCGTTCAATTAATACAACTAAAGTTGAAAATGCAGGTTTACGTGTAAATTCTACTGGCAAGAAAACTGCTCTTTGCAAAGATCATTACAAAGAATGGAAAAAAGAATCTAAAGATGATAGATCACTTGAACGTGCTAGATTTGATAAGTTTTAATTTTTTTATTCTTTTTTAATATTATTTGGATTTTTGAAATAATCTTTACTTAGTTTATTGTAAAGTTCTCCTATTTTCTTGTAAAGTCTTTTTGGCTCTCTTGATTGTTGATTACTTAGAACATAGAGTGCTAAAATTGGAAATGCAATTGTTGTATCTGCATAAACTGTAACCATGCCTTCATGGGAATCATGAATTTTACCCCAGCTTTTACCTTCTTGTAATGTTGCACCTGATAAACCTCCTGTATCTGGTCGTGCATCTGTAATTTGTATGATGTAATCTTGACCTCCATCATTTCTTTTTAAAATTTGATCTAATAGTGGACCTGTTTGTTGAGCTGTATTTTTTGGAACTCCTCCACCTAGTTCTACAATTGCTGATTTTTTTGAATCATATACAATTGCAGCCTGCTCTATTATTTCTCTAACAAAATCTAAATCAAATTTTTTATTCTCTAATCTGTGCACTGCTAAATTTAATGCTAATGATGAATCTTTCATTGTAGAAATGTATACTGGAACATCATACTCGTATGCTGATGTTATGAAACTTTTTTCTGGATATTTTGCATTTGCTTTACTTCTTTTACCTAACAAATTACAAAATTCTGCAGTAGTAAATGATTTATCTTGAAAATCATTTGCAAACATTTTTTGAATTTGTTGATCCTCTGCTTCTAATGTTTCTTGAAATTTAATGTAGATATCTCTAATTCTTACAATTTCATTTTCATATAATTTCATGTCATCTACATCAAAACTACCTTGTTTTATTGGAAGTCCTAATGCAAAATGATCTTCATGATATACATTTGCACCTGTTGTTATAATCCAATCTACAAAACCTCGTTCAATCAATGTTTTGATAATTCCTCCAAAACCAACTGGTGTCAATGCACCTGACACAGTAAGACAAATTGTTGCATCTTCTTTAATCATTTTGGCATATAGTTTTGCAGCTTCTCCTAACTGCCTTCCATTAAATCCTGAACTAGCAAATACTTCAACTAAATCCTCAATAGTCATTTTTGGATCTAATTTTATGTGTGGAATATCTTTGCCATGAAATTTGTGTGGATCCATTTTTACTAAGTTTTATTGACTGTAAATAATACTTGTGTAATTACCATCTTTGTTACATCTGATTATTTTTAATCAGATATTACTTATCTAGTAAAAATTCTGTATTTATGATATGGATATCATTGATATGCATAATCCTGACCGAGTCAAGGGAAACCCTGATTCTGTAGAAATTTTATTGTCTTCTGGAAACTTCATTCAAGATGAATTTATTATATCTAAAGTAGAACTACGGCTCTATAATGAACAAATTGATGATAGATTGGGTGCGTATTCGTTGATTACTTCTTTTGTTGAAACTGATAAGGGCTCAGTTGAGATGATTTATGATGAAGGATTTCGTGGAGTGGACTCTCTTTCAAGAGCTTCATCATTTCTAATTAGTAATTTAGGCATATCTGGATTAATTCTTAGATCTGTTATTGTTCTTCGTGAAAAAACATCCTAATAATACGATATTTTGTATTTTACGTAAACATTTAATTCAATTAATTTTCTGTTTGAAATTATGAGAATATTACAATTACATTGTGATAGTATAGAATACACTCCAACAAAAAAAGAGATCCAAAGTGCAGAGGATATCGATAACCCTCAAACTCAAAAATTAGAAGAATTAGTGGTTGTTTTTGTAGCTATGGAGGATGGTGATGATTCCAGCGTAGCTCAAGATGCAATCTCTCAAATAAAAAACTCCATGGAAAAAATTGGTTGTAAAAAATTATTACTATACCCTTATGCTCATCTTAGTTCCAATTTAGCAAAACCTTCTGTTGCAATTGCATTGTTAAAAGAAATGGAATCTGGTGCATCTGAATTAGACGTTTCACATTCTCCTTTCGGTTGGACGAAATCTTATAAATTACAAGTTAAGGGACACCCATTAGCTGAAAGTTCAAAAGTTGTAACTAAAGATTCTCAAAAAATTACTGCTGATTCTGAATTAACCTCTGATGCATTAGAGGGTGAATCCAAAATCCGTTCTACTTGGAAAATAATGTCTCCTGATGGAACAATGTCTAATATCGCTGATTTTAATTTTTCCAAATATCCCAAATTAGAAATTTTGGCAAAATATGAAGCTGCAAAACAACGTCAAGTTGATCAACCCCCACCACATGTTGCATTAATGAAAAAAATGGGTATTGCTGATTATGAACCTGCATCTGATTCTGGTAACATGAGATTTTTTCCAAACGGTCGTTTGATTAAATCTCTTATTGAGAGATATGTTACTGATAGAGTTAAAGAATATGGTGGTTATGAAGTTGAAACTCCAATAATGTATGATTCAGAACATCCAAGTATGGTTAGTTATTTCAATCGTTTCCCTGCAAGACAATACAATATTGATTCAGATGGCAAAAAATTATTTTTAAGATTTGCTGCATGTTTTGGTCAATTTCTGATGGCGAATCACTTTCAAATGTCTTTCAAGAACTTACCTTACAAACTCTATGAGCTTACTAGATACAGCTTTAGACGTGAACAATCTGGTGAACTGGTAGGTCTTAGAAGACTTAGAGCCTTTACTATGCCTGATTGTCATGCATTTTGTGCTAACATGAATCAGGCAATTGATGAAATTAAAGTAAGATTTGACTTATCCCAAAGTGTTTTGAGTAATCTTGGTATTGAACAGTCTGATTATGAGATGGCAATTAGATTTACTGGAGACTTTTACAATGAAAATAAATCTGCAATTGAAGAATTAGTAAAAAAGAATGGAAAACCTGTCTTAGTTGAAATGTGGACTGAAAAATTCTTTTATTTTGTTTTAAAATGGGAATTTAATTTCATTGATAATCTTGGAAAGGCATCTGCGCTTTCAACTGATCAAATTGATGTTGAAAATGGTGATAGATATGGAATTGAGTTTGTAGATGAAAATAATGAGAAAAAACATCCTATAATTTTACATAATTCTCCTAGTGGTGCTATCGAACGAATCATTTATGCATTATTAGAAAAAGCTGCAACTGATTCACATGAAGGTCGAAAACCTCAATTCCCATTATGGCTATCCCCTACACAAGTTAGAATTATTCCATTAAAAGAAGAATTCAATGATTTCTGTGAACAATTAACTGATAAAATTTCTGCTAATTCTATTCGTGTCGACATAGATGATAGAAATGAAAGTATTGGAAAAAGAATTCGTGAAGCAGAAAAAGAATGGATTCGATATATTCTTGTTATTGGTGACAAAGAAGTAAATTCTGAAAATCTTAGTATTCGTGATAGACAAACTGGTGCAGTTAAAGAATTATCTTTTGATGATTTCTTAGATGAAATTAAGGAACAAACAAAAGATAAACCATTCACTGGCTTGAATTTTCCAAAACATATATCAAAACGTCCAAATTTAATGGTGTGATTATACTATGAGTTTTCTTGATTTATACATGAATAAAAATCCGCTAATTACCGGATCTGATGAGGGTGGTGAGCCTGTTGCCACTATTTTTGGAGTACCTTTTGATTCTACTCATTCATACAAACCCGGTTGTAGATTTGGACCTGATACCATTCGAGATTCATTTAACAATATTGAACTTTTTCATCCTGAGCTTGGAATTGATTTAGAATCTGTAAATATTGAAGATTTGGGAAATACTCGTCATACTGTAGTTGCATCTGAAATGATTGATATGCTACGAAAAATTACTACTGAACTTGTTGCTAAACAACGTCAACTTTTCATTTTAGGTGGTGAACATTCAATTACATATGGAACGTATACTAGTTTTCCAAAAGAAACTGGATATGTTGTTTTTGATGCACATTATGATTTGCGTGATGAATTTGCAGATATCAAATTAAGTCATGCATCTTACTTGAGAAGAATTGTTGAGGAGAGAGGTGCTGAAAATATTTTACATGTTGGAGCCAGAGCATTTGTCAAAGAGGAACTAGAATTTCTTACTGAAAATAAAATTAAAACAATTTCTGATAGGGAAATTAGAGATGGTAAAGGACCACAACTAGTTAAAGATCATATATCTACTTTTGACACTGTATACTCTAGTTTTGATCTTGATGTTTTAGATCCTGCATATGCTCCAGGAGTTGGTAACCCTGAAGCTGTAGGAATAACTTCTAGAGAATTATTTGATATGATTAATTCTCTCAAAGAAACAAAAGTAATTGGGGTGGATATCGTAGAATTAAATCCATATCACGATAATGGAGCAACTGCATCATTGGCAGCAAAAATAATTTCTACAATGATTGCCATGAATTTATCCCAAAAATAATCATTATTTTCAATAAAGCAGGCTGAATTTGTAAGGTAGATGGTATTTTCGAATGCAATCTACTTTATTAGATGGTATCTGAAAATACCCCCTACCTCTGCTTTTCTTTACGTCAATCATGTTATTGCTAACACTAAACATGACTAGATCTTAAACATTCTCATATTATTTTGTAATTAGGTACCTTAACTAAATCCAATTCATGAAATTCTGTTATGAGTAAAGATGGATTCAACAAAGATGGATATCACAAAGCAACTGGAACAAAATTCAACAAAGAAGGATATGATCAAGATGGATTCAGTAGAAATGGATATGATGAAAATGGATATGATAAAAATGGCATTCACATAGCAACTGGTACTTTGGTTAATACTGCTGGATTAAATAAAGAAGGAAATTATGAAGCAACTGGAACAGCATTCAACAAAGATGGATATCACAAAGCAACTGGAACAACATTCAACGAAGAAGGATTTGATAAAGATGGTTTTGATAAACTAGGATATGATCAAGATGGATTCAACAAAAACGGATATGATAAAAGTGGATATGATAAAAATGGTACTTACATAACAACTGGTACTTTGTTTAATGCTGCCGGATTAAACAAAGAAGGAAATTATGAAGCAACTGGAACAAAATTCAACAAAGAAGGATTTGATAAAGATGGTTTTGATAAACTAGGATATGATCAAGATGGATTCAGTAAATATGGATATGATAAAAATAATTTTGATAAAAATGGTACTCACTTAGTAACTCATACTTTGTTTAATACTGCCGGATTCAACAAAGATGATTTCAACAAAGATGGTTTTGATAAACTAGGAAAGAATAAACAAGAATTGACGAGTAATGAAGACTAATTAGAAAAATACGCTCAATTAACTAATAATTATTGTGCATAAATCAGGCTGAATTTGTGAGGTCGATGGGTTGCGATACTCCAATTTAGCTTTATTAGATGGTATTTTGGGTGTAATTTGTGTTAAATAATTTAAGGGAAACTCTTCAACCGGCATTGGAAAAATTGGGCAAAGGATTTGCTGCAACTGGACTTTCTCCTAACTTTTGGACTGTGGTTAGTCTTATCGTTGCATTATCTGCTGCTGTTGTTTATGGTATGGGTATTGAATTTGGATTAATTATTGGTGGAATTTTGTTACTTGTTTCTGGATTTTTTGATATGGTTGATGGTCAAGTTGCAAGAGTAACTGGAAAGACTTCCAAGAAGGGTGAATATCTTGATTCGATGTTTGATAAAATTTCTGAAGTTGCAATATTTTTAGGAATTTTAATTGGTGGATATGCAGAACCATATCTTGTATTGCTTGCAATCACATTGTCTTTATTAGTTAGCTACGCTAGAGCAAAGTCTGATTTAATTAACATAAAACTTCAAGGAATTGGAATTGGTGAAAGAGCTGAAAGACTTTTGGTGATTGCAATAATTGGTATTATTGGTTTTATGGATTATGCTGTAATTATTGTAATAATTATTGCAGGAATTACATTAATACAAAGAATGATTTTCACTACAAAAAATATTAAGGAATAATATTAACCACGGAGTTTACCGCGTTTTCTTCTACTTTCTTCTGATCTAACTTTGATAATTTTGAAATGAACTGCACATGAAATACAATAATGTTTCAAAACAGTTGGTGATGCAATATATGCTCCCTGTGCACGTAACTCTTTTGCTAATGTATGCTCTACTAAATTCAATTTAGAAGTAACTTTTTTTGCTTTGTCTTTTGGAACTGTTTGTCCACAGTTTGTACATTGTACTGTGCCTGAAGATCCTTTCCCTCCTTTTGTTCGACCTCTACTTGCACGTTTTAATGGCATAAAATTCAGCCATTTTGCCTACTTATATTCTTGCGGATAATTTAGAAAAATGTCTAAATTTATGCCTAAATTCATGGAAAAAACACTTTATCTTTTAATCCTATGTTGACTCAATACTTATGATCAATTTTGGAAGGATTATGTCATTATTGTTTTAGATCTGGTATAAAATTAATAATTTCAAAGGGTATGATAATATGTTCTGATTGTCTTAAGAAAAATAATGCAAAAAACTAAATCCAGTAAACTTAAAAATTAAAGAAATGAAGATATCAATTTTCTCTCATTGTGCCCTTGATACTATCCATCTTGAAGGAAATTCTTATGAACAAATTGGTGGTGCCGCATCTTACTGTGGTATTATGGCACGTGAATTCAAATTTGATGTAAATCTTTTTACAAAATTTGGTTCTGATTTTCCAAAACAATATCTCACTGAACATAAAATTAACTTAATAAATTCAGAATCCGATAAAAATACTACCAAATTTTCTATATCTATTTCTGGCACTGATAGAACTTTGAAACTTGAAAATGAATGTGATCCAATTGATTATTCTAATCTTGATGCTGATGGTCATATTGTTAGTCCAATTTTTCATGAAATTTCTAATGATGTTTTTAAGAAAATTAAAGATGATTCCAATTTTCTACTTGTTGACCCTCAGGGATTTTTACGTCAAAAGGATTCTAAAAATAATATTATTTTAAAAAAAACTGATCTTGATTTATCTGATGTAAATGCAATTAAAATTAATCCTGAAGAAGGTCAAAATATTGTTAGTGGGTCACATGATGAAATGATGTTAGCATTGCAAAAAAAAGGAATTGAATATGTGTTGTTAACTAACAAATCCGATGTTTCTTTATTGGTAAAAAATAGAGTTTATTCTCTTAAATTACCAAATAAACATATTCATGATACAACTGGAATTGGAGATATCTTTTGTTCTGCATTTACTTGTACTATGTTAAAGGAAAAAGATTTTTTGTGGGCATTATGTTTTGCAGCAGGTTCTGCTCAGGCTGCACTTGAATCTAATAATGTCGGTTTACAAAAAATTCCTAAAAAAGGGATGGTAGAAAATAATGCTTCTTATTTTTATAATTTAGTAGATTTTCGAGACTTGTAATGCATTATTCTTTTATTCTCCTCTTTGGATTTGTTCTTCAATGCAAATAGGAATTTATGGTTCTGGAACATTTGAAACTGCATCCAAAACCATTAAAAAAATTTTGGATGATTCAAATATTGAATCATTTAATATTGTAAAATCTAAAAATAAACACGCCGATTGTATAATTGTTTTAGGTGGAGATAAGGGTGTTAGAAATTACTTTCATAGAACTTTCGATTCTACTTCTCCTGTATTGGGTATTAGTGAAGGGGAGGCAAGTGGATTTTTGGCCCAAATTGAACTCCGGGAATTTTCTTCCTTTGTTAATATTTTAAAAAAACAAAATTTTACTATTGAAGAAGTTCCTCGCTTAGGTGTTAAAATTGATGGAAAGAATGTTTATCCTGTTTTAAATGACGTAGCTGTATTTTCTTCTAAAAGTGCAATGCTCATGGAACATACATTACGTGTTAATGGGGATGAAGTTTGGCATGATAATAGTGACGGAATAATCGTTTCTACTCCAATTGGTTCTTCTGCATATTCAATGTCTGCTGGTGGACCTGTATTGTTTCAAGATTCTGCAGTGTTTGAAATAATTTCTGTAAATTCTCTTGATGTTACTAGGAGACCAATTATTGTTTCAAATACTAGCTTTATTGAAATTGATGATATTTCTGCAAGATTACATTGTGAAGTTGTTTTAGATGGTTTGGATAGATACAAGGTCAAAAAAACCGTTGAATGTTCTAAATTTATTCCTCCTGCAAAAATTATTCGTCTTAAAAAAGATACCACTGGAATTTCTGCTTTAGCAAAAAAAGTTCATCTTGCTGAAGAGCTACTTAGTATGCCTCCTAGCTCTAAATTATTATTAAAAACACTCGAGTATGAGGGAGCACTAACCCAAAAAGATTTAGCAAATAAAACATTACTTCCTGATCGAACTGTTCGTTTAGCATTAAGTCATTTATTGAAAAAAGGATATGTGAAAAAGAAAGTTTCCATTAGGGATGCAAGACAAAAAATTTATGAAATTTCTAAAATTGAATAATTTTGAATTATTTTTCAGATGATGCTTTGATAAATGCAGAGAATGCTTCTTCTGGAAATCCTGGTCTACTGTTAAATTCTGGATGAAACTGTACTCCTAGGTAGAATTTATGGTTTGGAATCTCCAACATTTCCATTCTTTTACCTCCATCACTATCTGCTGAAAATATTAGTCCATTTTTTTTCAAATTCAGATATGTATTCTTTATTTATTTCATATCTATGTCTGTGCCTTTTGTTGATTTTTATGGAATTATAGATTTTTTCAGCATTAGAGTTTGTTTTGATTATTACTTCGTTTGCACCTAATCTAAGAGATCCACCCATATCTAAAACATCTTTTTGTTCTGGAAGTAAATCTACAATCGGATTTTTTGTATCTGCTTTGATTTCTGTAGAATTTGCATCTTCTAAATTCAAAACATTTCTACCAAATGCAATTGCTGCTAATTGAAATCCAAAACATATTCCAAGATATGGGATATTTTTTTCTCGTGCAAAATTTGCAGTTTGAATAATTCCTTCTGATCCCCTTGTTCCAAATCCTCCTGGAACTAAAATTCCATCATATTTTGATAATTGTTCATAATCTGTTATTGATTCTGAATCTATCCAATCAATATCAATTGCTTTTCCGATTTCTGCACCTGCATGTTTTAATGCATGATTTACACTTACATAACTATCTGCAAGTGTTACATATTTTCCAACCATTGCAATTTTTATTTTTTGATCATCATGATTAATCATTTTTTCTGCAATTTTATTCCATTTATCCCAATTGGCTGATGCATTAACCATTCCAACTTTCCCAAACTTTGTAAATATTGAATCCATAATGCCCTGTTCGTATAGTATTTGTGGTACTTCAAAAATTGATTTTGCATCATGACATGATAATACATCATTTGGAGTTACATTAGTAAACATTGCAATTTTTTTCTTTGTTTTTTCTTGTAATGGTATTGTACATCTAACTGCTAAAAAGTCTGCTTGAATTCCTATTCTTCTTAATTCTTGTACACTGTGTTGTGTGGGTTTTGTTTTTTGTTCTCCTACAACATCTAAGGATGGTGCTAATGTAACATGTACAAAAATTACTCCTTGTGGACCTTCTTCCACTCTCATCTGTCTTAATGCTTCTAAAAATGGAAGTGATTCAATATCTCCTACTGTTCCTCCACATTCTACAATTAGAAAATCTAATTTTTCATCTACTGCAACTTTTCTAATTCTATTTTTTATCTCATCTGTAACGTGAGGAATTATTTGTACACATGCTCCCAGATACTCTCCTTTTCTTTCTGCATCTATTACTGAAGAATAAACTTGGGCAGTCGTAATGTTATGATCCTTTGAGATGTCTTGGTTTAGAAATCTCTCATAATTTCCAATATCCATATCACATTCACCCCCATCTTCTGTAACAAAGACTTCTCCGTGGGCTATTGGATTCATAGTTCCTGCATCATAATTTAGATACGGATCAATTTTGATACATGATACTTTTTGATCTGATAATTGTAGTAATTTTGCAATTGATGATGTCGTTACTCCTTTTCCAAGGCCTGACATCACTCCGCCTGTAACAAAAATAAACTTCGTCTGCACATTATTGAAATAAACATCTAGTTTTTTGTATGTTTTGTATCTTTTATGTGTAATAATTATTGAGAAATTGTTTGTTTTTTTAGACTTTTTGTAAATGATATTACCTTTGATTCAAGATCCTGTTGTTTTGTTCTTTCTATTAATTTCAAATATGCACTACCTACAATTACTGCATCAGCTCCAGCTTTGATGTATTTTTTTACATCCTCTGGAGTAGATACTCCAAATCCAATACCAATTGGGATTTTACCTTTGGTTTGTTTTTTTACATTTTTGATTGCTTTTAGCGTATAATTTTTGATACCTGTTTTTACACCTGTAGTTCCAAATACTGCAACAAGATACAAAAACCCTGTTGATGCTTTCGCAATTTTTTCTATTCTAGTTTTACTTGTATTTGGTGATATCAAAAATATGGTATCTGCATTATTTTTTGCTGCTTGTAGATAATCTTTTGATTCTCCAATTGACATATCTGGAAGAATGAATCCGTCAATTCCTACTTTTTTTGCATTTGTGATGAATTTCTGATAACCCATACGATGTAGGATGTTGGTATATGTCATTAATACCAGTGGAATGTCTGTCTCTTTTCTAATTTTTTTTACAATGTTGAAAAATTTTGAAATATTAAATCCTTTTTCAAGTGAAATGGTACTTGCATTTTGAATAACTGGACCATCAGCTAAAGGATCTGAAAATGGAAATCCTAATTCTATTATGTCTACTCCTCCCT
>CAJQRM010000032.1 GCA_905612275.1 uncultured Candidatus Nitrosopumilus sp.
TTATTTGCAGCTTGTTCATTAAATACAAGTCTACCCTGATCATCATTTTCAATCCAATATGGTCTAGATATAGGAGATTTGATTACACCTGTCTGATTACCATATGTTTCAAACATAGGGTCGGCCGTAACATACTGAATAAATTTTTCAGATGAAGGATCAAAACTAAAAAAAGATGAAGAAGTAGTATCGACAATCCAAAGAAGACCATCATCAGAAAAAGTGATTCCGTTAGGAGTGAGTAGTTGAACAGGTAATGCATATGCACTAATGAAATCAACTAAAGGCAAAAATTGTTCACCAGAATTAGATACAGCAGAAAGATAATCATTTTGATTAAACTTAACTAAAAATCCACCTTGTTGATATAACCAATTGGTATACCATATGTCATCATTTGCATCTAATGCAAAGTCAGCAGTTACAGAATCATCAAGTGCAGACGGAATACTAAGATAATTGACGTCATTATCAGATGGATTTACATTTAAAATAGTAAGTTTGTTTCCAGTAAAATCGTTAATAATAATTTGAGAACCATCTATACTTAATTTTTGAGGTAAAGAATCACCACCAGAAGTTGGATAAGATAATCTTTCATATTGTTCATCAATAGTTGAAAATTTCCAAACAGAATCATATGTTTCATCAGTAAACCAAACAGAACCATCAGGAGCATAATCAATTCCCCACATCATTGAACGACCACCAGGAGGCCATGTTGGATTATCATATTCAGTAAATGTTTCAGTAACAGGATTAAACTTACCAAGATTACCAGTATTAGTTTCAGTAAACCAAACATTACCATCATAATCAGATACAATAGCTAAAGGGTTGGTACACTCTGTAGGAATTATATATTCATGGACATAATCAGTTGACTTAGCATCTCCACCGGAGCTACAAAAAGTAGTTCTTTGATCATCAGGAAAATTATCAGAGGGGGTTCCAGTTAGAGTAACTTCAGGATCATCCACTGCAGCATAATCCACATCAGGATCATACCCAGTCATTGCAACAAGTACACCAGATGTTAACATAATTCCACCTAGAAAAGCAAATGCCAAATATCCCTTAACCTGTTTTTTCACAAGTTTTTTTTAGATAATACTGTTAATATCTCATTCCCAGTAAATTATAATAATTTTAAATCACCAGTGATTTTATCAATTAAATTTTCAGGTGCAGGACCAATTGAAATGCAAGTTGTTGTGCCAGGAGCTAATTGTGTATGTCCAGCATCAGAAACTTCAGACCAAGGGAGATTCAAATCTATAGCATGTCTTTTTATTTCCTGTAATTCTTTAATTCCAGAAATTTTGACAACGACTTTTTCTTGTCCTCCCCACCATTCAGACCACCATTCAGGATGAGACTTTCGAACATGTTCAGCACCAAGTACACAAGCATGTCCTACTTGTGCAGCTATCTTACCTTTACCCATATCAAGATCAGTTCTAACCACAATTACTTGTTTAATGTCACCCATGATATTAGCAGGAATAGGCATAATGAAAAACTTTTGAATTAAATAATTGACAAAGA
This sequence comes from uncultured Candidatus Nitrosopumilus sp., assembly GCA_905612275.1. GTDB lineage: Archaea > Thermoproteota > Nitrososphaeria > Nitrososphaerales > Nitrosopumilaceae > Nitrosopumilus. The sequence goes on from CAJQRM010000032.1 coordinate 1,549, forward strand.
ACCAAAATCTATGTACTATGATGTAATAGTTGCAGGAGGAAGTGTTGCAGGATTATTATCTGCCAGAGAAATATCTTCAAAAGGATATTCAGTGTTAGTAATTGAAGAAGATTATGAAATAGGAACACCAGAACATTGTGGAGGACTAGTGAGTATTGCAGGATTAGAAGAATTAGGAATAATACCATTTAGAAAAACTTTTGAGCATATGATAGAATCTGCAAAAATTACATCGCCGAATGGAAATAGTTTTACAATTAATTCAAAAAAACAAAAAGTAGTAGAGATTAGTAGAAGAGAGTTAGATAAACAAATTGCATTTCAAGCTCAAAAAAACGGAGCAGTAATTAAAGTCAGAACAAGTTTTCAAGAAATTACAGACAAAGGAATAAGAACCAATGAGGGAAAAATTGATTGTAAAATTTTTGTAGATGCCAGAGGGGTATCATCATTAATACATAAAGATAGAACAGGAATTTTATCATCAGCACAATATGAAATTTATGCAGACTGGATAAAGAAAGGAAAAGTAGAAGTAATTTTTGATCAAGAAAAATACCCAGGATTTTTTGCTTGGATAATTCCATCAGATCAAGGAAAAGGAAAGGTAGGAGTAGCAGGAAGAGGAATCAATGTATCAGAAGCATTAGATATAATTCTGAAAGAGAAAGGAAATTTTTCAACTATTAGAAAAATATATGCACCAATTTGGATTAAAGGACCAATTGAAAAATTTGTAGAGGGTAAAACAGTAATCATAGGAGATGCAGCAGGACAAGCAAAACCAACTACAGCTGGTGGAATTTTTACAAGTGGTATGGGAGGAGTTTATGCAGGACAAGCAATATCTAAATTTTTAAAAACAAATGAAATTTCAGATCTTCAAGACTACCAAAAAAAATGGACAGAAAGGTTTGGAAAAGAATTTGAAAAACAATTATTGGCGAGAAAAATATTAGAAAGAATCGATAATCAAACAATCAATAAACTATTTGAATCAATTACTCCAGAAATCACTAATGAAATTTCAGAAAAAGATGATTTTGATTTTCATACAAGTTCAATCATAAAATTACTAGGAATGAAAGTTTCACTAAAAACAGCTCAAACACTAATCAGTGGAGAGCTCAAAAAAATATGGAGTTAAACCCTATACAGATTCTAAGGAAAGTATAAATGATGTTTACAGAAAATTTGAGTATGTCATCCACCATATCATTACCAACATGTAGTTGCTGTAACAGACCAATTATGCCTAATGATAAATGTGTAAAACTCAATTGCCCTGAATGTGGGGTAGATCTTATTTGGAGATGTGAAAGTTGCAGAGAAGCCGCAAGAAGTTATACCTGTTCCTCATGTAATTTTCAAGGACCTTAAACAAAATGGCAGATATTATTTTGATAGCAAAAGTTCTTCCAACAGGAATGGAAGTGGATTTAGATAAATTAGCAGAAAATGTAAAAACTTCACTGAAAGATGGAATTATTTTGAAACGACATGCAAAAGAACCATTAGCTTTTGGATTAGAATGTTTAAAGACAGAATTTGTATTAGAAGATAAAGAAGGACAGATGGATTCACTAGAAGATGCCGTAAGAGCAGTTGAAGGCGTCAGTGAATTCGAAGTACTTAGCATGAGCCGTAATTAACATAGCAGGAATTAAGTGGTTTTTTGGTCCGCAAAGAAGAGCCTTTACAAATGAGAATTGGTGAAGCAAAACAAAGAGACGTAGGTAAGAAGCGTGCCAGAATAGGCCCAGAGGCAATGGATTTTCTAAGAGCACAACCAGGAGACGTTATTGAAATAATGGGTTCAAGAACTAGTTGTGCAATTATTTGGCCAGTAGATGAAGATGAAAAATTTCCAGACATAATTAGAATTGATGGACAAACAAGAAAAAATGTAGGAGGAACACTAAACGATATTGTAAAAATTAGAAAAGTGGCATCAAAAATTGCAAAAACAATAACACTAACACAATTAAATGAATCAGTCACAGTAGATAAAGAATTTACAGAATTTGTAAAAAATAGACTAAAAGGATTACCAATTGTACATGGGGATGAAATTGCTGTAATGATTTTAGGGAATTCTATGGATTTCAAAGTTACAAAAACAATACCAAAAGGAATAATCAAAATAGACAAAACAACTGAATTGGACATTTCGACAGAGACGACCATCGATAGAAAAGTTAGAGTGACATATGAAGAAGTTGGAGGATTAAAAGAAAAAACTAAAGCAATGAGAGAGATTGTAGAATTACCATTAAGACATCCAGAATTATTTGCTAGATTAGGAGTAGAACCACATAGTGGAATTTTACTTTATGGTCCACCAGGATGTGGAAAAACATTACTTGCAAAAGTTCTTGCAAGTGAATCAGAAGCCAATATGTTTCCAATTAATGGTCCAGAAATTATGAATAAATATTATGGTGAAACAGAAGCTAAGTTAAGAGATATTTTTAAAGAAGCAAAAGACAAATCTCCAAGTATAATATTCATTGACGAAATTGATGCTATTGCGCCAAAAAGAGAAGAGGTTTACGGTGATGTTGAAAAAAGAGTGGTAGCACAATTATTGGCATTAATGGATGGACTGACAGATAGAGGAAACGTTATCGTGTTAGGTGCAACCAATAGACCAGATAGTGTAGATCCAGCTCTTAGAAGACCAGGTAGATTTGATAGAGAATTTGAAATTACTGTACCTAATGAAGATGAAAGATATGAAATTTTACAAATTCATACACGAGGAATGCCAATTAGCGAAGATATAGATCTAAAAGACTTGTCATCAGAATTACACGGATACACGGGGGCAGATATAAAATCACTATGTAGGGAAGCAGCTATGAAATCAATCAGAAGGTACCTACCAGAAATTGATCTGGAAACTGAAAAAATATCATCTGAAGTGTTACAATCAATGCAAATTAAATTAATTGATTTTTACGATGCAATGCACGAAGTAGTTCCTACTGCAATGAGAGAATTTTATGTAGAAAGACCAAAAATATGGTGGCATGACGTAGGAGGTTTAGATGAAATCAAAAAATCACTAACAGATAATTTAATCACAGCAATAAAAGAACCAAATAAATTTACAAAAATGGGAGTTAAACCACCAAAAGGAGCTTTACTTTATGGTCCACCAGGATGTGGAAAAACATTACTTGCAAGAGCAGTTGCAACAGAGACAGGTGCAAATATGATTTTAGTTAGAGGTCCAGAGATTATTTCAAAATGGATGGGAGAATCAGAAAAAGCAGTGAGAGAAATATTTAGAAAAGCAAAAGCATCATCACCATGTGTAGTAATTTTTGATGAATTAGATGCATTAGCTAAAATAAAATCAAGAGAAGGAAGTGCAGGTGAAACAATTCTAAGTCAATTATTAACAGAAATAGAAGAAGGTGTATCTTCACGAGTTGCAGTGATCGGAATTACAAATAGACCAGACATCATAGATAATTCATTATTAAGAACAGGTAGACTGGACTTAGTTCTTTATGTTTCACCTCCAGATGAAAAAGGAAGATTAGAAATCATCAAAATTTTAACAAAAAAAATGCCATTATCTAATGATGTCAAATTACAAGAAATTGCGATTGCAACACAAAGCTACACAGGTGCAGATTTAGCAGCATTATGCAGAGAAGCAGCAGTACATGCAATGAGAAATAACTCATCAAAAATTTCTAGTCACGATTTTGCAACGAGTTTAAAACAAGTGAAACCATCAATTAGTAAAGAAGTAGATCAATGGTACAACACCATAAGAGAAAGTATATCTAATGTAGTACCCAAGACAGGGGATAAAGCATTTTACGGTTAATCATGACAATACCACTACGAAATACAATATACGATAAAATAAAAGAAGTAAATTCACTAACGGATGTTGAGCTTTACAAAAGCCTAACAAAAGACGGATTAAACATACCAGAAGATAAATTTAACAAATTACTTTTAGATTTAGAAATTCTAGGTCTTATCAAAGTAGCATGGTTTACAAAAAATGAACGTCGAATTGAATTAGTAGTAATCAAAAAAGAGGAAGATCCAATTGAAAAACAAAATAAAGAAGTAATGGAAAAAGATTATGAAGCAAGTTTCCCAGGTTTAGATAAATAATTTAAAAAATCAAATTAAAGGGATATGAAATGCGGCATCCAATGCAACAGCAACAAAAATTATTGTTAAATAAGGAGCAGTAACCTTGTATGCTTTCCAAGCAAATTCAGATGTAGGTGTTTTTGTTAATTTATAATGATATACAAGCATCAATCCACCAGATACAGCTGCAATTACAGCATATACAATTCCCAGTCCATCAGGAATCAATATCAATATCAAAGAATATGGGATTAGGATCAAAGTATTTCCTAAAATAAATTTAGAGGTTTTTTGCATTCCAATTACAACAGGTAACATTGGAACTTCAGCTTGTGCGTATTCATCTTTCATTTTCATTGCAAGACACCAAAAGTGAGAAGGAGTCCAAACAAATACCAAAAATCCGACTAAAAATCCCAATAAATCCATACTACCAGTGGCAGCTGACCATCCAGCCCAAGCTGCAGCACTACCAGCAATTCCACCAATTACAATATTAGAAGTATTTCTACGTTTTAGCCAAACTGTGTAAATTATAACATAAGAAAATATTCCCACTGCAATAAAGAAAGCAGATACGGCATTAAGTGCAAAGAATCCATAAATTACAGAAATACAACTTACAATTAATCCATATAACAAGACATTGGATGCATTCATTCGTCCAGAGGGAATAGGCCTACCACTAGTTCTACTCATTTTAGGATCAATGTCCCTATCATAATAATGATTTAATGCACTAGACCCAGCAGATGCCAAAGCTCCTGCCACAACAATATGCAAGTAATCAAGATATTCAAGTTGAGGAGAACCAGAAACTAATTTGCTTGCAGCATACATGGATGTAACTGCAGTAATTACTAAAAGAACAACAATTCTTGGTTTTGATATCTCTATGATTTCATTAATTCCCAATTTACTCTACCCAATTAGAAAGCCGTTTTATTCCTTGTTGTAGATCTAGTATGTTTCAAAAGGAATAAGTATCTCACTCTTACCAGCTAATTTTAATGAGTAATTGGGACTTGATGATGCCAGGAATGGGTTTGACAGGCATAGGATTAGCAGGTCTCATATTATCATATTCAGGTATTGCACATACATTCATCGATGGATTGCATGCATTAACAGGCCTCCTCATGTTTGTAGGATTAATTTTCCTATCAGCAGGAATCTTAGATGGAGGTATTTCAACAAGTAAGAGAGCCAAAATAACGACTTTGGTAATTGTAGCAATAGCATTAGGATTTGGAATTTATGCATTAATTACTATGAATACTTCAGACTTTACACTTACAGTAGTACTAATTTTATTAGCAGTTGCACTTCCAGCCCTAGCAATTGGATATCTTGCAATGAAAAAACCAGGAAGTATTAAACCAATAGGATTAGTACTTGGACTTGCAGTAGCTAGTGCAATGGTAATTTGGATCACAGCAGGTTCAATGAATTCCAACGATGTTGAAATAGTTGAAGAAATAATTGATGAAAAAGCAGTTGAAGGATTATCAGGTGGACCAATTTTTTCAATTGAGATTCTTAAAGATTCAGCTCAAGAAGGAAATCCAGATTATAGTCCAGACAGAGCAATAGTAACGCAGGGATATACAATCGAATGGGTAAATGAAGATGTTGCACCACATACAGTTACTAGCGCAGCAGATTACGGAGAAACATTTGATTCAAGTTTAATCAGTGCAGGAGAAACATTTACTTTAGATACAACTGAATTAGAAATTGGAGAATACGAATACTTGTGTATAGTACATCCTTGGATGATTTCAACACTAGTAATAGAAGCACCAAAAGAAGCAACTAAAATTATAATTCCAGAAGGAGCTGCAATTCCAGAGGATGGAAAAATTTACTACAATCCAGAAACAATCAACATTTCAACTGGAACAACTGTTGAATGGATAAATGAAGATGCAGCAATGCATACAGCAACATCAGGAAGCCCAACAAGTGGAGCGGATGGAATATTTGATTCAGAAATATTAAACATTGGTGATACATATCAATTTACATTTGCAGATGTAGGGAATTATGATTATTATTGTATTTTACATCCATGGATGATTGGAACCGTTAACGTAGAGTAGATTTGCAGAAAATTATTCTAAAACAATCAGATAAAAAAATTCTATCACAGTATTCAGAAAATCAAAAACCCAAAGAGTCATGTGCGTTATTATTTGGTAAAGATAATCAAGTTCTAGACATATTTTTAACAGAAAATATTGAGGAGTCATCAGTAAATTTTACAATTTCAAATGAACAACTGATAGAAGGATACAAAATTGCTGAAGAAGAAAAAATGGAGGTTATAGGAATATTTCACTCACATCCTAATTCAGATGCATTTCCTTCAAATACAGATAAAAAATTTATGCAAAGCAATCCAGTGGTATGGATAATTTATTCAGGAATTAACAAAAATTTCAGAGCATTTGTTCTTGAATCAGAGATTCCAATTGAAGAAAAATGACGTACATCATAATGTAAGCACATAGAATCATCTTTTGGATTAAATATCCCCTTTTTCAATAACAAATATGGAAATTCACGTATACGACACTTATGTCAAAGCAGCTGATGGTCACACCATGCACTTTGATGTAATTACTGGTGAAAAGGATCATCCTAAAGCCATTGAATTTGGCAAAGAATGGTTAAAAGAAGTAGGAGAAGGAGAAGCAGAAATGACAACAAATGAATGTACATTTTGCCACTCACAAACTTGTCCACAACCTGTAGAAGATGCAATTAAGGCAAAAGGTTATTTCATTCAAAAGATGGAAGGCTGTCCTTAAACATTTTTCTTTTTTTTTAAAAATATTTTTTTAGATGTAGATAGGATATAATTTCATGAGTGAACAATATTCAAAAGGTACAATTGAAGGGGATAAAAAAACAGAGTGGATTTGTGGATGTTTTCTAACTGCAGATAATTATTTTAAATTTTGTAGTACACACAATCAAACTTTACAAAAAGCAATTCAAGATCAAATTGATGAATTGGATATGACGTTGATTATTGAAGAAGATAATTAGATTGCAAGAATTGCGACAAATGCAGATACAAAGACAATTGCTATTGTGTTTAGTAATTTAATGACGGTGTTTAGTGCAGGTCCTGCAGTGTCTTTGTATGGGTCACCAATAATATCACCAACTACTGCAATTTTATGAATTTCAGTTCCTTTCTCTCCTCTCATCTCGATTAGTTTCTTTGCATTATCCCATGCACCACCAGTATTTGCCAAGTGGTATGCAAGTAAAATTCCAGTGATAACTGCACCCATTAGTAATCCGGCTACTGCAGTTGGTCCTAGTAAAACTCCTATAATGATTGGTGCAAGAATTGCAACGATAGCTGGTTTCCAAAGTTCTTTAATTGATGCAACAGTTGCAATATCTACACATTTAGCATAATCAGGCTTTGATGTTCCTTTGAGAATTCCCTCGTCTGCTTTGAATTGTCGTCTTACTTCATCAACCATCTTTCCTGCAGCTCGTGACACACCATTGATTAGTTGTCCTGTAATGATGAATGGAATTAATCCACCAATGAGTAATCCAACTATAATTGCTGGATTAGTTAAACTATAATCTAAATCAAGTACACCTGCAAAGACATGTGCTGCTTCAAATTGAAATGCCTGAATCATGGCTAATGCAGCTAATGCGGCACTAGCTATAGCGAATCCTTTGGTGACAGCCTTTGTAGTATTTCCAACGGCATCAATCTCATCTGTAACTTTACGGTTTTCCTCACCCATTCCAGTCATCTCAACAATACCACCAGCGTTATCTGCAATTGGACCAAATGCATCAATACTAAGTACAATACCTGCAAGACTCAACATTGCCATTGCAGTCAATGCTGTTCCAAAGATTCCATAAAGTACTGGGTCTTCACCTTCAGGTGCTGCGCCAGATGCAAGGCTGTATGATACGATAATTGCAATAACTAATGTAATCATAAATGGTCCAGTTGATTGCATGCCTTTGATAATTCCCATTAATGTTAATGATGCATATCCCCATTTTGCAGACTCTGCAATTTCTAGTACAGGTGCCTTTTTGTAACTGGTGTAATAGTTTGTAATTTTTTGAATCACTGGAACTAAAATGACACCAATGACAGTTGAACCAAACAAAGCATATGCTGCATTTGATTCGCCAATAAATTGTGTAATGAATATAAAATTTAATACAATTGCAATAGCTGCTGAAACATAAAATGAACGATTAAGAGGCTTCATTACATCTTTAACATTCTTTGAGCCAATAATTACAACACCAACAATTGATGCTAACATTCCAGATGCACCAATTAGTAATGGGTACAAGAAAAAGTTTGGTGCACCAATTAATGCTGCAATTAGTAATGCTGCAAGTACTGTAATAATATAAGATTCATAAATATCAGACCCCATTCCTGCTGCATCTCCAACATTATCTCCAACGTTGTCTGCAATAGTTGCAGGGTTTCTAGGATCATCTTCAGGGATGTTTACCTCGACTTTACCAACTAAATCTGCACCCATGTCAGCAGCCTTTGTGAATATGCCGCCACCAATTCTAATGAATAATGCAATAAGACTAGCACCAATACCAACTCCTGCAATTGTAATTGGGTCTGGATAAATCATGTACAAACCAGTGATTGCTAATAATGCCATAGCAGGAACTACTAATCCAACTGTTGCACCACCTCTAAAGGCCATAACAAATGTTTTACCTAATCCGCTACCACTCAAATTTGCAGCCCTTACTGCTGCTTTTACTGTAATTTTTAATGAAACTATACCTGCAACTGCTGATAATGTTGCACCTACTGCAAATGCGATTCCGTTTGATGGAGTCAAGAATATACCAATAATTACAGTCATAGCTATGGAAACTGGAATAATAACTTTCATTTCTCTTTTCAGAAATGCTGCAGCGCCTTCTTTGACTGCATCAGAGATTGCCATCATCTCTTTAGTACCAGCAGGTTGTTTGGTAATCCAGAAAACTAGACCACCGGCTACCAAAAATGATACAATTCCTGCGATAAATGGAAGGATTTCAGCAAATTCCATAGTATATTGGATTTGCGAATTTCTTGTAAATATAAATCAAAGAGAGCGAATTTTACTTCTTTTCTTATATACCGAAAATGTTTTACCTCGAAGTCCTTGACGGACCAATTTATTGAATCGTTTTCCATGTGCAAGATAGGGAAATCGCATATGGATCAATTCATGAACAAGCGTATTTTCAAGGGTTTTTTCATCAGGAATTTTTCTAACATTGATAAAAACTAAATTGTGTTGAAGATAGGATACACCATAGTATTTGTAAGCGGATGTCCGTCTTCCTTCAGTCATTTCCCGAGGTGCATCAAGAACTTCCTTAGTGGTTAACAAAAGTATAGGTTCAGAAATGGAAAATCTCTGAGAATAAATTCCAACTTTTTCTAATATTTGTAATTTAAGATCAGGATCTAATTTCATAATTATTTGTTAAAGAATCCATGTTTATCTTCAAATGTCAATTGTTGTAAGATATTTGGTTGATTTTGATTCTGTAAAAATATGAATGAATAGGGTCAGAGGTTATGTGGGGTAATCATCAATCATACAGCCACCGTCTCATCACACCCCAATTACTTCATCATATCAAGTAATGTTTGTGCTTTATTTCTAATTTCGGTATTAATTTCAACTAAAACTAGTCCTTTATTGGGTTGACCATACAAAACAACAGAATTTTCAGGTGCATGTATACAAACAGGCAATACCAGTAAATCTTCCTCACCATTTACAGTTAATCGAATAGGAGGGTTAAGGGTAAATGCTTTTTTAATTATTTCAATACTTTGTAAAGTAATTTCAGCTGCAGGATTATCAATGATTAATTCAGATGCATTTCCAAGTTTAGGAAATTCACGTTTTTGTCTTTTTTCAAAACCATCAATTATTTGTAATGAGGGAATTACATCAAAATCTATCATCTTTTCAGTAGTTCTATCGCCAACTGTAATAATGTAAGAATTATCTGAAAGATATTTTTGAATATTTTCTTTATTATCCTGACCAATTGGCAATAATATGCCTAAAGGAGTTTTCAATTGGTCTCTTAGAGAATCAGGTAATTTCACAGGAATCGAAACTAGGAAGTGGGGTTCTCAGATGTAGAAGTATCATCAGAAGGTTCAGCACTAGAGGCTTCAGATTCCATTTCTTCTTGGAGATTAGATGCAATAATACTACATTGTGCTGCGACATTTTTTGCACTAGTCCTAAATGCATTAGCACTTGGAGAATCAACATCAGTAATCATGATAGGTTTTCCTAAATCTGAACCAGACATAATTCCATAATTTAATGGAATTTCACCTAAGAATGGAATTTTAAATTGTTCACTAATTTTCTTTGCACCACCAACACCAAAAATATAATGTTTATCATCACAATTTGGACAAATAAAATGACTCATGTTTTCAATCACACCAATAATTGGAACATTTAATTTTTCAAACATTGAAACTGCTTTGACAGCAACATTACTTGCAACATCTTGAGGAGTTGTAATGACAAGAATTCCAGTAATAGGAATTGTTTGTGCAAGTGTTAATGGAATATCCCCAGTACCAGGAGGCAAATCAACAATAAGATAATCTAATTCAGACCAATTAGTATCAACTAAAAATTGTTTTAAGATTCCAGAAATAATTGGACCACGATAAATTGCAGCTTGATTTGATTGATCTGCAAAGAAACCAAATGATACAACTTTTAGTCCATTGGAATTTGCCGGTTGGAGTTTATTATCTTCAACTTCCATAGAACCATCTTTCATACCCAACATCAATGGAATACTCGGTCCATAGATATCTGCATCAAGTAAACCAACTTTAGCTCCTGTTTGAGATAATGCTAAAGCTAAATTTAATGAAACAGTGGATTTACCAACACCACCTTTTCCACTAGCAACACCAATAATATTTTTGACAGTTGCCATTTGAGTATCAGCATCAAGTGAACGTCCTTCCATCACTTTTGCAGTTACATTCAAATCAAAATTTTTTAAGTCTGAAAGTTCAGCAATTGCTTTTCTTACATCATCTTCAATTTCTACATTGAAAGGACATGCAGGTGTTGTTAATTCTAAAGTAAATTTAAGATCACCATCATTAAGCTCTAAATCTTTTATCATACCCATTGAAACAATATCTTTTTTTAAATCAGGATCAATGACAGTACTAAGTTTTTCAAGAACTTGATCTATTCCAACCATTAAATGAAAAAATCAAGATACAATATTTAAAGATAAGTTACATATGAAGAAAAATTGTGATTTTTTTGAAAAATCATCAAAATCTTTAGAAATTCAAGTCAAATCACCCAAAGATTCATAAATTGAAATTCAAGAAAAATAAAACAGTGTTTTCTATATCTACCCTAGTTGATGTTGTTAGGATCCCTCCTAGCTTGTTTGGGACTACGCTCAAAAAAGCAGCAGTCAATATTCTCAAAGAAAAGTATGAGAGTATGATTAATGCAGAATTGGGTTATATCATCATGATTTTAGATGCCAAAGTAGATGAAATGGGGAAAATGATTGCTGGAGATGGCGGAACATTCCACAAAGTGCAATTTGAAGCATTAACATTTTATCCAAAATTACAAGAAATTGTTCAAGGAGAAATTGTAGATATTACAGACTTTGGAGCATTTGTAAGAATTGGTCCAACGGATGCATTACTTCACTTATCACAAGTTATGGATGATTATCTAAAGAGTGATGTAAAAATGGGATTAATTTTAGCTAATCAAAGTGGAAGAACATTAAAAGTTGGCTCTACACTTCGTGCAAGGATTACTGCAGTATCTTTAGGAAAAGCAGCTGCAATGGGTAAAATTGGAATTACTTGTAGACAACCATTCCTCGGTGCAGATGAATGGATTGAAGAAGAAATTAAAAAAGCTGACAATCCAGATAAACCAACGAAAGAAGCAAAAGTAGAGGCAAGTTAAATTGGCTCGAGAAATGGCATGCAGAAAATGTAAAAGAGTAACAACAGAAAAAGTTTGTCCAGGTTGTAAATCATCAGATTTAACACCAGATTGGAATGTAGTTGTACTAATAGTTAATCATGAAACTTCAGAAATTGCAAATACATTAAAAATTACAGGTAACGGCAAATATGCGGTTAAAGTAACATAGAAAATTTCTAAATCTTTAAAATCATATTAACATTTAATCATAATATTGTCATTCAATTCAAAAAAACAACTAGCACAATTTCTTGCTGAAGATATTGGTAAAGGAGATATCACAAGTGCATTATTGTCAAAGAAAATAATTTCAGCAGACATCATTTCAAGAGAAAACGCCATTCTTGGAGGCTCAAAATACGCAAAAGAAATTTTTGCACTCAAAGGATGTAAAGCCAAAATCATAACCAAAGATGGTTCAAAAATTAAACCAAATCAAATAATCATGAAAATTACAGGAAATGCAGATAAAATTTTGACATGTGAAAGAACTGCATTAAACATCATAGCAAGGATGAGTGGAATTGCAACACAAACAAATGAACTTGTTAAAAAAATCCCAAATAAAACAAAATTGTATGCAACAAGAAAAACGGCACCAGGGTTAAGATATTTTGATAAAGAGGCTGTAGAAATTGGGGGAGGTAAAAAACATAGATTAAGATTAGACGGGATGATAATGATCAAGGACAACCACATAGCAGTGGAACAATCATTACTATCACTAATTAAAAAAACCAAAAAAAAATATAAAAAATTTGAAGTTGAAGTTGAAAATACACAAGATGCAATTCTTGCTGCACGAGAAGGGGCAACAATAATTATGTTGGATAATTTTACTCCAACTCAAATCATTAAAACAATTAAAGTTCTTAAAAATAAAAAATTACGAAAAAAGGTATTACTAGAAGCATCAGGGGGAATAAATTCTAAAAACATATCAAAGTACGGTAAAACAGGAGTAGACATCATATCCATTGGCAGTATAACCAATTCAGTAAAAGGAATTGACGTTAGTTTAGAAATCTAAGAATTCAATTCAGATATCAAATTAAATACAGATTTATTTTTTGGATCAAGGTCTTGAATTTTCTCACAACAGTCAATTGCAATTGAATTTTCTTGTAATTTTTGATGGGAATATGCCTTCAAAAGTAAAACCTCAACATCAGAATCTCCAGTCTCAAGGGCTCTATCAAAAAATGAAATTGCAGTACGGTGTTTGTTTTTTAAATAATAAATTCCTCCAATCGTAAATAGTGCATCATGATTGTAAGGAACTTTTTCTAGATAATCCAAGCCCAATTTTAGGGCTTCAGGATATTTTTTTCTTTTTACAAGTTTTTTAAATTTTTTAAATTGTTCGATATTTTTTTTAAATGTAATATCTTCAGGAGTTTTACTAAATAATCCAACCAAAATAATCACAAATTAACTGATTTCAAGCATTCTATTAATTGCTAAACGAGCTTTATCAGCAATTTTCTTTGGAACAGTAATAACATTTTTCTCATTTATCAAAGCATCATATACTTTTTCAAGAGTAATCATTTTCATATACTGACATTCAGCTTTTTCAGATGCTGGAATGAATGTTTTATCAGGATTTTCTTTTTTCATTCTATATAATATTCCAGTTTCAGTTGCAATAACAAAATTCTTGGAGTTAGATTTACTTACGTGATTCAACATTCCTTCAGTTGAAAGAATTGAAACTTTATTATCATTGTAACTACCATCAGCGACATCATACATCATAGGAGTTGTACAACTACATTCAGGATGAATAATAAATTCAGCATCATGCATTGAATTTAATTTTTTAGTAACATCTTCAGAAGTAATTCCGGCATGTACATGACATTCACCAGCCCAAATATGCATATTTTTTCTTCCAGTCACTTTTGCCACATAAGAACCAAGAAACATGTCAGGTAAAAACAGGATTTCTTTATCTTCAGGAATTGCGTTTACAACATTTACAGCATTTGATGAAGTACAACAATAATCAAGTTCAGATTTAATTTCAGCAGTCGTATTAACATAACCAACAGAAATAGCATTTGGATATTGTTTTTTCCAATTTCGTAATTCATCAACAGTAATTGAATCAGATAAAGAACAACCAGCTTCTAAAGAAGGCAATAGTATTTTCTTTTCAGGACTGATAATTGCAGCTGTTTCAGCCATAAAATGCACACCACAAAATAAAATTATTTTTTGATCAACTGTTGCAGCCAATCTAGACAATCCAAGAGAATCTCCAGTAAAATCAGCTATATCTTGTACATCAGGAATTTCATAATTATGAGCCAAAATTACAATATCCTTCTCTTTTTTTAGTCTCATAATCTCATTTTTTAGAAATGAGGTATCTTGAACTAACATGATTCATAAAAAATTGAATATGTGTAAATTTAAAGAATATGAAGTAGTCTATAATTTTCTAAAAAGTCTGTAAATGTGGCAAGTTTTGCCATTTAGGTACCAATTTGAATGTCATCGGAACAGTATTGTCTCAAGGTTTCAATTGCAGATAGGATAGCCAATCGACTAGTTTTAGGATTTTCAGGATCTGGAGTATTCTCAATAGTGAAAGTCATTTTTCCAGATTTCCCTATCGCCTCAATATGATGAGTGTTTTTATCAGTATTAGGGTCTGCAATTATCTTTACAGATGTACTATCACTTCCAATTCCAGATAAAGATACAAGTGCTGCTACATTGATGTTTGCTGGAAACAAAGAAACAGCATCACGAGCAGTACCTTCAAAAATTATTGTGGATGAAGTAATTGAATCTAAATTAATTTCAGAAGTTTCAAAAAACTTTGCACCCTTTAATGAACGAGGATGTTTTGTTGTAGTGATAGATACAGATTCTAATTCATTTTTAATTGATTTTAATCCATCCAATCCAGCAATAGCACCAGAAGGAAGGTAAATTGTTTTTTTGAAATGTTCACAAGCATCATATAAAATATCATAAATTGATTCATCTAACAATGCCCCAACGCTCATAATCATAAAATCACGTTTATTTTGTAAAATACTTAATCCATCATCACGTACCGCATTTTGAGATGCAGCTTCAACTACAATATTTACAGAATGAGATGACAATAAATGAGAATTTTCAACAATTTCAGGTTTATTTTTTAATTTTGAAACAAGTGTAATTGAAGCTTCTTTAGAATCATCATAAACATGAGTTAAAAGTCCAGGTATCTTACCAGAATCAATTGCAAGTGCAATTTGAGTACCCATAACACCACACCCAAGTAAACCAATTTTTTTCAAGTAATCACATTAGAAAAGATCTCTTAATTAATTCTAGTCTAAAAGGGGTCAAAATCAATAGATTAGAAAACATAATTTTGCTTCAAAAAAGAATATTTTGTACATAATGACGTTCTAATTAGAGATATGACTTTTTTTTAATATGACCAATGAAAAAAGAATCAAGCATTTCACAAAATGTACATTTTGTGGTAAGTGTGATAATGTAGAATATTTAGCTGGTCTTGAATGGTTTTGCAATAAGAGATGTCATTATAATTACAGGCATAAAGATAATTCATGATTTATACGAAACTAAATTAGTACAATGATTAGTCAACTATTTCAAAAAACAGTAGGCTAACGTCTAGGAACATTCTCACGGTGTTTCTAGATAATTTTGATTTCCATTACAATAGAGGGTAAACATCTACATTCTTGTCAAAACTTAACACAACCTAAAGATTTTATTCAAACCAACTAACTATTGTTGTGCTCAATACAGTATACAAAGATGCAATAATCAACAGGGAAAAAATGTTATCCATACTAAAAGGTCCAAAATTTGAACAAATTTTACAAAAAGCACAAACAAATTGGAATGAGTTTATTCCTACCAAAGAAAATGTGATTACAGCTGGTATTGATAGTAGTTTCAACAATACCAAATTTCAAGGAATTGAATTATGGGCAACGACGGCAGTTTCAATAAAAACAGATGGAGAAGTTCTTGTGGATTTACACGATTCAGGATTAGGTTCAGATATAGATCTTTCAAGAATTGCAAGTAAAATGGAAATTGATGCATGTGAAAAAACAGTTGATGAGGTGGATTTGGTATTAATGGATGGCTCACTTCATTCACAATTTATGACAAGACAATCAGTGCTAGATGCACAAGTTGTAAGAACAATGAATAAAAAAAGAAATGTAATATTTATTGCAAAAACATCAAATACAAAAAAACAATTTGAAAATCTAGGGTCACTAGCTGGAGATATTTTTTACTACAATCATGTTACAAATGGCCCAGGTTTTAGTGAAATATTTATAGAAAAAAATTATGGTCTAGATAAAATAATCTCATCAACATTTGTAAGATTAAGTGATTCAACTCCAATAATCAAATTGGAATTTTTAGGAGGAAACCATGATAATGATGAAGTTAAATCAATAATGAATAAACTGTTTAAAAATAGTGTAGGCGGATATCCATATTCACTAAAACTTGCACACAACAACTGTAAAATATCAGACAAAGAACTTGGAAAAATGGTTAGTTTGTTAGGATTAAGCAATGAAATTGGTTCAAGAGAGGTATTAGGTTGAGTTTAGGTTTTGTAGTGGGAGAGTCAAAGCCTACATCAGTTACAGCAATTACATCACGATCATTATCAGTTGGAGAATACATCAAAATCAGCATTGATGAGGGAGAAATTTTAGGATTAGTTGAAAGATCATCAGTATCAAGTGCAGCATTTACAGATGTTAAAAATTTTCATGAAGCAGAAGAAAGTATAGAAATTGCAGACATCAATAAAAGAGATAAGACATTCACGGCATACATAGGGATTTTAGGGTTTTTAGAAAATCTACGTAAAGGTCAATCAATTATTCCAGCAATTCCACCGATTCCAGGCACGGAAATTACACAACCAACTAATCAAGATTTAGAAGAAATTTTTAGTCCAAAAAAAGATGGGTGGTTAAAAATTGGAAATTTGTTAAGGAATAAGGAAATTGAAGCTAAAATCAATTTGGACAAAATTGTTTCAAGGCATCTAGGAATTCTAGCAATGACAGGAATGGGTAAAAGTAATTTAGTTTCATTAATTACAAAAAAAATATCAGAAGTAAAGGGAACAGTAATAATTTTTGATTATCATAATGATTACACAACATTAAACATTCCAAATGTAAATGTAATTGATGCAAAAATTAATCCAAGATTACTTGAAGCAGATCAATTTTCAGAAGTTTTAGAAATTAGAGAGAATGCAGATGTACAACAACGTGTTTTAAGAATGTCATTCACGCAAGAAGTAAAAGAGGCAGGAGAATTTTGGAATAAGTTAGAATACGAAGTAGCTTCACTTGTAAATTCTGAAGATAAAAAATTAAAAGAAATTAGAACATCAGCATATAGAGTGCAAGACATCATAGAAGATGCACAGAGACGATTTGATGATATTTTAGATCCAGAAGTTGGAAATCCTATGGACTACATAAAAGAAGGATATACAAACATCATTAACATTTCAGAATTATCAGAAAAACAAGCAAACGTAGCAATGGGATTTTATTTACAACAACTACTAAAAGACAGAAAAAATGCAACCATAGCAAAACATGGAAAATCAAAAAAGCAAAAAGATTACAAATTCTTTGAACCAGTTTTCATAATTCTTGAAGAGGCACATGTATTCATTCCAAAAGATCACGATACTGCAGCAAAATATTGGGCTGCAAAAATTGCAAGAGAAGGAAGGAAATTTGGAGTAGGTTTAGCAATAGTATCTCAAAGACCACGTAGTGTAGATTTAAACATCCTCAGTCAGATGGGCTCATTTGCAATAATGAAAATCATTCAAGAAGATGATCAAAGGCAAATAGCCTCAGCAACAGAGTCCACCAGTCGTGAATTGATATCACAATTAACATCATTGAATGTAGGAGATGCAGTTCTAGTAGGACAATGGACAAATTTACCATCAATGGTTCATGTTGAAGAGGTTAAAGAAAAGAAAATGGGAGCAGATCAAAGTGCAACTAAAGCTTGGATAAAGGCAGATAAAATGAAAAATGTCGGAGGAGAATCCACCCAAGAATTAGTTCAAAAAGATTTGTTGTTAGACTAATGTTATTTTCACATATTTCAGATATACATTTGGGTTTGGTTCAGTATGGTTCTAATGAAAGAGAGCAAGACGTGTATGATGCTTTCAATCAAGCAATTGACATATCAATTAAAGATCAGGTAGATTTTGTAATATTCGCAGGGGATATTTTTGAGAATCCCAAACCAAATGGTAATGCAATATTACAAATGGCAAATGCATTAAAACGATTAAAAGAAAATGACATTGATTCATTTTTTATTTTGGGTGAACATGATGTATCCAATATTAAACATCAAAATCCAGTCCCATACATATATCATAATTTAGGATTTTCAAAATACATTGGAAATGGAAAGCCAATAGAGTATAAAGGAATCATGTTAGTGGGATTTGATAAAATTAGACCACCAGAAATGGCTCAAAATGAAGAAAGGTTTTCAGATGTAGATAAAAGTGTTGAAAATTTTTCAGGACACAAAATATTGGTATTACATCAGGGAATTACAGAGTTTAACAAATTTGCAGGAGAATTACAATCAACAGATTTACCAAAAAATTTCACATATTATGCAATGGGGCATTTACATGATAAAGATGTGAAACAATTCAATCATCTAAAAGGTCCAATTGTATATCCAGGATCAATTGAATTAACAACCAGTGAAGGAATTAAAGATATCAAAAAAGGATTTTTTGAAGTAGATATTTCTGGAAATGAGGCAATACCAAAGTGGGTTGAATTGGATACTAGGCCACAATTTTCATTTAAGACAGAGTATAAAGAATTAACAAAAACAATTGATGAAATTACTGAAAAAATCAGCAGTTTAACAAAAAAACCAGTTATTGAAGTAAAAATCCAAGGAGAAGATATAGAAATAGATCAGATACAGGCACAAATTGCAAGATTGAGTTCATCAACAATCAGATGCTTTTGGAAGA
>CAJQRM010000033.1 GCA_905612275.1 uncultured Candidatus Nitrosopumilus sp.
CAGTAGCAAGGCTATCCTTATTGATGAAAGTATGAAAATATGAATTACCTTTTTTGATTTTTTCTAAATTATCTTGTAAATTGAATTCAAGTTTCAATTTATTCAGCAGCTACAGTGAATATTTTTTTCACAGGTTCTACACTCATAAAAGAATGTAATTTTGGATGAAATTCCTGATGTTCTGGACTTTGAATCATTGTCATAAAAGTTTCTTTAGTTTCATGCTCAACAATTATTCGATAACCACCATCATTTGATTTTAGAAATCTTCTTGATACAAATCCAGGGAAAGAGGACAAAATTTTATTGGATTCAGAGAACAAAGTTTTGAAATCATCTTCTGCATCTTCTTTGAGTTGTATATCAGCCATCATCACAAACATACAGATAGTAAAAAACAACCCATTTAATTTCCTTTCTCAAATTCTTGACAATAATTCCAAGAATTAAATATCAATAAATCATGAAATTAGCATGACTGGAATTAAGATTGATGGAAAAATTATTGCTCAAACAGTCAAAGATAGAGTCAAAAAAGCAACAGATGAGCTAAAAACAGAAGGAATTAACCCATGTTTAGCCACAGTTTTGATTGGGAGTAATGCAGCTTCTGCAACATATGTAAAAAATAAGCACAAAGCATGCGAAGAAGTAGGAATTCTCACCAAAGACCACAAACTTGATGAGAGTGTAACTCAGCAGGGACTTAACAATATCATAGATGAATTAAATGCAGATGTATCAGTACATGGAATTTTAGTTCAATTACCATTACCAAAACATTTGAATGAATTTATCACCACATCACGTATCTCACCAATAAAAGATGTGGATGGACTTACTCCACAT
Organism: uncultured Candidatus Nitrosopumilus sp.; assembly: GCA_905612275.1. Taxonomy (GTDB): domain Archaea; phylum Thermoproteota; class Nitrososphaeria; order Nitrososphaerales; family Nitrosopumilaceae; genus Nitrosopumilus. The sequence goes on from CAJQRM010000033.1 coordinate 850, forward strand.
AATGCAGGATTATTAGCAATGAGGAAAGCAGTTCTTGTGGCATGTACTCCATCAGGAGTTATGGAAATGTTTGATTATCACAATATTGAACTGGAAGGTAAAAACATAGTACTAATTAACAGAAGTAATCTTGTAGGAAAACCACTTTACCATTTACTGTTAGAAAAAAATGCAACTGTAATTACATGTCATTCCAAAACAAAAAATATTGAGCAATTTTGTCAATCAGCAGATATAATTATTACAGCAGTAGGAGATAGAACAAAATTTACTCTTACCCCAGAAATGATCAAAGAAGAAGCAATTGTAATTGATGTTGCAATATCAAGATTTGTAGAGCATTTGGTGGGAGATTGTGATTATGAAAAAATTATTGAAAAAGCATCATTTGCTACTCCAGTTCCAGGTGGAGTGGGCCCAATGACAGTTGCAATGTTATTAAAAAATACAATTACTGCAGCATCACTTGGAACTCAAATTGGAAGATAATAAAAAAAAAGCACTAAGAGAACTTCTTCTAGAAAGAAGAGATAACACATCTTTTGATTTATTAAAAATTGCAAGTAAAAAAATGCAAAAAAGAATAAACAAAGTATATGCATTCAAGGATGCTCAAAAAATAGGGCTGTATTATCCAATAGGTAGTGAAATTTTAACTCAAGATATAATTCAAGAATTAATCAGTAAAGGAAAAGAAGTATTTTTACCAAAAGTCATTGGAGAAAATATGGAATTTAGAAAAATTGTAGATTTTTCAAGCCTAGAAATGGGTAATTTTGATATTATGGAGCCTAAAGAAAATTGTAAAGTAGACAATGATTTGGACATCATAGTTGTCCCAACAGTAGGAATATCACCTTCAGGAGTTAGATTAGGATATGGTCACGGATTTTATGATAAATTTTTAGCAAAAAAAGATATTATTACAATTTCACTAGTATTAGAAAAACAAATTATTAAAAATATTCCAAAATCAGAACACGACATAAACATAAACTGGATTATAACTGAAGATAGAATGTTTCAAACTCAAAAATAAGATAAACCCTTTTTTCCAATATCTTTTCTACAGTATTTGCTAGACCAAACAATTTTTTCAATTGCAGAATAAGCATTACTTATTGCAGAAGCTAAAGAATCACCCAAAGAAGTAACTCCCAAAACACGTCCGCCATTAGAAAAAATTTTTCCATCAGATTTTTTGGTTCCAGCATGAAAAACATTAGTGTCATTTGAAATAGAATCAAAACCAGTGATTTCGTCATTTGTTGGATATGATCCTGGGTATCCATTGGATGCTAAAACAACACATACAGCAAATTGGTCTTTCCAAGAAAGTGAAGGCATAGAAGATAATGTACCATCAACACTTGCAACAAAATAATCATACAAATCAAAATTCATTCTCATCGTAATTGGTTGGCATTCTGGATCACCCATACGAACATTATATTCCAAAACATATGGCATATCATCTTTAATCATTATACCAGCATACAAAAATCCCTTAAAGGAAATTCCTTCATTTTTCATCGCATGAATAGTTTTTTCAATTACTTCTTCCTGAATTTTTTTTGCCAGTATGTCAGTAACAATAGGAGTTGGAGAATAGGCACCCATACCTCCAGTATTAGGGCCTTTGTCATCATCAAAAATTCTCTTGTGATCTTGACTAGATGCCATGGGAAGTGCTACATTTCCATCAGATAGGGCAATGTATGATGCTTCAATGCCATCAATTCTTTCTTCAATGATAATTTTATTTCCTGCATCACCAAATGTTTTTTTGACCAGAATGGTCTGTATAGCAGAAATAGCTTCATCATCACTATTACAAACAATCACACCTTTTCCAGCAGCTAAGCCATCAGCTTTTACTACAACATTGTAATCAATTGATTTCACATGTTCTTCGGCTTTTTGAGGATCATCAAATATTTCAAATCGAGCGGTAAGAATGTTATTTCTTTTCATAAAATTTTTTGCCCAAATTTTACTAGATTCAAGTTGGGCAGCTGCTTGTGAAGGTCCAAAAACTTTGAGATTTAATTCATTAAATTTATCAACAATTCCAGCAGCTAGTGGGGCTTCAGGACCAACTACAGTAAAACAATTATTTTTTTGTGCAAATTCAGCTAATCCATCTAAATCATTAACATCAATAGGAACATTATTTTCAGTGCCACCATTACCAGGAGCAGTAAAAACAGTTTCAACTTTATTACTTTGAGATAATTTCCATGACAATGCATGTTCTCTTCCACCAGAACCAATTACAAGAATATTTACCAATACAAAATATCAATTACTCAATTATATAATCCAATTCTCAAAAAATCTATTTATCTTTATAATGTCACCCACATATCAAAATCCAGATGGAGTTAAATTCAAAATTTGATGCAAAAGCAATAGAATCAGAAATTAAAGAATATATTAAAACCATAGATATTGAAAAACTAATTTTTACATCAAACAAGCCTGAAAAAATTAGATTTATTGAAGGACCACCAACAATGAATGGAATTCCACATGCAGGTCATCTTAGAGGCAGAGTAATGAAGGATTTATGGTATAGATTTAACACATTACAAGGTAAAAAAATTGAATTTAATGGTGGATGGGACACTCAAGGACTACCAGTCGAATTACAAGTTGAAAAGGAATTAGGAGTTTCAGGTGGAAAAACAGAAGCCATCAAAGAATTTGGAGTAGAAAGAATTGTTTCAGAATGCAAAAAAGTTGTAGAAAAATTTAACAAGACGTGGGTCGAGGTAGATGATTTACTTGGAATGTCATTTAATCATAAAAAAGCGTACTGGACGTTTAAAGATGAATTTATAGAAAGAGAATGGCAAGTACTCAAAAAAGCATATGAAAATAAAATTCTAGAAGAAGACTTTACAGTTATTGCATATTGTCCAAGCTGTCAAACATCACTAAGTCATGCAGAAGTTAATCAAGGATATGAAGAAGTCAAGGATCCATCACTATACTACAAAGTAAAGTTAGTGAATGAAGATGTATTTTTGGTTGTATGGACTACAATACCATTTACACTTGTTACAGATGCAATGGTTGGATTAAATCCAAAAGAAGATTATGCATATGTCAAAGTAGAAAATGAAACATGGGTAGTAGGAAAAACAAGATTAGATGAGTTCATGTTAGAAGTGAAAATTGAAAAATATGAAATTCAAAAAACAGTCAAAGGTTCTGAGTTTGAAGGAAAAAAATACATTCATCCATTATTGGACTTAATTCCAGAATTAAAGGAATATTCAAAATTAGATAACTATCACATTGCAGTGTCAGAATCATTTGTTGATGCAAGTACAGGTAGTGGATTAGTGCACTTATCACCAGCAAATGGAGAAGAAGATATTAAAATTGCAAACAAAAGAAAAGTGAAAATTTTTAATCCAATAAATGACGAAGTGAAATTCACAAATCAGGCAGGAAAATATGAAGGCATGTTTGTTAGAGATGCAGATAGACCAATCGTTGAAGATCTAAAAGAATGTAAAGCACTAGTTAAAATTGGAAAAATAAAACACAAGTATCCACTTTGTTGGAGATCACATCATCCAATTGTATGGTTGGCAAGAAGAGGTTGGTTTTACAAGTTAGATAAATTAGGTAACAAAGCAATAGAGGCTGCAGAAAGTGTAGAGTACTTTTTTGAACAACCAAAAAATAGATTTTTAGGAATTATTAAAGAAAGACATCCATGGTGCATTTCACGAGAAAGGATTTGGGGTTGCCCATTACCTGTATGGAATTGTGAAGATTGTGGTGAAAAAAATTGGTTTTTTACAAGAAAAGAAATTGTAGATTCTGCAGATAAATTACCAGATGGACCAGACTTTGAATTACATAGACCATGGATTGATAACATAACAGTAAAATGTAAAAAATGTAATAGTGTTAAAACAAAAAGAGAAGAGTATGTTTTAGATACATGGCATAATAGTGGTGCTGCACCATACGCATCATTAACAAATGAAGAGTATGAAAAAGAAATTCCAGCACCATTTTTTACTGAAGGTATTGATCAAACAAGAGGTTGGGCATACACATTACTAATTGAAAATGTAATTCTAAACAATAGTGCCACTCCGCCATACAAGTCATTTTTGTTTCAAGGACACGTGCTGGATGAAAAAGGAGGAAAAATGAGTAAAAGTAAAGGCAATGTTTTGGAAGGTGCAGAACTACTGAAAAAATATCCAGTGGATTTGATCCGATTCTATTTCATGTGGAAAGCCAGTCCAATTGAACCACTTAGTTTCAGTACTGATGAATTAATGTCAAGACCATATCAAGTAATTAACACATTATTCAATCTGCATCTATACTTTAAACAAAATAGTCAATATGATAATTTCAATAAAACAAACACAGTAGAATGGGCTAAAAATAACAATTCCCTAACATCACCAGATATTTGGTTATTGTCAAAACTTCAAAAATTAATTCAAAAAATGACAGAAAAAAATGAGACATGTAAATTCCATGAGGGAGCAAAAGCAATAGATGATTTCATAATTAGTAATCTTAGTCAGATATACATTCCAATTACTAGAGGAGAGTTATGGGATGAATCCGAAGAGAAGAAAAATAGACGTCTTGCAATTTATGCAGTGTTAAGTGAAGTACTCAAAACACTAGATATTCTAATTCATCCATTTTGCCCATATACGAGTGAACATCTGTACCAAACAGTATTTGATGGAAAACAAAGTATTCTACTAGACAAATGGCCTCAATACCAGGAATTACTGGTAAATGAAGAAATTGAAGAATCA
>CAJQRM010000034.1 GCA_905612275.1 uncultured Candidatus Nitrosopumilus sp.
CATTGCCAAGGATATTCCTTATGCTGCATGGAAATTAGGCTTGTTAGATGATCCGTTTTACTATCAAAAATATGATGCCACTCAACCTAATTCTAAAACTCTCTGGCAAACTAGTTTGAATGATGAGAATACTACTGCTCAAAATTTTACTGCTCAGAAAGTTGTCACAGTAATTGATTCACGTCAAGAAAGATTACAAAAAATTATTACCGTACTAATGGAAAAATTCAATTCAATTCCTGATAGTTATGTTCATCTTGGATATGAATCTGTAACATTAAGTTCTGATACTGCAAAAACTCTGGGATTGGAAACTGATGGAAAACAAGCTCAGATGTCTGGTAGAAAAGGATTGTATGTTAGTGCTGATTCTGTATGTGAACTTTTAAAACAAAAAATTATTGAAGAAACTAAAAAACGACATCCTGAAATGAGTGATTCAGAAACTGAAAAAATTGCTCAATCTATTTCAATTGGAACTTTACGTTATGAGATGATTAAACAAGATTTGGATAAAATAATTACATTTGATTTGGCAAAATCTCTTAGTTTAGAAGGTGACACTGCCCCATACATTCAATATGCATATGCTAGAGCATCAAGAATTTTAGAGAAATCTGGAATTAAACCCACTACTGATGTTGATTTTTCATTACTTCAAGAAAAATCTGAACTTGATTTAGTTAAAACAATTGGTCTTTTTAATTTACAAGTTCGTGATGCTGCAAATAATTTTGCACCTAAAGTAATCGCTAGATACTGTCATGATTTGGCAGTAGCCTTTAATTCATTTTATGAACATGTAAAAGTTTTAGATTCTGACAATGATGCTTTGAAATCCTCTCGTGTATGTTTGGTGAATTCTTTTAATTTAACTTTGGAGAAAGCCCTTGATCTGCTTGGAATTGATTCTCCTACTAGGATGTAGGTTTTTAGAAATTCTAAATTAAATTATTATTAAAAGAATGTCACTGGCAACCGAAGTTGCCAGCGGAGAATTTCTTGTTTAACAACCAAAGTCATTAAACATACAATACCAATTCTCGCGGCGTGCAAATTGTAATTTTATGAATTTACAAGTTTTACAAAAAGGTTAGTATTTCATGGATTGTATGATTTTGTGCCTGAATTTTGGTCATATTTTTGAAAATTTTACATATTACTGGAATCTTGGATAAGATCTTATGCGAATAACATTTTTAGTAATTTTTGTGTTATCCATAATTATTCCAATTGGAGTGAATGATGCTTTTGGTGCATTTGTCAATGATGATATCTGTAATTCACTCAAACACATACCAAATAATTCTTGGAAATTATTTTTGTGTTCAACTGTGGAGATTAATGGGGATGCACCTGGTATTACATTAACAAATGATGATCGTTTTGGTGACTCTGTTGCAAACATTGGTGATTTGGACGGCGATGGAGTCAATGACTTGGCAGTAGGTGCAATGAGGGATGATACTGGTGGTACAGATCGTGGTGCAGTGTACATTTTGTTTATGAACACAGATGGCTCTGTCAAGTCAACTGAGAAAATTGATCATACAACTCCAAACGGTCCTGCATTAGGAAATGTAGATCGTTTTGGTGACTCTGTTGTAAACATAGGTGACCTTAACGGTGACGGTATCAATGACTTGGCAGTAGGTGCAGTAAATGATGATACTGGTGGTGCAAATCGTGGTGCAGTATACATTTTGTTTATGAACACAGATGGCTCTGTCAAGTCAACTGAGAAAATTGATCATACAACTCCAAACGGTCCTGCATTAGGAAATGGAGATAATTTTGGACATGGAGTTGCAAATATTGGTGACCTTGACGGCAATGGTTATGATGATTTAGCAGTAGGTGCAATGCTGGATGGCACTGGTGATAGTGGTGCAGTACATATTTTGTTCATGGATGAAAATGGTGGTCTTGCAAAAGCAACTGAGAAAATTGAAGATGATAATATAACTCCAAACGGTCCTGCATTAGGAAATGGCTATTGGTTTGGTGGTTCCGTTGCAAACATAGGTGACTTTGACGGTAATGGTGTCAATGATTTAGCAGTAGGTGCAAACCTTAGCCCTGGTGGCGGTTCAGTAGCAACAGGAGCAGTATACATTTTGTTCATGGATGAAGACCCTGGAAATGGTCTTGCAAAAGCAACTGTGGTGATTGACGATACAACTACAAACGGTCCTACATTATCAGATGATGATCGTTTTGGCTCTTCTGTTGTAAATATGGGTGACATAGATGGTGACGGTGTTAATGACATAGCAGTAGGTGCTCGTGGTGATGATGAAGGTGGATTATGGACTGGTGCAGTACACCTTTTGTTTATGAATGTAGATGGTTCTGTTGATTCAACTGTGGAGATTAACAGTTCTACTGATAAGGGCCCTACATTATCAGCTGGAGATGCTTTTGGTACTAGTCTTGCAAACATAGGTGACCTGAATGGTAATGGCGTCAATGATTTGGTGGTGGGTACTAGTTTAGATAATGGAGGTGGTTCAGATCGTGGTGCAGTACATATTTTATTTCTGACGGATGAAATTGAAAAAAATGGTTCAGAATGCTATGATTGTGAGGCTCCAAAATTAACCCGAGTTGAAGTACACATAACGTCTCCAAATTCCGACACTCAACGTATATCTACATCTAGTGAAATTTGGAATTTTGATCAAGATACTCCACTACCAATGTTTGGAGATTCTATCACTCCAATTGTAGCAGACACTGGGGATGAGGTTGAAATTATTTTAGAATTAACAGACAATAGAACTTTGAAAACGATTACAGATAGTGGAACGTATACAAATTTCTTAAACAAACCTGATGACATGAATCTATTTTATGCTAATAATTTTGATAAATATGGAAAGGTCAGTACAACATTTTATGAATGGTATCAAACAGGTGATGATTTGTTTTATGATTATGCAAACACTGTAGAGTGGAGTGAAGCTGATGTTACAATACAAGAATCTGGAGAATTTGTTAAAGATGGACCTGTTGAAAATCTCGATGAATTAGTTGGAACTTTTACCATTTCATTTAAGATGAAATTCTTGCAACCAATGCAAACAACTGATGTGTGGATTCAAGTAGCAGATCTTAATGGAAATTTTTTCAAAGTTGCATTACCGTTAACTTTGGAAATATCTGGTTCTGAACCTCTTGTGTTTGATTCTCCATTACGTCAAAAAGTAGTTAGTTTCTTTGATGAAGAGATGCTTACACAATTAGTTTCTAATTGGGATGGGTCTTCACAAGATGTTGCTGAATTGGAATTATTAATTGGCATTCCTGCTGAATCTGTGCCTACATGGGTCGTAAATCTTGCAACATGGGTATCTGAGGATAAAATTACTACTGGTGATATGATCATTGCAATTGAACATTTGATTAATAATTAATTTTTAATTTCAATATCAGAATGTTTAAAGTTCTTTGTTAGCTATATTTTTCATGATGTTATCTTCTAAATTCACATTTTCACTTATTGTAATAGCAGCTTTACTAGTATCTGGATCAGGTCTTGTGATTCAAGACTCATTTGCTGCAATTGATGCACCAGAATTTACTGCTATTCACCTTAACACGACAGCAACTCTAGTTACGTTTGACAAATCAGTTAACGGAACTTTAGCCATTTTAGATTGGACTATAATGGTATCATCAACTGGAACTGATGGTGATATTCTAACTGATGTTGCAATTACTAATGTTGCCAATGCAACTAGTACAGGAGTTGGACAAACTGTACCAGGTGATGGTGATAAAAAAACTGGAGTCAGTAGTGGCACAGGAGTTGTTGGACTAGGATACATCAATGGTACAGATATTGTTCTCATACATTCTGCTATTCCCTCTGATGCAAGATATTTCGTAAATTATACTAACAATGCTGCTTCATTAGCTGATGCAATTAGACAGTTTGGTCAAATACACGCCAACGAAGCTGGTTCAGTTGAAGGTTCACTAGGTGGTGGTCATGGAGGTGCAACCGGTGCTGCTGTAGTAGAGAATGCATCTATCAAATATTTGAAAATTGGATCCAATGCAACAGCTGTTGATTATATGTCTCCAACTGTAGTTTCTGCTGAGAAAACTGGTCCAAAAAAAATTGCAGTTTTAATGTCTGAAACTGTAGTAAATATTAATTCAACTGGTTCTGCTTTTGTTCTTTCTGGATTACATGATTCTGTTGTAGCTAGTCTGATTGCCACTAATAGCACTAACACTATCTATCTTACAACTCGAAACTTGATTGATCCAATTAATGACACTCCTGCAATTACTTTGAGTTATAATTCAGATCCTGATGGTGATAACGTAGGTATCGATAGTTGGATTACTGATGGTGTAAACACTGGTAATTATACTACTCTCGGCACTGATGGCAAATACACGTTAAAGCATCAACAATCAGGGGCTGGACACGGTAATAGATTATACAATTTCACTGGTTTGGTTGTCACCTATCCTACTGATTTTAGTCCTGACGCTCAACGTTATCCTCCACATATTCATGATGAGGTTTCTGTCTCTATCAATTCTGATGAATTATATGATTTAAAAATACACGATAACATCACTTCAAATATTTTAGCATCTGTTGGTGACACAATTTCTGTAACTGTGAGTATTGGTGATGATTATTTTTTGTCTGGTATTTCTAGAGCCACTCTAATTACAAATTATGCTCATGAACCTTCAGGCATGAATAATTATTTTAGAACAAATCATGATGAACTTGGTCAAACAGGTTTATCTATTTATGAATGGAATCAAAATACTTTTGATCAAAAATATGATTATGCTGGAGTCATCTCTTGGGATGAATCTATTATAAAAATTGATAAAAGAATTGAAACTTATCATGAATTTGTTGGACCTCTGTTATATGATGAAAATGAATTGTTTGTTACATATTTGATGACATTTGATGATGCTATGCCAACAAGTCAAGTTGGTATAAAAATTAGTGATACAAATTATAATAATTTTAAATCTTTTCTACCATTTACTTTGGAAGTACTGCCAAATGATACAATAGTAATTACAGAACCCGCTGAAGAACCCGCTGAAGAACCCGCTGAAGAACCCGCTGAAGAATCCACTTCTCTTGAATCTGAACTTGTAGAGATAACTCTAGTTACCAATAGTAATTCATATGAAAATGGCGATAAAGTGATTGTAACTGGTCAAATTCAAAATTATGATTTCACTTCCATGAAAGGTAAAGATATTTTGTATGATGTTATTTCTCCTGAAAATATAGTTTTATCTTCAGGTCATATTGCACCTAATTCTGATGGATCTTTTTATTTTACAACTTTTGCAATGGATACAATGTGGAAAACAGATGGAAATTATGTTTTTAGTGTTGATCTGAGATCTCTTAAACAAACCATAGACATTTCTTATGATAATACTCAATTTGAAACTCCTATACCTGAATCTGAAATAACATCTGTCCCAATAATTACTGAAGCAACACCTGAAGCAACACCTGAAGCAATACCTGAAGCAATACCTGAAGCAATACCTGAAGCAATACCTGAAGCAATACCTGAAGCAATACCTGAAGCATCTAATTCTAATATCATATGTGGAACTGGAACTGAGGATGTAAACGGTATTTGTCAAGTTGTAAAAACTGAAGATAAATCATCCAAAGGTGGCGGTTGTCTAATTGCAACAGCAGCTTATGGTTCTGAGATGGCACCACAAGTTCAATTACTTAGAGAAATTCGTGATAACCAATTAATGAATACAGAATCTGGTTCAGCATTTATGACAGGATTTAATGAATTGTATTATTCATTCTCACCAATTATAGCTGATTATGAGCGTGAAAATCCATACTTCAAAGAAGCTGTCAAGTTAGCTATTACTCCCATGATTTCCACTCTATCACTAATGGAGAATGCAGAAACTGAGTCAGAAGTTTTGAGTATTGGATTATCCGTAATTGCACTCAATTTGGGAATGTATCTTGGAGTTCCAGCTATAGTTATAATTGGAATTAAAAAACGATCGACAATCTATTGATGAAATTGTTCCTATGTGATCCTTTTTTGTTATATGGGTAATACTTCTTTAGTAAGCAAAATTTATTTCAAAATGAAGTAATAATGCGTGATAAAAGAAGTAAATTACAAATTTATTTTGATGTATTTTCTGCAATTTTATTAGAAAAACAAGATAATGAAGTGATATCTAAAACTAGACTTCAACACAAAAGCAATACCTCATATGATAAACTATTGAAATATCTTAATGAGATGACTGAGAAAGGACTAATTAAAATGGAAAATGAAATAGATACTACTGAATTAGGAACTAAATTTTATCAAGACTATTCTAGTGTTAATGATTTAATTAATAAAATTACTCAAAGATTAACTTAGACAAAATTAAATTTTTCTATTTTGTTTTCTTTTGTAAGAAATAAGATTTCGTGATGTGAATCAAGTAAATTTTTCATAAATTGTGGTGCCAATTCTTTATCAACACTTGGTACATGAAATGAACAAATAAAATTTCCTGGAATTTTATGAAAATTATCATCCACACATTGCTCTATTTCTTGCATTGATTCTGTTTTTTTATCTGTATTAAAATCAAAATAATGTGTTGATACCACTCTGATTTTTCCATCTTGTGGTAATGATTCCACTTTTGCTGAAATCATTTTTTCATAATCCTCAAATTTTTTTGGAATTGGAATTATGTTTAGTAATCCCTTTTCAATATTATTTTGAACATCAATCCCAAATTCCTTCATATTTTCTTTTAATTTTTCAGTATCATTAGTTGTATAGAAACAACGTTGCCCCATTTCCAAACCTTTTTTAATAAAATTAAATTCTATTTCTTCAGCCTTTTTTTGTTCTTCATGAAATAATAGTATGTGTGCATTGTCAAGTGATTCTAAATGATCATTACTAATCTCTGTATAACTCATTTTAATATTATTTTTTGAATAATTTCTAGTATTTAGAGCTTTGAACATTCTACCAGCTGGTGCCACAGAAGTAAATGGGTTGATACATGTATCTGCTTTAACATCTAGATTTTCTTATTTTTTTAAAAAATTAATGGATCTAAAAATATCTAGATACTCATCATGGTGCGTAATCGGATTAAATACTAAATCAATATTCTATTCAATGGCATATTTGAGAGTAAAATCCATCCGTGACCAAAAATACCTCTATCTAGTAAAAAGTCACTGGGATTCTAAAAAAAAGACGTCAAAACAGAGTATTATCAAATATTTGGGAATAGAATCTGATGTATCTCTTTCTGATATTCCTGAAAATTTTAGAGATTCTGAAAAAATAATTGATTATTTTATGAATCAAAAATATTTTCAACCTACAGTTCAAAATGAAATAACTAAAAAACTTCAAAAAGATTTACTTTCATCTTTCAAAAATAGTGATTATATTGAAGCAAATTCTTTACTTGAATCATACAAAAAAATATATGGATTTGAGTCATTTCTTACTAATGTTCTGATTCCACTAATTGAAGAAATAGAATCATTGGGATATTCCAAAAAAATTGATTTAGGTACGCAAACAACTTGTTATAATGCAGTACAAGATTTAATGAATTTAATTTTAGAAAATAATACTATTCCATTAAAAAAGAAAAAAATCTTGATTTGTGTACCTTATGGTGAACAGCATACATTCGGTACAAAAGTACTTGAATCCCAACTTTTATCTAACGGAAATGTTGTTTACAATCTTTCTCCTTTTACCCCTGTTTCAACTATAATAGAATCTATTGAATACAATAATCCTGATTTTATTTTTATTTCCATCACCCTTGATGAAAATACTTTATCTGCTAAAAGAATGATTCAAAAAATTAATGATCAATATACAATTCCAATTATTGTTGGAGGTCAAGCTGTAAAAAATGATTCAGAAAACTGGAATTCTTCTATTGGACAAAATCTTTCAATTACAAAATTTTTAAAACTTATTCAATCCAAGAAATCTGAAATCATCCAAACAGTATAGTTATTTTTATTTGTCTTTTTTGTAGTTCTTTTGATTGATTTTTTGTTTTGAACTTCTTTTCAATATTTTGACTTTTTTATTCTATTTTATATTGTAATTTTAATTTTTAATTGTTCATTGATGTCCTCAATTACCTTTGTAAGTATATCTGAATTTGATGTAAAGAATCCTCTATACTCGTGATCTCCTATGTCTTCTGCTACTAGTCCAAATGGTCCATTATCGTCTTTTGTCACCACAATCCACATTGGAGAAATATTTGTTCCATCACAACTTACTACTTCTGCAGATGGTGGGGGGTGTGGGGCTAAATCTGGATTATTAAAATTACCAATTATCCATGCTTTTGAAATTTTATCTAAAATTTCCCTGTAACGCTCTTCAACGTACTTGTATCTGGCTTCCGTTTCAAAAGTAGCTAATAATGGTGTGTTATGTTTTACTGCATAATTTTCTAATAAAATACTTAGCCTGTATAGTTCCTTTTTACCTGTTCTAAAATTAACATAATTTGCTTTACGATATTCCTCTAGTGTCCATAGTATGTTATGGTTTGTAAGATCTGTATTTTTTATTTCTACAAATGTTGGAAATTTATTCCATATGTCATCAATAAAACTTACAAAATGTTCATTCATAATTCTTTATTTTTTTTCCCGTATATAATATACTAATAATTTTTTAAAATAGTGCCAAATTATTTTATTTTTGTGATTTAAAAATTTGTTTTGTTTTTTCTGCTTCAATTTTATGAATCAATATTGGTTTTGGATATTTTAATTTTTTTGGAAATTCTTTCCACAAATTATGAATGATTTTTGATTCTATTTTTTCTAATTCAGGAATCCACTTTTTAATATAATCACAATTAACATCGAATCTTTCTTGCTGTCTCCATGGATTAAAAATTCGAAAATATGGCACTGAATCACATCCTGTTGATGCTGCCCATTGCCAATTACCTGAATTTACAGCTGGATCATAATCAATTAATTTTTCTGCAAAATATTTTTCCCCCCACCTCCAATTGATATGTAGATCTTTAGTCAGAAATGATGCTACAATCATTCTAACTCTATTGTGCATAAATCCTGTCTGATTTAATTGTCTCATTCCTGCATCAACAATTGGAAATCCTGTTTTTCCTTCACTCCATTTTTTAAAAGATTCTTTAGATTTTGACCATGGTATTTTTTGGAATTTTTGTCTAAATGATGTTTTTTGAGCGTGTGGAAAATGAAATAATATGTAGCTAAAAAATTCTCGCCAGTATATTTCGCCCATTATTGTATGATCTGAGCCTAAAATCTCTTTAATCTGGCTATGAATTTCTCTAATTGAAATTGTCCCAAATTTGTTATGCGCTGAAAGCATTGTTGTTTGGTTTAATCCTGGAAAATCTCTTATTTTGTCATAATTTCTAAATTTATCTAAGTTTCTCAAAATCTTTAATGCTTCTCTACGTCCTCCTATAATTTCATTGTTTTTTATTTTAGAATTTTTAATCTTATCTTCTGAAATAATTTCTTTTGAATAATTTTTTTTAATATTTTTAATGATCTTTCTGATTGGTATTTGTTTTGCTTTTTTATAAAAAAATGAATAAATTGTGTACGGTGAACCTTTATTGGTTTTTATTTCATTTGGATTATGAAGTAAAAAATCTAATGTACTATGAAATGATATTTTATTTTTTTTACAATTTTGATATATTTTTTCATCTCGATTTTGTGAATAATTGGTAAAATCTGTATTTAGAAACACTGCATCTATTTTATATTTTTTAATTATCTTGTCTAATATTTTTTCTGGCTTTCCTTCTAGTATTTGTAATCTGACTCCTTTTTTGTTTAATTCTCTGTCTAAATCTACTAATGATTCATTAAGAAAATCCCATCTAAATTTTGAATCTTTAAAATTTTTAATCAAATTTTTATCATAGATAAAACAAGGAATTACTTCTGTAGAGTTTTGAAGTGACTCCATTAATCCTACATTGTCTTCTAATCTTAAATCTCTACGGAAAATGAATAATGATTTTTTATACATTGGATATTTTTATTTTTAAAATTATTGAATATCAAATTTACTTCCTAATGTTTTACCCATTACATTTAGGGCATGTCTGCATACATTGGAATTAAGTGTGAAAAAGCCTCTGAATTTCCCATCCTCATATTCTTCAGCTATTAATCCAAATGGCCCATATGGCCCTCTGGTAAACACCGACCATACATTTGCTAAGTTTGTATTACTGCAACTTAGAAATTCTGAATTTGGTAATACTACATCTGTTGGAATCACTTCATCATCAAAATCTGCAATAATCCATACTTTAGGCATATCTTTGACCATTTTTTGATATCTTTCCTTAACATATGAGAATTTTGCAATTTTTTCAAATGTTGCTAGTAATGGTTCTTTATTTTCTTGAGCATACTTTTCAATTATTTTACTCAGATGGTATAGTGGTTTTCTACCTGCATCAAAATTATGATAACCTGCTTCAATGAATTGTTCTAGTTTCCATATTGGTAAAATTTCGTTATCTAAATTATGCCATTCCGACAATTGTGGAAATTCTTCCCATACTTCATGTACAAAATTACCATAAGGATTTTTCATATTATTTGTGATGATAAATTCAGTTATAAATTAATTATATTTTGTAATACTAGTGCCAATTATTTTTTAATTTCGTAATTGTTTTTATTCTATAAATCTTTAATCACCGTAATGTCAAGATATGAAAAACTTTTGCATATGCTGATGGATTATGATTCAGGAATAATGTTTACTGCCATTAGTGATACTTCTGGAAATATTTTGTGGAATACTATTAGGGATGATTCTAAAGTCCAAGTTCCTTTGCCTGAAATAAAAAAGACTCTTGTACATGAAGCTGTAGACTGGATTACTCGTTGTAAAATTGAAGACTCTGATGATCTTGGTAGAGCAATGTATCACATTGCATCATTTGAAAAACTTAAACAAATTACCGTTCCCCTAGATGCATTTCATTTATTGATGGTATATGTTGATAATAGTCCTCTCAATAAAACAAAAACAAAAAGTTATGGTCGTTATGTTGAAATGGGGAAAATCATGTCTATTGTTGACTTTGTTAATACTTTTGAGGAGTAGTTTTATTTTAAAAATAGTTTGGCACTAGACTTTAAAATTTAGAATATTATATTAAGTAAAATGTTGATAAAAAAATAATGGAAAAATATAAACAACTTTTGAATATGGTTATGGATTTTAATGAATCAGTACGTTTTGCAGCTGTATCTGATTCACATGGTCAATTACTTTGGAACAGTCAACGTAATGGTGTAAGCAATATTGTTCCTATTGAAAAAACAAAATCAACTATGTCTCGATCTAGGAGTGAATGGGACAATTATGCCTCTGCCTCTGAACATGTTGGAAATGGATTGTACTCTATTACCTCTTATTCAAAAATTAAAAGAATTACTATTCCTCTTTCTGATGGTAAAATGCTTTTCATTAGCGTAAATAACAAACCTATGAAAAATGCTAAAAACACTAGTTATGGTCATCTTGTGGAAATGGGTGAAATCCTTTCTATTGTTGAGTTTGTTGAATCTCAAAATTTTTAATTATATTCAATTCAAATCGTTTGATTTTTTAATTCTATGTTTTGATTGATATTGTTGGATGGTTTTATTGCTAAATGTAGGAAATGCACCTCTAAAATTAATATTCCTGACCAGGGTCCTTGCACTGATTTAGAATACTTGGATTACATTAATGCATATGGGAAACAATGCAAATGTGGCAAAAATGATTGGGAGTTACTTTCAGTTTAAATTTTTTCAATTATTTTGAAATTAATTCTTTTTTCTAGGTCTTCGGCGTGGATTTAATTCATAAAACCTTTCAATATTATCCACCCATTGCTTAGTTTCAGGTAAGCGTGAACGTGCATGAGGTCTTTTTCCATTAGTTGATAACATTTCACTATGATCTTTGTAAAACTCATCTATCTCCTTTACTAAAACATCAAGGAATTCTGATGCTTCCTTGGCTTCAGTACCTTTAGGTTCTCTATGACTCATAATGGATTTGGCCAATGTGTCTACTTTTGCTATTTTTAATTTAAATTCACTTAGTATTCTATGCTCAAACGAAATCATTTCTTTCATTCATCTTTTAACTAGTGTATGTATATTTTGTTAATAGAATAAATCATAGTATGGATTAGTATTATTTCCATTAATTCGTACCTATACAAAGTGGTTTTAGTTAATGTGGTTTATTTTTTACCTATTCAAAATAATTTGATGACAATCAACTTTCAATATAGAGCCACACCATGTATACACCCATACAAAAATCAAAATTACTGAAACAATCCAAATTAGAAATTTCCATTTAAAACTCAATTTTTTTAATTTATTCCACATTGTTGATTGGATAATTTTTCTAATAGATTAATAATTCCTCTAGGTATTTTCTTCAAAGTTATGACTAAATCATTTAGGTAATTTTTCTTAGCTCAAAATGTATATTTTGTCATATTTTCTAAATTCAATTTTTTATCCATACATGGATTTATCTAGAGTTTCTTCTCCTAAATTATTTTTTGAAGAGAAATTACTAAAATTTGAACGTAGGATTTTTTGAGTATGTCCTGATACTCTTGCTACATTGTCCCAAACATTGTGAAATGAAATTCTATCTAAATTCTGCTCATCTATATGTGAGAATATTGCTAAACCTACAATGCTTTCTCCATCTTTAACCCACTGATGACCTATATTGCATATTGTACAAATTTCACTAATTTCCATAACTGCTTTTGAAAATGATGGATTTGTCTTAATTAGTAATTTTGAATCATCTGGAGCGAATCTCATATTTACATTAACATGTACTCTATCTTCTCGGTTTGAATTTTTACTAACAATTACATTTGTTCCTACATGGAATTGCCAATCTACTAAATCACTTTTTTCTTTAATTTTTTCAGTTTGATCTTCATATTTGACATTAGTTATTCTGATAAATTCTTCAACTAATTTTTTCATTTCTAGTGATGTTTTTGTCATAATTTTTCTTTTTTTTGTTAGTTATATTTTTGATTGAAGAAAAAAGAGTTAATGGCTGTGTCCACAACCACAGGAATCATGTCCCTCACTACCTTGAGATTCACTACCTGCACATTTGGAACATTTCTCTGATCCCATTGGAGAAAAGAAACTAATTCCACATGATACGCATTTCATATTTGCCATAATATTGCTAAAAAATTGCGCTATTTATTGAATACGCTTTGATTTAAGAAAAATGTGGCTATTTGTAATTATTCACTTTTTTGAAAAACACGGTATTCTCCAATTATTGAATTACATTGATGACAAGTATATTGACCTCTTTCTATCAATGTTAACCCATCTGCAACTGCTTCGTTTGGTTTTTCTTCAATTTGTATTTGAGTTGGACCGTCAAATTCAGAATTACATTGTTTACAAAAATGTTTTATCATTTTTGCTGTATCTAGTTTTTCAAGTGAGGCCAAAAAATGTTTATCCATATTTGGAACTAATTTTGATTTTGTAACTTGTTCATCTGTTAGATCTGCATTTACCCATCCACCTGAACCTGCTAATTGAATTTCTGTCAATTTGTATTGCTACTTTCTTTGGTATTAATAAGTCAAAATGAAATTAATAGGTAGTATTCAAATTCAAAATATGGTTGAAATTTCACATGATTTAGCTTTACTTGATAATACCATTGGACGTGAATTTGAAATATTTTTGGTTAAATTATTTGAAAAATTGGGTTATGATACAACTGTAACTAATCGTTCAAAAGATTATGGTTGTGATATGATGTTGCAGCAAGGCAAGTATAGAATTGCAGTTCAGGCTAAACGTTCTGAATCTGAATTAAATTTTACATCTGTTCAAAGGGCATTAGGTTCATTGAAAAAATATGATGCACAATTAGCTATTGTTGTTACTAATAACAAATTCATATCTTCTGCAAAAAAATTGGCAAAAATTAAGGATGTTGTATTAATTGATAGAAAAAAATTATTAGATTTAATTGAATTATCAAATTTACCTGTAAGCGAGAACAAAGATTTTATTTTATTTTCTAATAAAATTAGTAAAGAACTCACTAAACAAGGACTTGACAAAGAATCTTTCAAGTTTCTTGGTTTAGATGTTCCTAAAGTTGATTATAGTCTTTTAACAAAAGATGCCTATGGACGGCCTTATCCACTTAATAATAAAAAAGAGAAATTAATTGATATTTTTAAAGAAATCAGAGGTGACGATGAAATATCTGTTCCACAAGATGTTTTACTGAGTTATATGGAAAAATATCCATTGATGTTTGGAACTCGGAATGAATCTGAAATATTTTTACTTGATATGATTAAAGAATTTATAATTTTTAAACCTAAAGTTGATAATTATAATTTAGTTTAGATATTTTCATCCTCTCCGTCTCTGTTAATATTTTCACATTCTGGCATTGACTGTGATACCTGATCATCTTGTTTTATGAGATAATCCAATGTATTCATATTGTAATTCTTTTTTCATGCCTTTTATTTTTATTCTCAATATTTGTGACTGATAATTTTTGTTTTGGTATTTAATAAAAAAGTTAATCAATCCATGAATCTATGGATACTATAATGAGTGCAGGAGGTAATTTGATATTTTTTGGATCTGTAATTCTTATTTTAGATGTTTTAATATTTTCGGGATTTTTTCCATCTCAATCATTAAGTGATCCCACTCTTCATGAACCCTGGATACTTCTCCCAATTATTGGGGCTTTATCCTTTATTGGATCACTCACATTATCTTTAACAATTTTTGGTTCACTAATGCTTCTTAGTGGCATAATTTCACTTAAACGAAATAAATAATTTTTTAGACTCTATTATTGACGATGTCTAGTCAACTATACTATTATTTTACTGGCAATGTATACTCCAATTATGGGTAAAATATCTCTGATTATGGGAATAATCATTGGAATTGTATTTTCAGTTGCATTTCCAGAAGTTGCTCAAACTATCAATGATACTATAATGCCTACAATTCAATCCATAAGTGAGAATCTAATTAATTGGATAACTACATAACCAATTGGTTTACTTATGGACAAAGATTCTTATCTTAAATTTTTAGAAAAATAATATGGCAATAATAAAAAACAAATCTCCTGTACTATTCTTTTATAATGATTCTAAAAAATGGTTGATGAATATTTCAAAAAAAGAATCACTTCATACTCACATTGGTGTGCTTAAACATGCAGATGCAATTGGAAAAGAATATGGTTCTAGATTAATGACAAACAAAGACAAGTACGTCTACTTACTTGAGCCAACAATGTATGATTACATAATGAAAATACAACACGGCACTCAAATTGTTTATCCAAAAGATCTTGGCTATATTGCTGCACGTGCAGGAATTCAAGATGGTCAAAAAATTCTTGAAATTGGAACTGGAAGTGGATCTATGACTTCATTTGTTGCAAGTATTGTAAAACCTAGAGGACATGTTTACACATTTGATGTTGACGAGAAATTTATGAAGATTGCTGAAAAAAATATTCGTAGAACTGGTCTTTCTAAATATATCACTCAAACTAATTTAGATCTAAAAACTTCTAAAGAAATTCCAGTTACTGAAATGGATGTTGCATTAATTGATTTAGGTGATCCTTGGGTTGTTCTTCCTAAAGTAAGACAGATGCTAAAAGGAAGTGGTTGTATATTTGCAATCTGTCCAACTATGAATCAATTAGAAAAATTAACTATTGCCTTAATTGAAAATGAATTTACTGATATTGAATCAACTGAGCACATTATAAGAACAATTGCAGCTAGAGAAGGAAAAACTAGACATTCATTCCAGGGAATTGGACATACCACTTACCTATGTTTTGCAAGAAAAGCATTCTTTGGAAGGACAGCAAAAACCACAGCAAAAACCACAGCAAAAACCACAGCAAAAACCACAGCAAAAACCACCGCAAAAACCATTAAAGCAAAAACCATTAAGAAAAGTACAAAAAACTAGATTAATTCAAAATTTCTCCTGAAAACAATATTTATTCATCCAATATCTAGACTGTTGTATCATGGAACCCCAAATCCTTTCATCCTCAATTGTTCAAAATTTTATACCTACAAGAAAATCTACCTCTAGAAAAGGTGATAATGGAATTGTAATTGTTATTGGCGGAAGTTACATTTATCATGGGGCCCCAGTATTATCCTCACTTGCTGCACTTAGATGTGGTACTGATTTAGTTTATACTTCTGTTCCAAAAATCAATGTAACTCCAACTCGTGCAATTTCTCCAAATCTTATTGTAATTCCTTTAGTTGATCAAAAACTAACTCTTGGTGCTGTAAAGAAACTTGTTGGGGCATTACCTCGTAACTTACATTCTGCAACAATTGGAATGGGACTTGCAATACAAGAAAAAAATTCTCTATTACATCTTGTAAAGTCTCTTTTGGATCGAGATGTTCGACTATCTTTAGATGCCAGTGCATTAATTCCTGAAGTTTTACCTCTTTTAGCCCACAAAAATGTTGTAGTTACACCTCATTCTGGAGAATTCAAACGATTGTTTGGTGATGTCCCATCTGATTCTAATGTTGAACGAATAAAATTAGTTGAACAAAATGCTTTGAAATATGGAATAACTATTCTACTAAAAGGTCCTACTGACATTATATCTGATGGCAAAATTACGTATCTTTGTGAAAAAAATACTCCTGCAATGACTGTTGGAGGTACTGGTGATGTACTGTCTGGATTAGTTGCTGGTTTATTATCTAAGAATAGAAATTGTTTGGAATCTGCTGCAGCAGCTAGCTACATCTGTGGTTTAGCTGGAAAAGAGGTTCAAGACAAATTGGGACTACATATGACTCCTATGGATTTAATTGATGCAATTCCTAATGTGATGAAACCTTTTGATAAAATTGTATGATTAGAATGAATGCATTAAAACATGTAGATTCTCACATGAGTGAACTTATTTCTGATCTTCAAAAATTAATTCAACAACCTAGTGTATCTGCAAAAAATGAAGGTATTGAAGAATGTGCAAAATTAGTTAAAACAATATTGAAATCCTCTGGTCTTAAATCTGAAATTTTACGATTAAAAAAAGGTGTGGCACCAATAGTATTTGCTGAGATAAAATCAAAAAAAAATCCTGACAAAACATTGATGTTTTATAATCACTATGATGTTCAACCTGCAGAACCATTTGACTTATGGGATGATCCTCCTTTTAGTGGAGTAAGAAAAGGAAATAAAATTTTTGGAAGAGGTTCAACTGATGATAAGGGTGAATTAATTACTAGAATTAAAGCCGTTGAGGCTTGTTTGGCAACAACTGGTGATGTCCCTTGCAACATAAAATTTGTAATTGAGGGCGAAGAAGAAACTGGTAGTGCTCATATTGAAGAATATTTGAAAAAATACAAAAAGAAATTTTCTAATGATGGTGTGATTTGGGAATTTGGATATGTTGATGCAAAAAATAGACCTATCATTGGTCTTGGAATGAAAGGATTGTTGTTTGTTGAACTATCTGTAAAAGAATCTGTTCGAGACGCTCATTCTAGTTTAGCTGTATTGATTAAAAATCCTGCATGGAGATTAATTGATGCTATTCAAACATTGAGAGATTCTGATGGACATATTTTGATTAAAGATTGGTACAAAGAAGTTGTTCCATTTTCAAAAAAAGATTTAGAATTAATTGAGAAAGAACCTTTTGATCAAAATGTATTCAAAAAAGAATTTGGAATCCATTCTTTTGTAGGTAATAAAAAAAATCTTGATGCAAAAAAGGCTTTAGTTGGTGATGCTACATGTAATATTGCAGGATTTGTTTCAGGTTACACTGGAGATGGAGCTAAAACTGTTCTTCCTGGTAAGGCTTTGGTAAAAATTGATTTTAGATTAATTCCTAAGATGGATCCAAAGAAACAGGTCATTCGATTAAAAAAACATCTAAAATCATATGGTTTTCATGATGTAAAAATTAAAATCTTTCATGGGGAAGCTGCAGCTAGAACTGATTCTTCCCATCCTTTTGTATCTCAAGTAAAAAATGCAGCCGACAAGGCTTTTGGAAAATCAATACTAAATGTTTCAAATGCTGGAACAGGTCCTATGTATTCTTTTGTTGATATTTTAAAATCTCCTTGTATCTCCATAGGAAGTACCTTCATGTTTTCAAGAATTCATTCTCCAAATGAATTTGCTAGAGTTGATTTGTTAAAGAAAACTACCAAGTGTATTTGTTTGATCATGGAAAATTTTGGAAAAAATTAGTGAAGACATCTGGGAATTTTTTTAATAATTTGTGATAATGATATCTTTCCTGGACCTGCAACAATAATTACTAGTGCTACTGCAAGTAAGATTAAATCTAATTCAATCCCTTTTTCACCTGTGATACTTTGGGCACCCTTAACGTGAAATATTGCGCCCACCATAATTATTGAAATCACTGACGCTGAAATTCTATTCAAAACTCCTATGATTAGTAGTATGCCTGGAATTACTTCAGCTAATGCAATAATTATTGCTAATTCTCCTGGAATGCCCATTGATGAGATCCAACCAACAAACCCATCATTACCAAATTTACTATATCCGTGAATAATGAAAATCGTCCCCATTACTAATCTTAATCCAAGAAATACTACATCGTTCAAGATTTTTTCTTTAATTTCACTAGTCGCCAATTTGTTCAATCTTTTTTTCCATTATTCTCATAAAAAAGATATGGTTCATTCTATCTTTGTACTACATAATTCTATTATTTTGTAGTACCAATGATCTATTGTTTTTAAATTTTAGCCATAAATTTGATCTGTATTGTAGAAAGCCCTTTATTATGTGATAAAATTATTTGAAATATGTCAATGTATATGCCAGGAGCAACTGCTGTTGGAATTACTTTTGATGGTGGTGTAGTTTTTGCCAGTGAAAAAAGGATCGCATTTGGGAATTTCCTTGTAAGTAAAACAACAAAGAAAACTTTCTCTATTACTGATAAAGTTGGTGCAACTTGTGCTGGCCTTGTTGCTGATATGCAAATTTTAACTTTACAAATTTCAGCTCTTGCAAAGATTAGAAAAATGGATCTAAAGAGAGATGTTCCTCCTAACACTGTTGCTAAAATGATGTCAAATATGATGTATGAGCGAAGATACTTCCCATTACTTACACAAGTAATTGTTGGTGGTGTAGTTGATAAACCAATTATGTATACTCTTGATCCTTTAGGTTCAGTACTTCCTGATGAATATGCCGCAGTTGGTACTGGTGCTGAAATGGCATTAGGTGTTTTAGATCCTCAATTCAAACCAAACATGACTAAGGATGAAGCTGTCACTTTGGCAAAACATGCAGTTCGTTCAGCCGCCTTGAGAGATTCTGCAAGTGGTGATGGATTGGATGTACTTGTAATTACTAAAGACGGTACAGAAGAATTTACTGAAAGTATTAAATAATTTTTTAGTTAATTGTAAATCGTTTTACCAGTTTCCCAGAATTTATCTGAAATATAATGTATGTTTTGTATCACTTCTCCCTTTTCCATCTTTTCTAATTCTGAACTTGACACCATTGCTTTTCCAACTGCTAAAAATTTATGATGTGTTTCTTCAACAATACAGACAAGTTTCTCTTTTTCAAACTCTGTAAATTTTTTAATACCTGGTCTCATTAAATTTGCACCTTTACACATGAATTTGACTGCACCCATATCTACTTCTACATTAGGAAATTTTTTTAAAATTTCTGTTTCTGATAAAAATGGCAAGTAATCTTCATTTATTTTTAATATTTTCAACCCATCCCCTGTAATTATTTGAGCATCATTCAAAATTTGATGTACTCTAACGTTTTTCATTTTAGGAAATTCTATCCCCCACTCTTCTGATACTTTTTTTAGTAATGCTGATGTTTCACTTTTTGAAATTAAGTTAGATTTCAATTCTTTGCAATCTCTTGTCTAATATCTAAAAGATCTCTTAAGATTGAACTTGCTGTTTCAGTTCCTCCTGCACCTTTTCCAATTATTGTTTGAGTTCCAGAATGTTCTGATGTAAATGCAATTGCATTTAATGTTCCGTTTACTCCTAATGGGTCATCTTTTGGTATTTCTTTTGGACTTACCACTAGTTCATTATCACATGATGCAATTAATTTTAGCACTGAATTATTTTTCTCTGCTTTTTTAATGTCATCAATTGTTACTTTTCTTATTCCGATACATTTTATGTCTGGCATTGTAACTTTCATTCCCATAACCCAATTGGCAAGAATGACTAATTTTGCAGCAGCATCTAATCCGTCTAGGTCTAATGCTTCATCAGCTTCAACATATCCTTTGTCTTTTGCATCTTTTAATGCTTCATCGAATGATAAACCTGTGGTCATATTTGATAAAATATAATTTGTTGTACCGTTTAGTATTCCTGCAAATGATGTAATTTTTTCTCCACTTAAACTATTTTTAGCATAATCTAGTATTGGAGTTCCTCCTCCTACTGTACCACTAAATTTGAACATCACTTGGTTGTATGTTGCTAATTCCATTAATGATGGGAATGCTAATGCTAATGGACCTTTATTTACTGAAATAACATGCATACCTTTTTTCATTGCAGTTGTTATGTGTGTCATTCCAGGTTCTGCATCTTTGTAATTACTTGCTGTAGTTTCAATTAGCACATCTGCTTCTATATTTTTTAAGATTTCATCACCTGTCATGCTATTATTTTTCTCTGAATAATTTTTTACTGTCCCATGTTTTTCCTTTATTTTTATTAATTCATTTAATTTTAATCCTGATTGATCTACTGCACTTCCTTTACTGTCAAAAACTGCTACTAATCTTGGTTTCAACCCGTATTTTGCATACAGTTCCTCGTCTCTTGATTCAAATAATTTTACTAAACTTTGAGCAACAACCCCAAAACCACATAGTATGATTTTCATGTCATTTCATCCTTTTTTGTTATGTAATTATGTTTCATTTTACTTCTCTTTGATTCCTTATCCTTAATTGTGTTTTATTAATAATTTTTCAATATGGATTGTTGAATTGAATCCTTGATTTTTACAGCCATGCTTGTAATTATTCGTCTTTTTCATGTTTTAATGAAACTGAATTAATACAATATCTTTGATTTGTTGGCTTTGGTCCGTCATCAAACATATGTCCTAAATGTGAACCACATTTTTTACAATTAACTTCTGTACGCACCATCCCGTAATCTGTATCTGAAACATATTCTATGTTGTCTTCTGATACTGGCTCCCAAAAACTTGGCCAACCAGAACCTGAATCAAATTTTGAATTTGATGAAAAAAGATTCTCTCCACAACATACACATTTGAAAGAACCTTCTAATTTACTATCGTTATACTTGCCTGAAAATGGTGGTTCTGTCCCATGATTAATACAAATTTCATATTGTTCTGGTGTTAACTGTTCTTTCCATTCTTTAGGATCTTTTACAATTCTATCTGTCATACATCATCTTAGATTTATTGCTATTAGAATATTGTTCTATTTTTTTATCTTTTTCCTTTTTTCTTCTGTTCTTTTTTCAGATTCAAATCTTTCTAAATCATATTCTTTTAAATCCACAAATTTCATAATTTTACTTAAGTTTGGATGAACTTTGTTAATTTGTTTATACATCTCTTGTGCAACCCGTCTGTAATCAATATGTCCTTGGGGAATTGTCCGTAATTCAATTAAGTGACATGCTTCTCTTAAATTTAATTTCATAAAATATGGATAATTATATGCAAAATTTACTACATATTGACTTTGTTCAGGAAACTTTTTTCTAATTTTGTCAAAAGTTATTTTTGTATTATTCATACATTCTTTGAAATCTTTTTCTAATCCTACTGTTTTAATTTCCTTTGGTAACATGTATCCATGATCCGTTGTTAAGAGTTGTCTTTCTAATGTGAGTGCTCTATGTCTATGAAAATCTCTAAACATTCCAAAATTGTTGCATAGATCAAATGTATAATACGTATTTTCAAATGCACGGGATGGTCTATGTCTTCTGTTGGTTCTTATTTTTGTAAATTCATTAATGATCTTAATTTTTTTCTCTATGGGTATTTTTTTAACTTGCTGCATTATGTTTTGATATGATGTACTTGGTGATTGTTCATACATTATGGCTGTAATGATTGTGTTAAGTGCTTGTTTTTCTGACTCATAATCTGCTAATTTTGTAATTGTTCCTGTGGTTGGGTTTGATTTGATTTCTTTAATTGTAATTGATTTTGATTTGTTTTTTATATTTCTTAGATATTTTTGAAATGCTTTTCCATATTTGTCATCTGCTCTTCTAACAAATGACTTGATTGTTGTATCTAATTCATTTTTAATTTTTGAGGCTAATTTTTGTTCTTCATCAAGTTCAGATGAGCCTAATATCGTTAAAAGATATTCAAATGCTCTTCCGTTTCCTGTAATTCCTACATTTGTTAAAGTTGAGGCTGGTAATAATCCTCGTAGAATATCTAGTGCTTTTGCTTTAGTTGAACCTCTGTAAATCATATTTGCCGATTTAATGTCTGCTTCATTTTTTAATTTATCAAATAATTTTTCTTTTCCATCCGTTGAATCTTTGAAACTATATTTTTTAATTGGATATTTTTCTCTAATGTAATTTATCATTGGTTCAATATTTTTAGAATAAACATCAAAAGAAAAATTACAACTATCTTCATACATATTTGCAAATTTTGAACTCATAATTTTTTCATCTCTATGAAATCTATACTTTCCATTTTCTTTTTTATTCCATGTAACGTATCTTGAAGATTTTTCTAAATATGATAATCCAATTCTTCTATCCTCAATTTTTTTTACTGCAATGTTTGACAACCCTTCTATTGCAATTTGTGCTTCTCCTAATTCTGCAACAGAATCATCTCCGTACTCTAGTAACACTCTATCATAGAATTCTTCACCTCTATTCTTATTTTTTAAAAATTCATCCAAAAAAATTCTTCTCATGCTTTTATTTGTTCTACTATATCTTGACATCAGTGCTCCACGATCAACTTGACGTGGTGTAATAATTGCAAATACGTTATCATCTGTATTTGAAAAATGATCTGATAAAGTTGTTTTTTCTTTACTTGAGAATTCTGACAATATGAATAAATAATTTCACAATTATAATACTCTATTTCTTTTTTCCAATTTGAATTAGATCGGGACCTTTGTCTTTATTTTTATCATTACCTTTAGTTTGCCATCTTAACAAAACTTCTTTAAATCCTGCTGCATCTGCTTCATTTTCTGTATACATAATTGTTGTAACCCAAAAACCTCCCTTTGCAGTTTTTCCTCCA
The DNA here is from genome assembly GCA_905612275.1 of uncultured Candidatus Nitrosopumilus sp. Classification (GTDB taxonomy): domain Archaea; phylum Thermoproteota; class Nitrososphaeria; order Nitrososphaerales; family Nitrosopumilaceae; genus Nitrosopumilus. Next base: position 23,480 of record CAJQRM010000034.1, read on the forward strand.
ATTGAATTCATCCAAAAATCATTTGGTAATACTTCCATTGCTTTGTTGTTTGGTTCTTGAACTGTTGCATTCCATCTACTTGCTACAAAATTCAGAATTTTATCAAGTTCTTCTTTTTGAATCATGTTTTTAGTGAAAAACATCTAAATTTTAAAATTGCTATTGAGCCCAATATGTGAAATTAGTGAATTTAATCTTACTAAAACTAAAAAAATTTCTTACACTTTATCGGTTATACAAATCTCATTAGTAACTACCATGACAAACGACGATATCGAAATAATCGGTAAACACGTCAAAGACATGTACGGAACATTCATGGGTAAAGTCGTAGGAACACTCACTGAAATTGACGGTAGTATTCAATCCGTTGGTATTGATTGCGGTTCTCAAGGATTACAGCAAATCCAATATGAGCAACTTGTAGTTCAAGGTGAAACTGTAATCTTCATTCCTAAATGGAGACTCGACTCTCAAAGACTCATTCGTGAAAAACAACTCACTCTACGTCGTCTAGGAGCATTGATGGATATTGTTTCAGAAAATGATGATATGAAAGCAGACGCTGAAATCATTCATGAAAAATACAAATCCAAACTTGCATCATTAGATGAAATGGAATGTGAAATCAAATCTAAACTTGAAGAAAGATTGATTGAGTTAGATACACAAATGAGATCTGCAAAAATGTTATCGTTTGATGCCAAAGTACAATTCAAAAGTAATGAAATCTCTGAGGCAACATTTGAAACTGTGAAATCATGCACAACTGAGGTACTTAACCATGTGACACATGAACAATCTGAAATTTCAAATGTAAAGAGTAGAATTACTGACCTTGAATTGGAAGTGCAAAAGATAACAACACTCGCAGAAGTAGATATTCAAGAATCTGCCGTTTCATATCTGGAGACAAATGAACCACAACAAGTAGTTCAAACAATACTTCCAGAAGCACCAACACAACCAATCGTAATACCTTCAGAACCAATTGAAGCTCAAGTATCCCCAATACCTGAACCTCCAACTGAATCTAAAGTGACTTTTACATTCCCAGACCCACCTCAACAGGTGAAATCAGAAACATCTAAAGACGACAACGATAATGATTGGTTAGCTAGAATGGAAGCACAATAATTTTTTTAATTTATTTTTTTAACACTTAGAAAGATCTAACTTCATACACTTTTTGATGTCGGAAAAATATGCCATTGGACTTGGTAACAATGATGTAACTTTACGAAAAAAAGCAGATTCTGATTTTGTATCTTTCTGGGATGAACAGGCTCATAATTTAACTTGGTTTTCCCCTTGGAATCATACTCTTGATTGGAAACCTCCTTTTGCCAAATGGTTTGTTGGAGGCACAATTAACGCCTCATACAATGCTCTTGATATTCATCAAAACACAAAATCTGATAAAGTTGCAATTTTGTGGGAAGGTGAAAATGGTGATTCTAAAACATATACCTATGGTGAATTATCTCTTGAAGTTCAAAAATTTGCCAATGTCTTAAAATCACTTGGAGTGAAAAAAGGAGATAGGGTTACTATCTATCTCCCAATGGTTCCTGAATTACCAATTGCAATGCTTTCTTGTGCAAGAATTGGTGCTATCCATACTGTTGTGTTTTCTGGATTTAGTGCTGCATCTATTAAAGATAGGATTGAAGATTCTAAATCTAAAATCATAATAACAGCTGATGGTGGTTATCGGAGAGGAAAAATTGTCAAACTTAAAGAAGTAATTGATGATGCAATTAAGGATTTTAAATTTGTTGAATACGTCGTTGTTTTAGAAAGAACAAAAAATAAAATTTCTCTTTCTTCTAAGGACAAACTATGGAAAGATTTGATGGAAACTGTTTCTAATTCTTGTGATGCTGAAAAATTATCCAGTGATCATCCTCTTTACATTTTATACACTTCTGGAACTACTGGAAAACCTAAAGGTGTTTTACATGGAACTGGTGGATATCTCACTCATATTTATTCAACTTTTAAATGGGCATTTGACATTAAAGATTCGGATGTATTTTTTTGTACTGCTGATATTGGTTGGGTAACTGGACATAGCTATGTTGTCTATGCACCTCTTCTTCATGGCGCAACTCAAATAATGTATGAAGGTGCACCTGATTTTCCTGATATGTCTAGAATATGGAATCTTTTACAAAAATATCGTGTTTCTATTTTCTATACTACTCCAACTGCCCTTAGAATGTTTATGAAATTTGGTGATGATATTCCAAATTCATTTGATCTTTCTTCTTTACGTTTACTTGGAACTGTTGGCGAACCAATTAACCCTGAAGTTTGGAAATGGTACTACAAAATTATTGGAAAAGAAAAATGTCCTATAATTGATACTTGGTGGCAAACCGAAACTGGTGGTATGATGATCTCTCCTTTGCCAGGACTAGAAACAATTCCCTTGAAGCCTGGTTCTGCAACTTTACCCATTCCAGGTACTGCTATTTCTGTAGTTGATGAATTTGGAACTGAAGTTTCTCCTAACACTAAGGGGTATCTAATTATTAAAAATCCTTGGCCCGGTATGCTTTTGACATTATGGGGCGATGATGAGAAATACAAAACTGTCTATTGGTCAAAATATCCTGATTGCTACTATTCTGGTGATTATGCTCTAAAGGATGACGATGGATATTTGTGGTTACTTGGACGTGCTGATGATGTTTTAAAAATTGCAGGTCATAGAATTGGAACTGCTGAACTTGAAAGTTGTATTGTATCTAATGATGATGTTGCAGAATCTGCTGTATGTGGAATTCCTGATGACATTAAAGGTGAGGTAATTATAGCATTTGTTGTTTTAAAAGATGGAATCACAACTGACAAAAATATTTTAGAAAAAAATCTTTATGCCCAAATTCGAAACGATATTGGAGCTATTGCTTCTCCTAAGCAAATTTATTTTGTTTCAAAACTTCCAAAAACACGTAGTGGAAAAATCATGCGACGATTACTGAAATCTATTGGCAATGGTGAAAAAATTGGTGATACTAGTACTTTAGATGATGTTTCTGCTGTAACTGAAATTCAAAGTATTGTTCAAGAAAAATCTAAATAATTTATTTTAATTTTTTTAAATTAATTTCAGACAACATTTGAAACATTTCTTTTAATCCATTATATTCTGATTTTGAATCTTTGTCTAATTGATCATATTCTTTCTCTTTGATTTCCTCTAATTTTTGATTTGATTCTTTAAAAAATTCTTCATATTTTTCTATATGTTTGTCACTCATTTCTGTTAAATTAAAAATTACAGTATTACTTCCAATCAAATTTTTATTTTCATCATAAAGACTAGTTGCTTGTAATGATCCTAAAAATGTGCTTTTATCTTGTCTGATGAATGTAATTTTTCTATCTGTTACTTTACCTGTTTCAAACCATATTTTTAGAGAATTATTCATTGATTCCCATGATTCTTTTGGTACGTGCTCAAAAATTGCTTTGCCTAAAATTTCTGATTTGGCATATCCTAAGTTTGCTGCATATGTGGAATTACAGTCTAAAATCATGCCTATGGAATTAATTCTCCTCCACATTATTGGTGCATCTTTTAGTGTTTTTCTTGCTTCAGTTTGAGGCATTTCTCAAATTGAACTAACTAGTTATTAAATTGAAATATTATTAAAACCACTGATCTAAATTTTGACTTTTTTTCTCAAGTGCTTTTTTTAATCTGTTTAAAGTTGATTGTATTCTATCTTCTGAAAAACTTCTCTCTTTTACCAAGTAATTCATAATCCCCTCATAGTCTACTTCATTAAAGATTATTTCATCCACATTTGCAACATCTGGATTTAGAAAAATATTTCTAATTTGTTCAAACTCTATTTTCCCTAATTGTTCTTGAATCTGTGGAATGTCTTCTAATCTCTTGTGTTGTCTGATTAACTTCATTGCTGTTTTTGGACCGATTCTTTCAAATCCATTTGGATTGAAATCAGTTCCAATTAAAATTCCTACATCAATTAATTCTTCTATTGTCATTTTAATTGAATCAAGTGTTTTCTGTGTTTCAATTATTTCTGGAAGAACATCGATGTATGTATTTCTATTTGGAATTTTTCTTCTTCCGCTACTTGTAAAATTTCTTACTAATTTTTTTGCACCACATAAAACTGAATCATAATCTTGACTTGCAGATGCATATGCTTGCCCTGTATTTGTTAAATGTGCTGCAGTTGCTTCTCCTTCTGAAGGTGCTTCAATGTATGGTATTCCAAAATATGTTAAAAATTCTTTTGATTCTTTTACCATTCCATCTTTCATGCTAGTTGTCTGTTGTGCATATTTTCTAGCATCTTCCATATTTCCTTCCGATATTGCTTTCTCATATTTCACTGTGGCATCTTTTTTAATTTGTTTTCTACGCTCAATTTCTGCTGTTTTTAGAGATGGTGGCTTTCCATCAAAGACATAAACTGGTTTAATACCTAAAGATAAAAAATTAACATTCCTGTAAAGCAGTCCACTAAGATGACTTGTAATCCTTCCCTCTGTATCTGTTAATTGCAATCCATCTGGACCTCTTATACTTGCTAGAAATTGATAAATTGCATTGTATGCATCAATTGCAATAACTTTATTTGAAAATGCTTCTAGTGTTGTTTTCTCTCTTACAACTAAGTCTTTTAGATTTAATCCCATACTTAATTGATAATTTTATGGTATTTTGTCTTTATCATTTAAAGTCGATCTAGTTTTTTTGTTCTTATTTGTCTAATAATTTTTGTTTCCATTAATTCAAGGAAATTAATTTAATATATCTCCACTTTCTAATTATTGACTTGAAGATTACTAACATTCCTAACAATGTTGAGGAAAAAATATTTGAAATAAAACTTCATTCTGATCAATCTGTTTTTAAAATTATTTCTTATTTCCCTTTATCTGACTTTGAACGTCAGACTATTACTTCCCTGCTAAATCAACCCAGTTTTTCTGATTTTCATTCTATTTTTGCTGATAATATTACTGATGATGAATGGAGTAAAACTAAAAATCAAATAAAAAAGCGATTTCGAAATGAACTTTTTGATATTGATTCCAAATTATAGATAGAGCCATTAGTATTATTATGAAGTTTGTTTTAGATCTGATGCCGGGGTAGCCAAGTGGTAAGGCGGCTGTCTCGAAAACAGCTACGTGAAAGCGTGCAGGGGCTCGAATCCCTTTCCCGGCGTCAATTCAATACTTTGAATCCTGACTAAATTTTTCAATCCAAAAAATGTTTTTTGCTACTTTTGATTTTAGGTTTAGTTTCTGATAAATTTGTGCATGAAAGATTTTAAAAAATAAAAAAATAAAGTTAATTTTTAAAATGTAGAATTAATCTATAATCCCATTTCTGATTTAACTTGAGTACACCAATTTTTGACGCGTTCTTCAGTAAGTTCGCCTTCACTATCCTCATCTACTGGGAGACCACAGAATTTTTCACCATTTTCTGGTTCTGTGATTTCATTGAGATGTGGAATTAAACATCTTGAAGAAACAAAGTTGTATCCATCAAGTGGTACATATCCAATCATTTTTGCTCCTGCTTTTTCAAAGAATCTATGTAGTTCTTCCATAGCATCGACAAAATCTTCGCCATATCCTACAGCATCCCCTAGACCAAATATTGCGACAGGTTTACCCTTGAGGTCTAATTCACCAATTTTTTCTAAGAGTTCATCCCAAATAGTTCCAGATCTTAGTTCTATAGCTCCAGTATTCCAAGTAGGAATACCACATATTAGACCATTAAGATTTGGAAAATGTTCTAAATCCCCTTCAGCAACATCAATAGCATCTGTTATTGAATCCCCGAATTCTTCTTTTATGATTCCACAAACAACTTCTGTTTTACCAGTTTGTGTACCAAAATAAAGCCCGATTCCTGCTGTTGGTGCGTCAGTTGGTTTTACATCATGTTGACCATTATCGTCATGTGCGTGTGGACCAGCCATAACGTATGTTAATGGAGATTCTATTTAATTGAATTGGTTATTACAAAGATAGATTATACAGACTAATTTCAAATCCCCAGAAGAAAAAACATTAGAAATACGTCAAAGAGGTTATTTCTGAGGACTCCCTTTTACTCGGTGTATCAAACATTAAGTTTAAACTTGCTTTATAATCGAAATTAATCATGACTCTAGAAACTCAATCTAAAATTGAACAATCTGATATTACTTCTGCTGAATTAATTAATTATTTTAGAGAAAAATGTTCTATTTGTGGCCATCATAGAATAATGCATGATAATTTAGGTAAATGTGAAGGAGTAATGAATAAACCTTGTACTTCTGGTTGTGATAAATTCAATGCAGAATAATTTTTTAATAACACTCTTTGTTCTCTAATTCTTTAATAACACTTGAATGTTAATTCACACATGCGGGATTTTCACCCTGACGATGATTTGATTTCTCCTGAGGATTATGCTCCTCAAGAAACTCCTGGTGATTTTGATCCTGGTATTCCAAATCAATTACTTGATTTTATTTTAAGATCTGGACCTACTGAAGTAGTTGATACTGATCTATTTGCAGTAATGAAAAAGAGACGATCAACTAGAAAATTTTCTGATAAACCTGTTGAAACTGTAAAAATTGATAAAATTATTGCAGCTGCAGATACTGCACCAACTGCTGGAAACTTTCAAGGATTTGAAATATTTTACATTAAAAGTCCTGAAAAGAAAAGTTTGTTAGTTAATGCATGTAATCATCAATCTTATGCTGATGCTCCTGTAGTATTGGTTTTCTGCAAAAATCCTTCTAGGGTAAAATTTAATTTTCCTCCATACATCCTTAGAAAATTTGCAATTCAAGATGCAACTCTTGCAGCAGGATATTCTCAACTTGCAGCACAAGCTTTAGGATTAAGTTCCATTTGGATTGGAATGTTTGATGAACAAAAAATAATGGATATTCTTCAAACTGATTTAGTTCCGTCGTCTGTATTGTGTATTGGTTATCCCAAACAAACTAAATTCCCAAAATCTAGACGCAATCTTAAGGATTTAGTTAATGTGGTATGGTAGACATGCCTAAAATTCTCCATCTTTAAATAATCATTATTATTTCTCTATTCTATGACTGATGCATACGTGATGTTAAATTGTGAATTGGGTGCTGAAGAGGGGATTATTGAACAATTAAGAGAATTAGAACAGGTTATGGATGTTTTTGAAACAATTGGAACTCACGATATGATGGTTAAGCTTCAAGCTGATAATTTTGAAAAAATTAGAGAAATTGTATCTTGGAATATTCAAAAACTTGCCAAAGTTCGTTCAACTGCAACTTTAATCAAAAAAGATAATTAAGTTAATTGTACATTCAATACGCTTAAGTTTAAAATTATTTATGACTGATTATGGATATTTCATCAGCTAAACTGCCTGCTATTTTGATACTTGTGCTTATCGGGGTTTTGGTCTTGCAGTTTGTTTCTAATGCTGATGATAATTCTCCGATGATTGATTCTGAAACATGTGAACTCTATATTCAAGATTCTCAAATCAATACTAAAAAATATCTGAATGAATTTGATCCAAAATGTATAGATTTCAAAAATCTTAACAAATAAAATTTTTAATATTTAATTAAGATAAAGTTCTAATCATGTGGTATGAATAGTGATAAAACTGAAATTGATAAACTAATTGATACTATGATTGAAAGTGGAGATGAATTAGTTAAGAATTTAAAAACTGTACTGCCTAATTCTCTATCTGAATCAATGGTTATGTTTCATGAATCAAATGTTGAAAATTTAAAAAAAATTAAAGAATTTCTTAATGGTTAACCTATAATTTTTAATTCATATGATTGCTACTATATCTTTTTTAATGATAATTTGACTTTTTTATTGTGATTAGAACTCGAACAATTTCTATGACAGTAAATAAAATGGTAGGCGACACATTTGATGCTATTGTTGCACTATTTCCTAAAATTGTACCTGATGCAAAAATCAATTCAGATGGGTGGTGGTCTTTTATTGGACCGTATGGTAAATCTAAAGTTAAATTTAATCAAAATAAATCTCTGGGAATTCTAGATCATCAATATATTGATGAAGAATCTTCTTGGAATATCCCGATGCGTATAATCCAAAATGGTAATTTTTCTGAAGTGGTAATTATTTTAACAAAACCTGAACAATTATCTGATTTTCAATTTGATCAACGTGTATCTAAAATCAACCAAGTTGTAATTTCGATGAAAAAAATTCTTGAATCTAATACATGATCTCATTAATACTTGTGATTTATTATTATCAGGCATAATTGATTATTGTGCTTAAATCTAAATTTTGTCATGTTAAATTGAAACAAATGCCATATGATGAGGTCTGTTATCAAAGATTAGAAGATGATAATTCTAACAATCAAGAAGAATTGATATCTCTTTCAATGATGTCTGACCCTGATGGTGTATTTGAATCAAATAACAACATAAATTCTACATAATCTTAATTTTTTTATCTAAAATGAAATGCAAGTATTGTGAAAAAATTTTATTAGATGATACTGATCTTGTTTTAAATTATTTTCATCATATTGAAATTAATCACTACGATTCACTTGATGATGAGGATAAAATGATGCATGATATTAGAAAAAAATTTTTGAAATCTAAAAAGGACTATGAATTCAAAAAGAAAAATATTGGTGATTCTGATTTAATTTTTAATACTAAAAATTCTGAAATTTAATAATCTTATTCCTCTTTACCTGGACCTACTGCGTCTTCAGGCTTTATTTTACTGTCCCAGTCTCCTTTGACTCCTTTGATTAATGAAATTATTCCAGATATGATGAATGCTAAAACTAATCCAAAAAATACTGTTTGATCCATTATTTTGAATGAACAATTGATTTTTGCTGGCGGCTTGTCGTCAAAATATTCGTAACATGTTCCAAACTCATTTGATTCTAAAGTTGCTGCTTGATATTCATGACCAAATGCACCTAAAATAATAAAACCTACAAAAATTAGTGCAATTCCTAAAATTATGAATCGCATATCACTCATAATTTTTTTTATGATTTACAGTATTTACATTTTGACCCAAAAAATAACTAATGTTATTTTTCTAGTAATATTTTTAAATTTTCTAAGGATGCCTCATAAAATGAACCCATGAACACTAAAAATTCAAGAAATTGTTTTTCAGACATTTTTTGACTGTTGAGGTATGATTGCCATGTTAATTCTGTACTATTTTTTGTTTTATTTTTAATTGAAATTGTTGCAACATATGCTCTTAATGGTAGACCTTCTGTGGCAACATATGTGAAATATTCCCCTTTATTCCATGCAACAATATGCTCTTCTATTTTTGTCCCATCTCCAAATGTGATCAGTCTAATTGCTCCTACACCTTTTTTGATTTTAGATAGATATTCTGTTTTTTCTACATCCACTAACCATGATGATAATCCTACAATATTGCTAATTTTTCTCCAAACTCTATCTTTTGGTGCATTAATTTTGATTGTTTTTTTGACTGTTCCCGTATGAAATGATTTTTTTCCACTTTTTACCATATGTTTCTGCCATAATCATTGAATTTTAATTTTTAATTAAAGAATCATTTTTAATCCCTTTAGGATAATACTATCAAATGGTATTTGGATGGGGTAAAAAAAAATCGTTAGAACCGCCTGTAGAGCGTACTTCTGCTAATCAAAATATTTCTTTATCTGATGTTCCTCAAATTATATCTGATTTGAGTAAATTGCGAGAATCTCAAACTCTTTCTGAAATAAAAAATTTGAGAAATAATACTGCTCCTCTTATTGATGATCTAATGAAAATTGGGATTGTTCTTGAAAAAGATGATTTGAAAATTGATAATATTGACAAGCATTTGGCAATAATTGTAGTAAGAGGTAAACAACAAGTAATTGATATTTTGAAAAAAG
>CAJQRM010000035.1 GCA_905612275.1 uncultured Candidatus Nitrosopumilus sp.
CATATAACATATCTCCAATTCCAACTAGAATTGCAACTCGCTCAAACATTTGAGTTGGAGTTTCAATTATCTCACTTTTTGAATTTCTAAATAGATATCTTGAGGCTAAAACTCTCAAACAATTAAGATCAAACTTCTTAGAAACTGGATCAAGAGCTTTTAGATTCAAAACTCTCATTTTCTCATCTCTTAGTTTTCGTCTTTCGTGTCTGTAGACTATGTAAGATTTAGCAATATCACTATTACCACTATCAATTAAAGTTGATTCTACAATATCTTGAATATCTTCTACTGTAGGTGCTTTATCACTAGTAAATCCTTGTTCAACAAGGGTCAAATGAAAGTAAGTTTTAAAGGTCTTTTAACATTATTGGCAGCCAAAAAACTTGAAGCCTATTCTGATAAAATTACTGAGTACTTTAAAATGATGACTGCACAAAACTTTTTGCCAAATTCCCCCACAATGATGAATGCTGGTGGAAGATTAGGACAACTCTCAGCATGTTTTGTTCTTGGAATGAATGATGGTATGGAAGAGATTATGAAATCTACTTCTGATGCTGCATTAATTTTCAAGTCTGGTGGTGGAGTTGGAATTAATTATTCTGATCTTCGTGAAGAAGGTGACATTGTAGCATCTACATCTGGCGTTGCATCTGGTCCAGTATCTTTTATGAACATCATCAATACTGTCACTGAAGTTGTTAAACAAGGTGGAAAAAGACGTGGTGCAAACATGGGAATTATTGAAGTATGGCATCCTGATGTTGAAAAATTCATTACAAACAAAACAGAACCTGGTATTTTAGAAAATTTTAACGTTAGTGTTGGTATTTGGGAAGATTTTTGGAATGCACTTGTAAATACTGAAGATGGAAATTATGTTCTACGTAGTCCACGTGACAGAAAACCAGTTAAAGAAATTAATGCACATCAATTAATTGATTTAATTGCATTGTCTGCATGGAAAAGTGCAGAACCTGGTTTGATCTTCTTTGATCAAATTAACAAGTACAATGTATTTGCTAAAGCACGACAAGCTCCATTACGAGCTACAAACCCATGTGGTGAACAAAGTCTTTACCCATACGAATCATGCAATTTAGGATCCATTAACTTGGTTAACTATGCGCAAAAACAAGCAGACGGTTCATATGAATTTGATTGGCAAGGATATGAAGAAATTATTAGAAAAACAACAAGATTTTTAGATAATATCATTGATGTAAATAATTATCCAGTTCCAGAAATCAATGTAGCCTCAAAAGAATCCAGAAGAATTGGACTTGGAGTTATGGGAGTAGCTGATCTATTATACAAACTCAAAATTCCATACAATTCCAAAGAAGGATATGAACTGCAATCAAAACTATCTGAAGCATTAACATATTATTCAATGGAAGAAAGTGTAGCACTTTCTAATTCTCGTGGTGAATTCCCACTTTGTTCAAAGACAGAATATCCTGAAGGTAAAATTCCAGTATCTGGATATTATGAGAAATCGAAATCCTCTCATTCATTTGAATGGGATCCATTAATTGAAAAAATCAAAAAGCATGGAATTCGAAATGTACTAACTACTACTGTAGCACCAACTGGTACACTTTCTATGATTGCAGATTGTTCAAATGGGATGGAACCTGCATTTGCTTTAGTATTTGAAAAGAGAGTAACTGTTGGAAGATTCTTTTACACAAATAAAATTCTTGAAGAAGCTCTTAGAGATGAAGGTATTTACAATGATGAAATTCTTGAAAAGATTGCAGACAATTATGGTTCATTAAAAGGAATTGAAGAAATTCCACAATGGATGCAGGATGTCTTTGTAACTGCGATGGATATTCACTGGGCTGATCATTTAATGGCACAAAGTGTATGGCAAGATTGGATTGGAAACGCAATTGCAAAAACAATCAACATGCCATATGATGTAACTGTTGAAGATGTCAAATCTTCATACTTGTTAGCACATGAACTTGGATTGAAAGGTATGACTGTTTATCGTGATGGTTCTAGACATAAACAAGTTCTTCACATGACAAGTGAAAATGCACAAAAAACATTTGAAGTAACACCAACTGAATACATGAATTCTTACATCCGTGAAAATATTACAAACGATTACATCAAAAAACAGGTTGGTGCATCACTTGCATTAAAAATTCATAATGAAGAAATTAAGATTGAGCCTCAAAAACACGAAGAAATTATGGAGGATCGTCTTTGCCCAACATGTAAAAATAATCTTGTATTTGTAGAGGGTTGTAGTATTTGCATCGAATGTGGATACAGTGGTTGTACTTCTGGATAAATAATAGAATCACAACTTTTTTACTTTCTTTTATTTTCTAATTCTCATGGATAAGCGAATTTTAGGTATCATTATTCCTGTTTTAGTAATAATTATAGCATCTTTACTGTTTATTTCACCATCTTCAGAAAATACAACTCAAAAAAATAATGAAAACATTGGATTAGTGATTAATTCTCCTTCTTCATCCGTATCATTACAACAACTCGATAAATTTTTTACAGATGCATCTTCAACTGGAATTGGTAGAAGTAATGTTTACATTTATTGGAATATAATAGAACCAGTAGAAGGAAAATTTGATTGGTCTCAATCTGATGTTATAATGGGATTAAATGAAAAAAATGATCTCAAAGTTACTCTTTATTTTTCCATAATTAATGGAGATACTTTAGGACCATTCCCTAAATGGATTGGAAAACCTACACTTAATGGAATTAATGAAGATGAATTGGTAACAGTTTTGGATACAATTCTTTCAAGATATCATATAGTTGACTCTGTAATTATTGCTGGTGAAACAGAATCACAATTTCGATATAATGAAAAATTTATTCCAGTTTATCAGGAATTATTTTCTAATGTATATGATAGAATAAAACAAAAACATCCTGACA
>CAJQRM010000036.1 GCA_905612275.1 uncultured Candidatus Nitrosopumilus sp.
CATGACTTTGTATGTTGAAGTTTTTCTCATTATTAATCATTCACAGAAAGGTAAATGGTGCGGGAGGTGGGATTCGAACCCACGAACTCCTAAGAGATAGGGTCCTAAGCCCTACGCCTTTGACCAGGCTGGGCGACTCCCGCAACGACATAGCCATTAAACACAAATTTATCTATTATTGAATAATATCATGGCAAAATTTTTTGGAACTAACGGTATTCGGGGAGTATTTTCTGAAGATTTTACATTAGAATTTGTTCATGATATGACTTTGGCTCTTGGAACTTATTTTGGAAAAGGGCCTATCTTGATTGGTTATGATGGCAGGGAATCCAGTCCAATAATTTGTAAAATTATTACTTCAACTCTTAACTCCATTGGTATTGATTGTAAAATAGCTGGACTTGTTCCAACTCCATGTCTTGAATATGCAGTAAAGTCTCTTGGTTATTCTGGTGGAATAATGATTACTGCTTCACATAATCCGCCACAATACAATGGAATTAAACCTGCTGCAGAAGATGGAGTTGAAATTTCTCGTGAGGATGAATTAATTATTGAAGATATTTATCTTAACAAAAGTTGGATCACAAATCCTGAAAAATGGGGTATTACAGGAGAAGAAACTAGAACAATTGAAACATATCTTGATGGGATTACATCTCATATTAATTCTAAACTTATAGAATCAAAATCTTTCAAAGTTGTTTTAGATTTAGGAAATGGTGCACAAGCTGTTACTGCACCCAACTTTTGTAAAAAAGTAAACTGTGAAACAATTCTTGTTAATGAAACAATAGATGGAATGTTTCCAGGACGTGGTTCTGAACCAACACCACAAAATCTTTCAGTTCTTTCAAAATCTGTAATAGACAATAGAGCTAATTTTGGAATTGCATTTGATGGAGATGGTGATCGAAGTATTTTTTGTGATAATCTTGGAAATATTTTAACTGGTGATAAATCTGCACTAATGCTCATTCAACATATTTTAAATCAAAATCCAAATTCTCTAGTAGTTACTTGCTTGAATTCTGGTTCAAACACTGAACTACTTGCTAAAAAATATGATTCAAAAGTTATTCGTACTAAAGTAGGAAGTGTTGAAGTTTCAAGAAAAATGGTTTCAACTAATGCTTTAATTGGATTTGAAGAAAATGGCGGATTCATGTTTGGAAAACATAATCAAGTTAGAGATGGTTGTATGAGTTTGGCATTAATGCTTGATTTTTTGGCTACTAGTGATAATTCATTATCTAATGAAATTTCCAAATTACCTCTATCTTTTACTACAAAGAATAAACTGAAATGCTCCTCTGATGATGCTGTTAAAGTAATTTCATCTTTAAAAGAAGAATTTTCAAATTCTGATGTTTCTGATGGTATCAAAATTATTATCGACTCAAAAAGTTGGGTAATGATCCGACCCAGTGGAACTGAACCAATCATTAGAATTTATGCTGAATCTGAAAATGAAGAAAAATTAGAGGCTTTAATGATTGAATTTCTTCAAAAAGTAAAGTCCATAATTTCCAGATAACACTTTTAATACCAATTACAGGATTCGAAATACTATGGGAAAACCTTATTATGTAAAATTTGAAATTCCTGAAGATCTGGTTAGTCCAATCTTGGAAGCTGTTAGAGTTGCATCAACTAGTGGTAAAGTCAAAAAAGGAACAAATGAAGCTACAAAGGCTATTGAACGTGGTACTAGTAAATTAATTGTAATTGCTGAAGATGTTGAACCTCCAGAGGTAGTAGCACATCTTCCAATTCTATGTGAGGAACAAGGTGCAGCATATGTATTTGTTCCAAGTAAAGAAGAATTAGGCAAATCATTAGGTATTGATATTACTTCAGCCGCTGCAGCAATTTTGGATGCTGGCGATGCACAACACATCGTCGACCAAGTTACAACTAAAATTGCTGAACTTAAAGGCGGTAAGACTGCAGAATGAGTGCAACTGAAGAAGTAGTAGAATCTGAAATTATTCAAATTGTAGGTAGAACTGGCATTGCTGGTGAAGTTATTCAAGTTAGAGTTAAAGTTCTTACTGGTAAGGATAAAGGAAGAATTCTTACAAGAAATGTTAAAGGTTCTGTTAGGGTGCATGAAATTTTAATGTTAAGAGAAACAGAAAGGGAAGCAAAGAAAATTAAATAGGTGATTATGAATGAGTCTCTTAGTTAAACCCTGTAGTTTTTGTGATAGACCTGTAGCTAAAGGCTCTGGAACAATGTTTGCTAAAAATGATGGAACTGTTTTATGGTTTTGTTCATCAAAATGTAAAAAAAATGCATTAGTTCTAAAACGTGATCCAAGAAAATTAAAGTGGACCAAGAAACACGTCAAAGGTGGAATTAGAAAGAATTAGAATTGTCTGAACGATCATTATTTATTGTAAAACCTGATGCTGTAGCTAGAAATCTTGTTGGAGAGGTTGTATCAAGATTTGAAAGAAAAGGATTCAAACTTTTAAAATTAAAGATGTTTACTTTTACTCAAGTTCAAGCAGAAAATTTCTATGGAGTTCATAAAGATAAACCCTTTTTTGGTGAATTAACGTCATTTATTACTTCAGGACCTGTTGTGGCAGCTATCATTGAAGGTAATAATGCAATTGCTACTACACGAATTATGATTGGAGCTACAAAATCTTTTGAAGCAGATCCTGGTTCAATAAGAGGTGATTTTGGATTGGGATTTAGTGAAAATATTATTCATGCATCCGATTCCCAAGAAAGTTTTGATCACGAATCGAGGGTAGCATTTGAGTGATTTGATTTGCAAATTCGACAGCCCATAGTGGCAGTTCTTGGTCACGTAGATTCTGGAAAAACATCCCTATTAGATACAATTCGTGGAACCGGTGTACAAGGTAGAGAAGCAGGTGGAATTACTCAACATATTGGTGCAAGTTTCCTTCCATCTGATACTATCAAAGAAATGTGTGGTCCACTATACAAAAAATTAGAACAATCAGAACATAAAGTTCCTGGACTTTTAGTTATTGATACTCCTGGACACGAAGTATTTACTAATCTTCGTTCTAGAGGTGGTTCTGCTGCTGACATTGCAATATTGGTAGTTGATGTTAATCGTGGATTTCAACCCCAAACAAATGAAAGTTTAAAAATTTTACAAAGTAGAAAAGTTCCATTTGTAATTGCATTAAACAAATGTGATCAAATTTCTGGATGGAGAAAATCTGAAACTAAATTCATTTCACAGGCAATTAAAGAACAAGATGCATCTATACAAACTGATTTAGATCAAAAACTCTATGATGTTGTAGGAACATTATCCATTTTAGGATACAAGTCAGAAGCATTTTATCGTATTGAAGATTTTAAATCTGAAATTGCTATAGTTCCAATTTCTGCACGTTCTGGAGTTGGAATTCCAGAGTTACTAAGTGTTTTAGTTGGATTAACTCAACAGTATTTGCAAAAAAGATTAGATCAGGAAGAAAAAGAACCTCGTGGTATTGTACTTGAAGTAAAAGATGAAGTTGGATTGGGACAAACTGCTAATGTAATTTTGATTGATGGTACTATCAAAAAAGAAAATAGTATAGTTGTTGCAAAACGTGATGGTGTAATAGTTACAAAACCCAAAGCATTACTTTTACCAAAACCTCTTGATGAAATGAGAGATCCTCGAGATAAATTCAAACCAGTACTTCAAGTAGATGCAGCAGCTGGTCTGAAAATTGCATCACCTGATCTTGAAGGTGTTCTTCCTGGAAGTACTCTTTATGTTGCAAAAAATGATGATGAGATTAAAAAATTTACTAAACTCATAGAATCTGAAATGCAATCTATGTTTATTGATACAGAAACTAATGGTATTATTTTAAAATGTGATACAATCGGCTCACTTGAGGCTATAGTTGAAATGTTAAAGCGTTCTCAAGTTCCAGTAGCAAAAGCTGACATTGGACCAGTAAATAGGCGTGATGTCATTGAAGCAAAAACTATCAAAGAAAATGATAGACATCTTGGAATTGTTTTGGCATTTAATGTTAAGATATTACCTGATGCACAAGAAGAATCAGAAACAAGTCACATCAAACTATTTGAAGATAAAGTAATTTACAGTTTAATTGATAATTATAACGCTTGGGTTGAAGAAGATTCTGCAAATGAAGATGATGCAATGTTTGCAGAGTTAACACCAATTTCAAAATTTACATTTATGAAAGGAATGGTATTTCGTAACAATGATCCTGCAGTTTTTGGTGTACGTATTGATGTTGGTAATTTGAAACATAAAATTCCATTTATGAATATGACTGGAAGAAAAGTAGGGAACATACATCAACTTCAATTAGATAAAAAAACTGTATCTTCTGCAAAAGCAGGTGATGAGGTTGCATGTTCTGTTAAAGATGTTACCATAGGTAGACAAATTTTTGAAGAAGAGATATACTATACATTCCCTCCATCACCTGATGCAAAAAAATTACTTAGTAAATTTTTACATAAACTAAGTAGTGAAGAACAAGAAGTTTTTCGTGAAATAGTTAGACTTCAGCGGGAAATAGAACCTATGTACGGTTACTAGTTTGAATGTTTTTTACAAATCATATGAATTCCAGGTGCACCAACTGCTCCCATCATTTTATCTATTATCTTACCTGATTTGAACATGATAAATGTTGGAATCGATTGAACTGCAAATTTTGTCGATATGTTTTGATTTTGATCAACATTGACTCTTGCAAATTTTACATTTGGATATTGTTTTTCAAGACTTTCAAATATTGGATGCATTGATTTACAAGGACCACACCATTCTGCCCAAAAATCTACTAACGTTGGATTTTCTGCTGAAATTGTTTGTTCAAAATTTGAATCGTTTAAATCAATAATTCCAGGCTCAATTTTTGGTTGCTCTTTTTGATTAATCATAGCCTCTAATTTTTTTTGCATGATTTTAGCAATTTCTGGGTCTTCAGACAATAAGCATCAAAATATTATTCTATTAAAAAATCTATATCAAAAATTACTCGTCTAAGGTTTTAATTGGAATTGCTTCAAATCTTCTTGATTTACAAATTGGACATTGATCAATGTATTTTGTAAAGCTTACAGATGTATATGCAATTCCACAATCCCCACAAATTCTAAGATTTCTAGCCAATTTTCCCATATTATTCATGAAAAAGTATTCTGATTAAAAGTTAGCTTTTATTTGATTACCAAAATTGCCACCATGGCTTTTGGATAGTTTTTTGAATAATTGTACATATACCATCAATTAACTTTGTACCTTCTCCACAAATTCCAAATTCTGGTTCCGCTAATCCAACTGCTTCATAAATTGAAGAATATTGGGAATAATTCTCATCAAACCATTCTTTGTATGTTGATTCATTGTTGTATCTATCTACATAACTTTGTGGATCTTTTGTTGCATCCACAAAGGATGCAGTTGTAGATTTAACTGGTTCTACATTTGGTTCTACCTTTGGTTCTACCTTTGGTTCTATTACTGGTTCTACCTTTGGTTCTACCTTTGGTTCTATTACTGGTTCATCATATGCTTTTTTTACAATTATTGAAATATTTTCCCTATCTTCCTGATTATTAGCATTAACAATAATATCAAAATTATAAATTACATCTTTAAAACTTGCATAAGATTTTGATGGAGTCCAGATAAATTTTCCAGTAATGTCATCAATTGTAGCATCTACAGGAGCATTTTCTAAACTATAAACTGGGTCCCTTCCATCGTACGTATCTATGAATGAATCATCTGTAATACTGACTGTAAATGTAATTGTTCTTTCTACTTCTACTATTTTATCTTGAATTGAATTTAGTTGCAATATTGATTTTACAGGTTCTAAAACTTTATCTCCATTAAACTCAAGTGTAATTGTCACGCCATCATTTTTTTGAATTGTAAATGCTGTAAATTCATACGTTCCAATAATTGAAAAGAACTCATCTACCTTTTTTGCATTTGTTTCAAATATTCCATTTGAATTGGACAATGCAGTTACTAACAAACTTTTACCCCCATTTGGATCCGTCATCTCCACATTAACGAATGTACTCCCTTCATCTTCAGTTCCTATAAACACAATTCCTTCATCAATTGTATAGAATTTTTTTTCAATT
>CAJQRM010000037.1 GCA_905612275.1 uncultured Candidatus Nitrosopumilus sp.
TACGTCCCATGAAAAATGAAAATAGGCAGGAGTATAAAGTTGTGACAGTTTTTAATCCACGGTAATAATGAAAAGTCCCTTTGTTGTTGGATTTTGTAAATTAGAAACCATTTCTCTAGGCACTAAATCAGAGGCCTTGTCACATTTTACAGATAATGTTCTAGGACAGATGAAATCACTTTTTCTCAATACAATGTCCTCATCATGAGTCAGAGTTAAGTCCGGATGACCCTTTCCTTGTAAAGCAAATTCATCATCACCAACTTTAATTAAAAAATGAACGTTTGTTTTAGAATTTTTTAATTTATTTTTTAATTCTTGAGGTAAATCAGCACAAGAAGAACTAGCATTAACGCCAATTATACAGTCACCTCGAGGGGTTAGATGTAATTCTTTTGTAATTTCTATTGTTTTTTTATGATTTGATCTAATATTTTCATGACCAAAAAATTCAATTTCGTATCTCACGCCAAATATTATAGGCTAGACTTAAATTAATCCTTCATGGCATTTTGATTAAATGCTTCCTGCACAACAAGGTTATGATCGAGCAATTACCGTATTTTCACCAGACGGTAGACTGTACCAAGTTGAATATGCAATTGAAACAGTTAGAAGAGGAACAATAGCAGTAGGAGTAAAATGTAAAGATGGAATAGTCATAGCAGTAGAAGAAAAACCAAGAAAATTACAAATTTCTGAAAATGCACAAAAGATTTTTCAAATTGATGATCATGTTGGAGTTGCTGCAGCAGGATATATTCCAGATGCAAGAAGTCAGGTAGACAATGCAAGATTCTTTTCTCAAAGTAATAAAATGATTTATGATGAATCAGTAGAGGTTGAAACAATTGCAAAACATTTAGCTGATCAATGTCAACAATATACTCAATATGCAGGGGTAAGACCATATGGTGTTGCCTTAATTTTAGGAGGCGTTGTAAACAACACACCTGAATTATATCTTACAGATCCTAGTGGAACTTACATTTCATATGATGCAATAGCAATTGGTTCTGGTTCAGATAGCGTAACAGACTTTTTAGAAAAAACATACAAAGAAGATCTAACATTGGATGAGGCATCAGTATTAGCATCAGCAGGAATTTACATATCAAGTGAAGATAAAGAAGGAACAAATCACATCCGTATGGCGCATGTTAAAACAGAAACTGGTTTGTATGAATTAGTTTCAAATGAACAAATTACTAATTATGCAAATACTGCCAAAGAGAAATATCCACACGATAAAAATTAATTTTAACTATAACGTGAGAGATTAAACTACATTGAAAATATCTGTTGCAATTCCCACATCTGCATTACAAGATGAGTCACTAAAAATAGATAAAACAAGGAAAATTTCAGTTTTAGCTAGAGCCTGTGCTATTTTTAAAATAGATACAATCTATGTGTACCAAGAAGGAAATAACGGTTCAGATGGAAATTTGATGTCAATGATTTTAAAATATTTAGAAACACCACAGTTTCTACGAAGAAGATTATTTCAAAAAATGAATGATCTTAAATTTGCAGGAGTGTTACATCCTTTGAAAATTCCAAGTCACAATACACCAACAAATGCAAAAAAAATAGTTGCAGGTGACATAAGAGAAGGAATCATAGTTAGTGTGAAAGGTAAAAAATTTGTAGATGTTGGAATTAATCAACTAATTCAATTTTATGGTAAAACACCTACAGGTAAAAGAATAACAATTCAATTCAAAGAAGGATATCCAAGATTATCGGTAAAAGAAATAGACAATGTAGGATCTGAAAAATATTGGGGATATGAAGTCAAAGAAAGATCCAATTTATTTTCATTGTTATCAGAATGGAAAGGCAATGTAATTATCACATCTAGAAAAGGTAAAACGGTAACAAAAGAACAACTGGAAAAATATACAAAATCAGATGACCCAACATTAGTGGTATTTGGATCTCCTGAAAAAGGAGTTCATGAAATTATTGGTGGAAAAATGAATAAAGTACAAAATGCTAAATCTTTAAATTTTTTCCCAAATCAAGCAACGGAAACAGTACGTCTTGAGGAGGCATTGCTTGGAACATTAGCAATAATCAATGCTCAAAATTTACCATAACATGGCAGAAAGAAAAAATTTCTTGTTATTTGCTATAGGTGTAGGAATTATAGGTATGGTTATAGGATCGATTACCATTTGGAATATGATTTCAGATCTGCTGAAATAATTATAATTTTGGTAATGATGGTTAACCAAAATATTTTAGATGGTTAACGATAACTAATAGGGTTTAATAAAGGGAATTCGAGATTCGATTTAACAATGGGAGCTCGAAAACGACATCAACCACGTAGAGGAAGTTTAGCATATTCACGTAGAGTACGCGCAAAAACTATGGAAGCAAGAATTAGAGCTTGGCCAAGTAGATCAATAACAGATGAACCAAAAATTTTAGCACACTGTGGTTTCAAAGCAGGTTGTGTTCAAGTAGTAAGTATTGATGATCGTGAAAAAGTCCCTAATGCAGGTAAACAATTAGTTAGTTTAGGAACAGTATTGGTTACTCCACCAGTGTTAATTTTAGGAATTAGAGGTTATTCAAAAGATTACGATGGAATGCATGCAGAATTTGATGTTTATGCAGAAGACATTCCAAAATATATTTCAAAAGAGATGACATTCAAAAATAAAGAAGGTGCATTAGACAATGCAGAAAAAAGATTAAAGAAAATTAAAGAAATTTTTGCAATAGTTGCAGTATCACCAAGAGCAGCAGGACTTGAAATGAAGAAACCATATATTTTTGAAGCAATGGTCAGTGGCGGGGATATTCAAAAACAATTTACTCATGTTAAAGAATCACTTGGAAAAGAAATTAAAATTGATCAAATTTTTGAAACAGGTGCAACTGTAGATGTTGCAGCAATTACAAAAGGTCATGGATGGCAAGGTACAATGAGAAGATGGGGAGTAAAAAAGAAACAGCATAAATCTAGAAAGACAGTTAGAGAAGTTGGTTCATTAGGTCCAATTTCACCACAAAGTGTCATGTATACAGTTCCAAGATCAGGTCAAACAGGTTTTCACCAAAGAGTAGAGTACGATAAAAGAATCATGGTTATGGGTAATACTGACAATGATAAATTAAAAATTAATCCAGATGGCGGGTACAAACACTTTGGTTTAGTCAATGGAGATTTTATTATTTTAAAAGGATCCGTGCCAGGAACATATAGAAGATTAATCAAATTAAGAAGTCAAATTAGAAATGCACCGGCAAAAGTTAACAAGCCAAACATTTTGGAGGTAGTAATATAATGAAAATTACAACTTATACAACTACAGGAACAAAAGAGGGAGAGATAGAACTTCCAATAATATTTTCAACTCCATTTAGAAGAGAATTAATTCATAAAGCTTGGACCAATCTTACATCACATAAATTCCAACCACAAGGTAGACATCCAACTGCAGGTCAAGATGTAGTTGCAGATTCAAATGATCCACCAACAGGTCAAGGTGTATCTCGTGTTGCAAGAGCTAAAGGTGGAGGCGGTGGAAGACAAGGCCAAGGTGCAGAAGTGGCATCAACAAGAGGTGGAAGACAAGCACATCCCCCAATCGTAGCAAAAGTAATTTATAAAAAATTAAACAAAAAAGAAAATAAACTTGCATTATGTTCAGCAATTGCAGCTACAGCATCAAAAGATCTTATAGAATTAAGAGGTCATAAAATTGAGGGGATAGAAACATTCCCAATTATTGTTTCAGATGATATTGAATCTGTCTCCAAAGCAAATGATATTTCAAAAATATTAGAATCACTAAAACTAACACAAGATGTAGATAGATTAGAAACAAGAAAGGTACGTTCTGGACAATCAAGACTTAGAGGAAGAAGTAAAAAAGTTGGAAAGAGTGTATTGTTTGTAACTAAAGACACTTCAAACATATCAAAAGCAATCGGTTCACTTCCAGGAGTGGAAGTTAGAAAAGTTACAGATCTAAGTATTTTAGATTTAGCTCCAGGGGCACACCCAATAAGATTAACAGTGTATTCAAAATCAGCAATAGAGGAAATTGCAAAAATTAAATCAGCACATCTAGAATTAATGGTGAAAACACAATGAATGTAGAAAAAGCAATGAAAATAATTGTTAAACCGTATATTACAGAGAAGACATTTGCAATGGTTGAAAATGAAAACAAGATTTGTTTTATTGTAGAATTATCTGCAAAAAAGACAGAGATCGCAGAAGCTGTAAAAATACTTTACAATCAAAAAGTAATCAAAGTTAACACTGCAAGAACCATCTATGGTAAAAAGGCATTTGTAAAATTTGAAAATACGGAGAAAGCCAGGGATCTTGCGACAAAGATAGGAATGCTCTAATATGGACTATAAAACTCGAAATACGTTAACAGTGGAGAAAAAAAATGGTTAAAGAATTTCTATACAGAGGACTAGTAAAGGAGGATCTAGACAATACATCATTAGAAAAATTATTCTTATTATTTAATTCCAGACAAAGAAGATCCCTTACAAGAGGAATCACAGATGGAAAAAGAAAATTAATTGAAGAAATTAAATCTGCAAAAGCAGGTAAATTAAAAACCCCCATCAAAACTCATCTTAGAGATTTGATAATACTACCATACATGGTAGACGTTACAGTAAATGTTTTCTCAGGAAAAGAATTTCGTCCAGTAGTCATTACAACAGAAATGATTGGTCGATATTTGGGAGAATATGTCATAACAAACAAGAAGGTTCAACACGGAGCACCAGGTGTAGGTGCATCAAGATCCAGCCTTTACGTACCATTAAAGTGATTATTATGGGTAGATTCAATTATGCTTTCCAAAATTATGACGCAACTAGACATGTTAGATCATCAGTTAGAGAAATAGATATGTCACATAAACATGCACGTGAAGTTGCAGTTTCAATTAAAGGTCTATCAATCGATAAAGCAAGGGATTTCTTACTAGCTGTGATTAACAAAAAAAGAGCTGTTGCATTTAGAAGATATAAAAATCAAGTAGCACACAGACCAGATCCTGGAATGATGTCAGGACGTTATCCACAAAAAACAGCAAAGGAATTCATCAAAGTATTAGATAATTTAGAATCAAATGCAGAATACAAAGGAATGGACTTAGATAGATTAAGAATAGTTAATGCAACTGTACACAAAGGTGTTGTTGTTAAAAGATTTACTCCAAGAGCAATGGGCAGAGCAACTGCAAAGAACAATGTATTAACACATGTAGAATTGGTGGCACAGGAGATTTAGAAATGTCAGCAGTGAAAAATGTTATCAAAGATAATTACAATATGATGTTGTTAAAAGACTATTTGAGAAAACAAATTAAAGATGCAGGTTTCTCACATGCAGAAATATCAAAAACACCAACAGGTACCAGAGTAGCATTACATGTTACAAGACCGGGAATCGTAATAGGAAGAAAAGGTTCAGGAATTAGAGAACTCACGGAAAGACTTGAAAAGGACTTTGGATTAAAAAATCCACAAATTTCAGTTAATGAAATTGAGAAACCAGACTTGTCACCAAGTGTAATGTGTAATAGAATGGCATCCCATTTGGAAAGAGGAACAGCATTTAGAAGAGCAACAATGTGGACAATGAAACAAATTATGGAAAGTGGTGCAATGGGAGTTCAAATTACAATTTCAGGAAAACTTAGAGGCGATCGTTCAGCATTTGAAAAGCATGTGGCAGGCATATTACCAAGAGCAGGACATCATGCAGAAGTAATAGTTGAGGAAGATATTGCACATGTAAAAACCACAATGGGCTTAATTGGAATTAGAATTAGAATTGCAAATAAAGAAAAATTAATTCCAGAGTTTGAATTAATCAAAGAAAAGGAAGATAAGAAAAAGAAGTCAGAAAAAGAAGTCCCAATCAAAAAAATTGAAGAGGTAAAAATTGAAGGAGATGTAAAAGTTGAAGTTGTAAAAGTTGAAGGTACTGAAAATAAAGCAAAGTCAGAATCAGAACAAATTTTAATTGAATCAGAAAAAATGAAATCGCTAAAAACAATGGAAGAAGATGAGGTAGAATTGAAATGACCAAAATCAGTATGAAGACAGTACGAAAACTAAATGAAAAAGATCTTAGAAGTAAAATTTTAGATAATAGAACAGACTTGGCAAAACTTAGAGTTGACTCCTCCAAAGGAACATTAAGAAAAGAGAGCGGTAAACTAAAACCAATACGCCACAACATTGCAAGAATGCTAACTAGATTAAATGAAATGGAGAAAAAGAAATGATAACTGCGGATAACATTTCTAGACATGAATTTATTGGATTGAATACTCAAATCATAAACTCCAGTAATCAGGAAGTAATAGGATTAAATGGAACAATAATTAATGAAACAAAATCAATGTTTACAATAAATACAGAAAAAGGTCTAAAAAATATTCCAAAATCAACAAGTGATTGGAAGTTTTTAGTGGCAAATAAAGAAATGATTGTAAAAGGTTCAAAAATTGCAAAAAGACCATTTGAGAGAATAGGAGGTAAATCATGACTAAAAATATAGGAATTAAAGTAAATGAGCCAAAAAGAGAATGTGAAGATAGGAATTGTCCATTTCATGGAGGGTTATCAATTAGAGGTAAATTATTTGATGGTAAGGTTACTGGGGATAAAGCAAAACAAACAATCACATTAACAAAAGAAGAACCAATCTACTTTACTAAATTTAAAAGATATGCTAGAGGTAAAAGCATAATTCATGCTCACGTGCCAGGATGCATTGATGTTGTATCAGGTGATCATGTATTGACTGCAGAATGTAGACCAATATCCAAATCAGTATCATATGTAGTAATCGAGGTAAAAGCATAATGGCAAAACAAGCTGGAAAAGGTGTACAGGAATTCCGCCCTTATGTAACAAGATCAATTCCAGTAGGAGCAAATATTGTTTGTGCAGATAATTCAGGTGCTAAAATTTTAGAAGTAATTAATGTTCCAAGACATAAAACAAGATCATCAAGACTTGCAGCAGGTGGTGTTGGAGACTACTGTAACGTAGTGGTTAAAAAAGGTCCAGCAGAATTAAGAAAACAAGTTTATGGTGCAGTTATTGTTAGACAAAAATATGCAGTTCGTAGATTAAATGGTGTAAGAGTTTGTTTTGAGGATAATGCAGCAGTATTGATTACTCCAGAAGGAGAAACAAAAGGAACAGACATCAAAGGACCAGTAGCAGCAGAAGCTTCAGAAAAATGGCCAAGAGTAGCTAACTTGGCATCAACGGTGATATGATAAAATGGTAAAACCAACTAAAATGCGTAATCAAATGATTTACCAAGCAACTTTCCAAACACGAAGTAAACAATTAGGCAGTAATTTATCAAAAGACTTACAGAAAAAATATGGTAAAAAAAGTGTAAGAGCACTCGAAGGTGACAGTATCACAATTTCACGAGGAGAGTTCAAAGGTGTTGATGGAAAAATTGCAAAAATATCAACAAAAAAATCCAGTGTTACAATTGACGGAATAAAGAAAGAAAAAACAAAAGGTGATAAATTTGATGTTTATATTCATACATCAAACCTGGTAATTACATCACTAAACACTAGTGATAAATGGAGAATGGCAAAGTTAGAGGGCAAAGATCCAAGAAAGCAACCAAAAGAAACACCAGTTAAAGAAAATACTAAAGAAACAAAAGTAGTAAAAAAAGTAGAAAAAAAGGAAGATGAGAAATAATGGTAAGTATTGCTGGTAGTAAAAAACTCAAACGACAAATGGCTCCACAGTTTTGGGGAATTACTAGAAAAAATAAAAGATTTGTAATTACAGTAAAACCAGGTCCACACAAAAAGGCTAATGCAATACCAACAGCAGTATTTCTTAGAGACACATTAAAAATAGTTACAAGTCTAAGAGAAGCTAAAGCATCAATATATGCAGGTAAAGTCAAAATTGATGGCGTTGTTAGAAAATCACTTCATCATGCAATTGGATTAATGGATGTAATAGAATTAGAAAATGTTTCAGATATTTATCGTCTTGTTCCAACTGAAGGAAAAATTCTCAAACCAATTAAAATTAATGAATCAGAAAAATCTAAAAAACTGGTTAGAGTTGTAACTAAAACATCTATCAATAAAGAAACAACACAAACAGGATTTCATGATGGACGTTCTACACTTGCAGAAGTTAAAGCAAGTGTTGGAGATACATGTGTAATGCAAATTCCAGATCAAAAGATTTTAGACATTATTAAATTAGAAGCAGGTTGTCAAGGATTAGTAATACGAGGAATCAATGCAGGACAAATTGGTAAAGTGGAAAGTGTAGAAAAGGGCACATTTATTCTTCCAAAAAGAGTTATTCTAATTTTAGGTGATAAAAAAATTGAAATTCCGGCAGATATCATCATGCCAATAGGTAAAGAGGAGCCTGTAATTCAATTAAAGTGATAATATGTCTCAAACAACAGAATCCCCAATGAAAAAAATCTCTTTAGAGAAAGTAGTACTAAACATGGGTGTTGGTAAATCAGGGGACATTATTGATGTTGCAAGGAGAGCACTAGAACAAATTTCAGGAAAAAAGGCATCAACACGTAATGCAAAAGAAGCTCAAAGAGAATGGGGAGTAAGAAAAGGAGAACCAATAGGTGTTGCAGTAACAATTAGGGGAGATAATGCAGTAGCACTATTGAAAAGGTTACTAGAAGCTAAAGGAAACAGTGTAAACGGTAAATCATTTGATAATTTTGGAAATTATTCATTTGGAATTAATGAACATATAGATATTCCAGATGTAAAATATGATCCACAAATAGGAATCTTAGGTCTTGGAATATCTGTCACATTAAGTAGACCAGGCTATTCAATACGTAAACGAAGTAAACACAAAGCAAGTGTAGGAAAAAATCACATTATTACGAATCAAGAA
>CAJQRM010000038.1 GCA_905612275.1 uncultured Candidatus Nitrosopumilus sp.
AACATCACAGTTGTATAATTTTGCAATTTGAATTCCAAAGCTTCCTACTCCAGAACCTCCACCCATAATTAGAACAGTTTGTCCGGGAGTAATTTTGGCTCTACCAACTAGCATGTGCCATGAAGTTAGTAATGTCATTGATGCAGCTGCTGCTTGATCATATGATACACCTTCTGGGATTTTTGAAACATTGACTTCGGGTAAATGAGTTACTTCTTGGAATGCTCCCCAATTAGGACCTGTTTGAAATCCCCAAATTGTTCTTTTAATACAATCAAATTCTCGTCCATCAGTACATGCCTTACAAACTCTGCATGACATGTTAGAGTGAGAAACTACTTTATCTCCAATTTTTATATTTTTAACATCCTCACCAATGGCAATAACATCACCGGCAGCATCAGAACCTGAAACGTGTGGTAATGGAACAGGTACTGGTTGTCCTCTCATTCCCCAAATATCATTATAATTTAGGGCCGCAGATTTTACTTCAAAAACAACTTCATCTGCTTTTGGTTTTGGGTCATCTATATCCTGGACTTTAAGGATTTTAGCGTAATTATCATCTGGTGCGTATTCACTGTATGTAACGGCTTTCATGAATTACTAGAAATTTTTCCCATAATTATATTTTATCTGTATTATACACGATTTATCTTAAAATCACGCTTTGGTTGCTGCGTAGATAGAAGAATTTGTTTTAATTGATCGTCATTTATTTGTCCAGGCATTTTTCCTTGTGTTGCCATTCCAATTAGATATTGTTCTACAAGATCGGATAATTCAGGTTTTACCATTTTGATATTGTTTAATCTCATTCGAGCTTCAGGAGTAAGAATTTGTTTCAGAATTTGTTCTTTTTGTGCTGCTTGTTCATGATTAACATGATCTTTTGGTAGATCATTTGGTTCAGGAAAACTCATTTTCATCTAACGGTAAATTTTTAATTCAGGCTTTTCTAAAATTAACTCATTAAGAATTTCTGTTGCAAGTCTATCTAGTTTTTGCATTCCATTTTTAGAAACAACTCTACCTTTCTTTTCAACTTTTTGTAAATATCCAAGTTTTTCTAATCCTTGAATTGCAGTACGAATAATTGCACCACTTGCATCTTTATGATGAGCAGCACCATATCCAGATGGTCTACCACCACCATAATCTTTCTTTAATTCATTAACACCAATTGGACCGTTAAAGTAAATTTTTCTCATAATTGATGCACATCTAGTATGCCACCATTCACTATCTTGTGGGGGTTTATCTGCATGTGCTCCAGTTTTGACAAATGGAGTCCAAGAAGGAGCAGGAATATCTTCATTTTTTAGAATATTTGCTAATTTATCAATTAGGACATCTGCTGGTACATCATAGACTTTTGCCATAAAGTGCAGAAATCGATAATCGTCTTATAAATCATTGAGACCAGCAACAAAAATTCTTTTAGATATTTAGGCATGCATTCAATTTTGAAAAAAGATCGCACAGGAAAAATTTTTTACATAGTTATACCATAATATGCCCAATGCAAAAAAATTGGCGTCAATTTGGAGAAGGTGGAAAAAATAGGTGGCGCAATCAAATAGAAAAGGATTCAGAAGATGAAAAATAGTTTAATTCAAATTCTATTACTAAATTTGTAAAATTCCTTCTTTAATTAAAAATTGAATTCCTTGTACAAATAAAGAATCATCAATGAAGCCACCAGTCTGTATTAAAATACAATTACAAATTATTTGGATATAATTTTACGATAAGTGTGACCACATAAATTGCAAGAAATTCGGATCGACTTGACTGATGCACGACCTAAACGAATTCTTGAATTAATTCCCGGAGCAATAAATGATTTACATTTTTTGCAAAAAACTATTCGAAGATGATAAGGCATTCGAATTTTATATTTAGTACTTATTCTGCGAGCAATTGAAGCTTGACGTTGAGATAACTCTGGGTCTGTTCTTGCATTAGTGATTGCATTATCAATAAGAATTTGCATTCGCTCCATTGCAATTTTGTAAACTATGGGTTTCACAATAATTTTTAAAAATACAGCTAAAAATTAGTTCTGATCATTATAAATAAAATGCAGTCAGCGGGATTCGAACCCGCGTCACAGGGTTGGAAACCCCGAATACTAACCAGGCTATACTATGACTGCGATAAAAAGAAAAAGAAATTTCCTACATAAAAATGGTTTTTTCGTATTCATATAGGATTCTAGATGCAACAACATGGCCTTCAAATGATTCATCTCCAACAGAGTATAGATCAGTAATTTTATTTTGAATGGAGTCAGAAAAATGTCCCTTTTGAAATCCTCCAAGTACAATACAAGAGTTATCTGAAATTTGTGCTGCGATTTTTTCATATGAACTTAATTGACCTTCAGTAGAAAAACCAATAATTTTAGATGGATTAATTTCAGATATTAGTTCTAAAAATGTTTGATCTTTAAGCTCAAGTAATAATTCATTGTTTGATATAATTTTTTTTTCTTGATATAATTTTTCAATCACACCTTCAAACCTATGATAAGATTTTGGAAGATGAACATTTTTCCCAAAATGTATTACTTTATCATCAATAGTATGTACAAAGAGATTTAATCTATTTTGAAGATATAATGGAATTGTTGTAGCTTCAAGTATTGAAAAATGAACTAGATCAGGACGTCCACGTTTAATTTCATTTTTTATTCCTTTCATAGCTGCAAAATGCCAAGAATTATCCAATAAAATTTCCGAAGGATATTTTCCTAATTTTCTAGCATGTGAAATAACTGATGGATGGTCTTCTAATTCAAAAGGAATTAGTTCTAATGCAGATTCAGAAATAATTAAAGAAATCATTTTAATTTAACATTTGGATTTGAGTTTTAAATTCATTCCATCCAGATTTAAAATTTTGATCAGTAGTAACAATTCCAGCATTGCAATTGTACTGATTTAATCTTTCAATTACATGCTCACTTGTACCCAAACTGGAGCCTCCACCCACAGTTATTGTTTGATCACCAATATTTTGATCTTTGACAACACAAGTATCTATTTCCTGATCAATATACCTATACCAAGTTAAAAATTTAATTTCTGACTCATTTTGACCATAAAAATTAAATAATTTTTCTATAAAATCTTGTTGAGAAATATAATCACCATATGGAGCCAAACCCATTATCATTTCTTTATTTGAAATTGATGAACTAGAAAGAAGTTCATGCATGTATTGTAATTCAAGAGATTTTGCAAAATTATGTTCTAGTGCAATACAAAGTAATCCCCCTGCATTCTGACGCATTCGTGCAACATGTTCAGGAGTGATAAATTCTGCAGCTACAACCATATCAATTTCATTTTCACGTCCTGCTGAATCAAATAATAATACAAACTCACCACGTTTAAGAGATTCAAGTCCAGTTCCAAGTGACATATACAAAAATTATTTCAATCTAAGTATATAGTTTACTAAAAAATTGGTAATTACCACTATAATAGTAGATAATTAGCCTTGGTTTAAAATATACTTACCAAGAATGTCAGTTTCAATATTAACCTTATCTCCTACTTTCTTAGTATGAAAATTTGTAATTTCAAGGGTATGAGGAATTAATGAAACAGATGCCAATGTTTTTTTTATGTCAACAACAGTTAAACTAATTCCATCAATTGCAATTGATCCTTTCTTTACAACATATTTTGCTAAATTTTTAGGAACTTCAAAATAAACTTGGACTTCTTTAGGTTTTTTTAGAATTTTTTTTATTACTCCTACTCCATCTACATGACCTAAAACAAAATGACCCTCCAATCTATCACCTGCCTTTAAACTTCGCTCAATATTTACTACTCCCCCAATTTTTAGATTACCAAGATCAGTTTTTTTTGTGGTCTCTTCAATCATTTCAAAAATACATTTAGATTTAAATAATTTAGTTGCAGTAAGACATACCCCATTAAGTGCAACACTTTGTCCAATTTTTAATCCCTTTACTTGTTTACCCAAATCAATAGTCATTTCAATTGCACTTCGGTTTTTAGTAATTTTGGAAATTTTATTTACTGTTCCAATTCCTTCAACAATACCCGTAAACATCAAAAAGAAGTGAAGAGTCTTTGTATAAATTGATTTAGATAATTATTAGAAATAAAATTATTTTGAATCTGAGTTTTGAAATTCATCATCACAAAATTGATGGAAAACAGAACATTTGTTTTCTTTAGCATCAGATTTGATTTTTGCCATATCTTTATTCAGTACTCCTTGTGCAGCTAAAAATGCCTCATCAGTCATGTTTAATTTTTCAAATAATTTTGATTTAGCTGGTGGTATTTCTCTTAGGCTAGAATCTATTCGTTGAGCTAAATCATAATAATTAATTGCATCTTGATAATTTCCAAAATGGCTAAGTGAAATAGCCTTATTCATTAATGCAGTTACATCATTGGGATCAATTACAAGTGTAGTATCATAATATTGAATTGCATCTTTATGACGATCTAATTCATTAAGAGATATCCCCATAGTGTTTAGGGCCCAAGTATCTTTAGGATCAATTAATAGAAGTTTTTCACATAGTTTTAAAACGTCATCATGTTTCTTCAAATTTTCAAGAGCAAAAATTTTGTTTTTTAATGCATATGTATCAGATGGTTTTATTTCAAGAACTTTATCACAGTAAACAAGTGTTTCTTCATAATTTTTTAGATATATGAGCGATAATGAAATATTTTGTAAGGCAAGCATGTCAGATGGATCCTTTTTGAGTAAATCTTTACAGTAGTTGTATAACTGATCATAATTTTCACCATTAAACATTCGAGTGATTACATTTGTTGGATCAAGAAGGTCAATCATTTTATTATTTTACAATATCAAGAAGTGCTTTTGCTTGTTTGTAATGTACTTCATCTATCATTTTTCCATCAACTGTTGTAGCACCTTTACCTTTTTTTGTTGATTCTAGATATACTGTACAAACTTTCTCTGCCCATGAAATTTCAGTTTTATTAGGATGAAATGATTTATGGACCATGGAAATTTGATCTGGATGTATTATACTTTTACCAGCATATCCTAAACTTTTTCCAAAATTACAATCCGTTTCTAATCCCTTCAAATCTTTTAGATCTTGCCAGATACCATCAATAGCAGATATACCTGCAGCTGCTGCATCGACAGGGATTTTATATCGAGAGTATTTTCCACCGGGTGAATCTTTTACATATTCAACACCAAGATCATTTAGTAAATCAAAAATTCCAAAAATAATAGCATTAACACGTTTTCCAAATGATGCAATTGAATAGGAGTTAACAACACCTTCAGCTGATTCAATAGACGGAATAATTTGAATTGGTTTTAATTTTTTAGATTTTTCTAAACTGGAAAGAATTTTTTGTATTTTTTTTAATTCTGCAACATTATTTACTTTAGGAATAACTATACCATCAATTCCTTTTTGAATAATTTCCTTTAGATCTGATGGAATTTTTCCAGATAATGGAGAATTAGTTCGAACGAAAATGGAAGAAGAGTATTCTGAACGAGATTTTAATGCATTTTTGATTAATTTTCTTGCACTAGTTTTTTCATCATCTGGAACAGAGTCCTCTAAATCAAAGCAAATAATATCAGCTTGAATCTTCTTTGCCTTTTCAAGAAATCTGGGATTGTTCCCAGGTACAAAAATAAGACTACGGAAGAGCTGAGTCATTAAATGACTAAGCGCCTTCAGGCTTCATTAAGATTTTACCAAACATGCCTTTTCCGTTTAGCATCTTTGTGTGTGCCTCTGCTGCTTGTTCAAAGGTGTACGTTGAATCAATTGCAGCTTTAATTTTACCTTGACCCATCCAATAGAGACCTTGATCAAGTTCGGCTTTGGTTCCTTGTGTTGAACCTAAGATGTTAGTTCCTTTGAAGAACACATGTCTAAGATCAGTTTGTGCATTGTAACCAGTTGTTGCTCCACATGAAACAAGTGTTGCACCGTACTTTAACAATTGTAATTGTTTGTTCCAGTGTGTTTCACCGATATGATCAAATGATAAATCAA
>CAJQRM010000039.1 GCA_905612275.1 uncultured Candidatus Nitrosopumilus sp.
TAACGCCATACCTGCTTTCATAAATGCTACTGATATTGGAATTGTTAACAGTGAATCAATTTCTAAAATTTTAATTATTTGTGTTACATTTTTTTCAATCCAGCTTGTTTTTTGATTATTTTTTATTGATTCACTTACAATTTTTTTTGCAAATGTACTTGCTTTTTTAATTTTATCAAAATGACTTTCTTGAATTTCTCCTTTGATTGCACCAAACATAAAATATTGATAAAATGCCTCTACAATTCTTGCTTTACCATAAACTGTATGAAGTTGTGGTCTTGCAACAAGCATGTATGAATAGTTAAAAATAATTTCTTCATCCATTCCTTTCCAAATTTTCCTTCCTAATTCTTCTACTCTTTGTGTTTCCATTGCATTGAGGATAAATCCAAAAGCATGATCATCACTAAGAATTTTTTCAGAATATTTTATTTTCATTGCTTCGTACCATGATGATGTTCTAAACTGTCTATATTTTTGAAAGTCATTTCCTATTCTTTTTTCTAAAGGTGTCAAGATTACTTTATTTTCTTTTAATCTTGTTTTGGTTTCAATATTATTTGAAATTTCAATTATGACGTTGTCTACTTCAGACCATCGTCTAATAAGAAAAGTAGCTATTTCTAATAAAGAATCATTTTGAAGTTGGATTGATTGCATTTAACTTCCAAACATTGAGGTAATGATGTCACTTACTTTTTGATATTCTATATTTCCCCACTGTGTGTATACATTTCCAAAAACAATGTTAGCAGCTTCTTTTGGTGATACTTCTTTATCTAATAATTTTCCAAATGCAATAGTTTCTCTCAAACTTGGTGAATAAAATAATTCTTCAACTGCTGCAGCCTGTCTTAATGTATTTGCTAGTTTAATTGCTTGAATAATTTCTGATTCATGATTTCCTGAAACATATTTTTTTACAATGTCTAACTCTATTTCTTCTGGTGGATATTCCAATCTAATGCGTACTGGAAATCTACTTAGTATTTGTGGTGGAAGTTCTTTTGTTCCACTATGTGATAATGGATTAATTGTTGCAATTACGAACCAATTTTCTTTTGCTTTGATAACTTCGCCTGTTGCCTCTTTTAGTACAATTTGTCTTCTATCATCTAATGCCTCATCTAATCTAAGCAATACATCTGCTTCAGCTGCATTGATCTCATCTAAATAAAGTAAATCTCCATTTTTCATTGATTTTATCAATAGACCTTCATCAAAACTAACTGTTCCATCTGTTAGTGTTTTTGTTCCAATCAAATGACTTTCTCTGGTTCTTAAACTAAAATTAATTGATTCTAATTTATTATTATTATTTTTAGCAAAATCTCTTACTAGTGATGTTTTTCCAGTTCCTTTTGGTCCAATTATCAGAACAAAAAGTCCTGCTTCGTATGCTTTTTTGATAATTTGATTTGAATTATTCCAATCTAAATATTGAATTTCTTCCAAGGCTTTTTTTCATTAATTGTAACAATATTTAATGTTGGATCTATTTGTCAAATGCTTCTACTTTAGCAAATGATTCATCTAGTCTCTGATGTAATGATTTACTCCATTGTTCAAATCCTGATGGATCTTTTGGATAATCATAATAATGTTCAACTAACCATTGGTTTTCTTTAGATGTATATCTCAGACCCTCTGCTACAGTTTTATTCATTGCACCCCTTATGATCATACCAATTTTTCCTAATCCTGAAAAGTCAGGATGCTCACCTTTACTAATTGATTCCACGTCAAGATTTCCTAAAAAGTGCTTCATTCCATAACTAATTTGTTCATTAGACATTTGTTGAACTAATCTTCTAAAAAGTTCTAATCCTGCAGTTTTGTATCCGTATTCTTTAATGAAATCTAAATTATATTGCCATAATGATGCTTCAGATGCATCATTTGCTTCAAGTGATTCAACTATGTTCTTCCCTGCAATTGTTCCTGCAATTATTGCTGGTCCAATTCCTCCTGCATCAATTGGTTTTGGCATCCAAGCTGAATCCCCAATTAACATGTATCCGCCTGATACCATGCAATCATTTTGTCTTCTTACAGAAACTTGAAAGACACCTGTATTGTTGTTAACATCTTCTACGTCTTCTGAAAGTTTTGGATTTTTAATTACACTGTTTCTTTCAAGATATTCTTTCATCAATGTTTGAACATTATCTTTTTTTCCTAATCTTTTGTTTCTTCTATCTAATAGTGATTTTTCAACACCTAAACCAATATTGACTTTATTATCTGCTTTTGGAAATACCCATCCGTATCCCCCTGGTGCAATGTCTTGATCTAAATGAATGATACAATAATCTGGATCAAATTCTTTAAGATTTTCTTGTTCTGGTTCAAAATACATTATTTCTCTTCCAGTTGATTCTAAATCTCGTCTATCAATTCTCTTTTCAACTTTAGTAGAATTTTTTAATCCATTTCTTAAAACAGATGTTACACCAGTTGTATCCACTACTATTCTACATGTTTTTTTGAAAGGTTGTTTTGTTTTATTATCTATACCTTCAATTCCTACTACTTGTTGCCCATCATAAATTAGACCTGTAAGATTAATTTCAAATTCAAATTCAATTCCTGCTTTTCTACATCGTTCATTTTGTATTTCAGGAAGTTTAACACGATTAAGCATGTAGCCTGCACCATCAAATGGAATTGATGTTTCATTATCTGGTGAGAATGCCATTACTCCTTTAACATCATGTTCAATTTCTGGTCTGGTCCATTGAACTTTGATTTTTTCTGACATGAAATCAACTGCTTCTTTTGAACATGCATCTCCGCATACCCATCCTGCTAATGATTTTCTTCCTGGTAAAAATTCAGTATTTCTATCAATTACAAGAATTTTTAAATTTTGATTTGAATAATGTGATATAGATTGTGCTGTAATTGTGCCTGCTAATCCTCCTCCAGCTACTATAACGTCATAATCTGTCATGATAACTAGCCTTGTTTATCCGTATTTATAATAAACCCTGTTCTAATGTTAAAATTCCTTTGATTATCATTAAATTAATTTGGGGTCGGTTCGTCGCGGCGTCTTCAAGGCGTTAGCTCAGACTGGAGCGGCTAATATTTCCTCATTCCCAAATTGGATAATCGATCTATTCCTATTTAATCTAGTTGACCATTTGAAAAATTTCAGTAAATATTTTTGTGGTGTCTTTTTTGTTATAAATTGGAGTATGAATTTTTATTTTTATGGTATCTTTTTCACTAACTATCAATGCACCTTTAACTAATTCTTGTTTATCTAATCTTAGATGAAATCTTGAATCTACAGTTCTATCTTCAATCTCTTCAATTAATTCATTAATTTGATTACTTGGTAGTAATTTCATAATTTTTTTTATCAAATTTTGAGCCTGTTTTTTCACAAGTTTAGCCTTTAACATGATTATTGGATTTTCAAAATAGCCTGTTGTTTCTATCATCGTGAAATCTTCTTCTTTAACTTCTAATATTTCATCAAAGGATTGGAATATTTTTGAAATATCTTCTGTTGCATGAACAATTACGTCGATAGTAACTTCTATCTTGTTAATCATAATTGTAAATAGATAATTCTAATTACTTATGCTTCTAGTAATTTTGTCTCTTTATCTGCTGTTCTGATTAGTTTTACTTTCTCAAGACCAACGTGTCTTACTTTGATAACTCTCTTGAATGCAGCCATGATATCTGAATTAATTTTACTATAACAGGTAGCTTGAACAAATTGATCAATTGTCATTTCTGGAACTGTTTTGTTAATTACATCTCTTGCAATAATTCTTAGTGCATGTTTTCTTGATGTGTTTAATGGTTTATGTGTTAATGCAATTACTTTAACTCTGAATACATATCCGTCTTTTGTTTTAATATCTATGATGAAATTAATTTTAGATGAACCTCTTCTAACTAAACTACGCAAAAATTCTTTTGAATATTCAAATCTCTTGAAAATTGTTGTTGCAATTTCGCCTTCTACTTTATGTAATTGGAAATATAGTTTGTACTGATGCTGTGAAGGATCTCCTTTAAGAATATCAAATAATGTGATTTCTATTACTCTACCTAATGCATTTTCATCATCTGTAATTGGTACATATGCGATTGGGATATTGTTAAATGAATCTGGAGCATTAACTGTAACCCAGCGTTTTTCTCGCCACTTGTCCTTTATTCGACCTTTTCTACGTGCCAATTCTTAACGACCTTTGAATCCAAAATATAAGGGTATGTGACTAGATCTCTTTTTGATTTCCCATATATCCCTGTAAAACTTGAGGAATTCTAATGTGACCATCTTTTGTTTGAAAATTCTCCATTATAGCTACTAAAACTCTAGTTGTAGCTATTAGTGTACTGTTCAAAGTATGGATGTACTGAGTATCTTCATTTGTTTTATCTCTGAATCTAATTTTCAATCGTCTTGCTTGATATTCTAAACAATTTGAACAAGATACAATTTCTCTATATGCATTCTGTCCAGCCATCCATGCTTCAATATCGTATGTTTTTGCTGAAATTTTTCCAATATCTCCTGTTGATAGTAGCATTACTCTGTATGGAATTTCTAATTTTTGATAAAATTCTTCTGCAACTGCTAACATTTTTTCATGTTCTTTCCAAGAATCTTCTGGTTTTGAAAAAACAAATTGTTCAATTTTATCAAATTGATGTACTCTGAAAATTCCTTTTTGATCTCGTCCATGTGCTCCAGCCTCTTTTCTGAAGCATGGACTAATTCCTGCATATTTCATTGGAATTTCTTTCCCTTCAATAATTTCTTTTGAATGCATTGCAGCCATTGCATGTTCTGATGTTCCAATCATATAGAGATCTTCTTCTTGAATTTTGTAAATAACTTCTTCAAAATCTTCGGCAATTACTGCCCCTTCCATTGATTCTCGATTAATCATGTATGGTGGTTGAATCAGAGAATATCCTTTTTCTGCAAGAAAATCTAATCCAAAATGAATCAATGCTTGATTTAATCTTACTAGATCATTTTTTAGATAATAAAATCTGGCACCTGCTACTTTTGCAGCTCTTTCTAAATCTACTAAATTCAAATCTTCTGAAATATCAATATGATCTTTTATTTTAAAATCAAATTCTGGAATATTCCCCCATTTTTTTATTTCTATATTTGCACTATCATCTACTCCTATTGGAACTGATTCATGAACTAGATTTGGAATTGTTGATGCTAATTTTAAATATTCACTTTCAATATTTTCTTGTTCTGATTCTGATTCTGTTATTTCATTTGAAATATTTTTCATTTCTGCTAAAATTGAAGATATATCATCACCGCCTTTCTTTTTTTCTGATATTATGATTGCAACTTGATTTTTCTTTTTTCTTAATTCATCCGTTTTAATTATAAACTCTCGTCTTTTTTTATCTAATTCAATTAACCCATCTAGATCAAATTCCACTGCTCTGGATTTGAGCATACTTCTGATGATTTCTGGGTTCTCTTTGATTAGTTTAGGATCTAACATTATTCAATCACCTTTAATGCAACTTGGATATGTTCCAACACTTCATCTATAGTTCCTACTAACTGTTTCATGTTTTCTTTACTTTCAAAATTAAAAACTAGTTTGTTATCAATATTTTCAACATAAAGACTCAATCCTTTTGGAAAATTTACATTATCTGGTTCTAATGCCTTTTTGACAGTTTCTGCCTTTTTCTCAGATATGTTATTGAGAATTACTTGTATTTCGCACGTTAACGACATTTACTTCTAAATATTTTAAAAATTCGTCCAATTTGTCTTTAGTTATTTTTGCACCTGCTGCCCCATTATGACCTCCTCCAATACCCTCAAATCTTTCAGCACCGTTTCTCATTAATTCACTGAGATTGATCTCTGATTTACAACTAAAGGATTTCCTTGATGAAAATTTTATTGTATTCTCCTCTCCTCTAGTTCTTAGAATTACAATTTTTCCTGTATTTTTTGGTGATCCTGCAATTAGTGATGATATTGTCCCTGTCATTGTTTCTGGTACTATGTCTTCTCCATTTACCATTACACAATTTTCATTTTCTGAAATTCTCCACCTTTCATTTGATAAGATATTCATGTATTCTTTGATCTTTTTTCTATAATCTGTTAGAATATCTTCTCCTTCGGTTAGAATTTTATTTCTGTCCCCCATACATATTGCCATTCCAACTCCTGAACGATTAATTCTTCCACATGAATTAAGCATAGTTGAATATTCTCTGCCGTCTCTTAGGAAACTTCTCTTATCTTCTCTTGGAAATGTGTATGTATATCCAATTAATTCTGACATTACTTCTGTAGTATTTTTATCTGAAGAGAATTTAGTTATAGATTCTATTACTAATTTTTTTTCCTCTTCATTTAGTTCTGCTGGAACTCTCCATCTACCCTCTTCTTTTAGTTCAATTCCAGATGACTTTAGAATTGATAAACATGTTTCTTTATTCCATGTTAATCCTTCAATAAATGGCTGTGATGTAAAAGCAAGGGCTTCTGCAAGTGGTCTAGTTTCTCTTCCAACTAATAACAAGTCTAAATCTATCTCTACTAGTCCTAATTCTTTAGCAGTATTGGCAATTTCAAAATTTTTACCTGTAAATGATTTTCTTTCTCCTTGATCTTGTCT
The DNA here is from genome assembly GCA_905612275.1 of uncultured Candidatus Nitrosopumilus sp. Lineage (GTDB taxonomy): Archaea > Thermoproteota > Nitrososphaeria > Nitrososphaerales > Nitrosopumilaceae > Nitrosopumilus. The sequence continues at coordinate 6,651 of CAJQRM010000039.1, forward strand.
ATCTCCTAATGCTGAAACTACTGCAATTTCTGACAAATCTGAATTTTTTTCATCAAGTGCCATTGCTGCAAAATATGCCATTCCCCCAGCACAAATTTCTGAACCGCCATCAATTCCATATTTCCATGAATTTATGATATTTTGATTATCTTTTTCTTCTTCTGATATTTGATGATGATCTAAAATAACCCAGTTATCCCCTAATGTTTGATTTAGATCTTTTCCAAATCCCACTCCCAAATCTGTTACAATGTGAAAATCTCTAGAATCTGTTTTGAACGACTCTACTACATTTTTACTAAATTCTTTTGATGTTCTAAGGGTACATCTTGCACCTTCTCTGATCAACGCTTTAGCAATAATACTTCCAGATGTTAATCCATCACAATCAATATGAGTTGTAATTGAAATTGATTTTTTAGATTTTATACAATCTGAAATTTTATCTTTGAAAAATGATAGTGATTCTTCAAACGCTTTTGTCATTACTCTAATTGAGCAACCACAGATTTATACTTCCATGTTTTAGGAATTCTCTCAATTCTTTTGTAATATACCGATAATCTGTGAACTTTAGCTTCAATCAATTCTAAAGATCTAACATTTCTGTTATCTCCTTTGTTTTCTTTAAGATGTTTTTGAAGACCTACTGCTCTGTTGACAATATTTTCCAAGTCTTCTGGCATATCTGCTTTCAAATCATTTTCTTCTAGAATTTGATTAATGCCCTTTTTTGTAATTGGTTTGATTAATGGAATTGAATGTTGATCTCTTAATTTGATTCCAATTTGACTAGGAGTCAAACCATCTTTGGAATATTTTACTACTAATGCTTCTATTTCTGCAGGAGTTAATGTAATCCATGATGGTGCACGTAGTGTGGCTGGTCTAATTGAATGTGATTTACCGTGTCTATGTGTATGCATTCGTCCCATGATTTGGCTCAATTAAAAGTAGAATTAAACGTTGCTTTTGCTGATCTCGCAAATAAATCATAATCTTGGCATTTAGAATAAAAGTTAAATAAGTCTCTGGCTGGAAAACGACAGGTAAAAGGTATGAACACAAAAATAATTTTAGTAGCATCCTTAATAGCTGTCTTCACTATCGGACTCTATGCAGAAAGTGCAGTAGCATTTGCACAGTACATGGGTAACGTTGGTGGTGCAGGAGAAACCGGATCCTATACTTTAGAAGAAGCACTTGAGATTCAAACACGAAGAGTTGCTTCTGCTGAAGCAAATCCAGCAGCTGGATCAGGAACACCATACATTAGTGCAGACGGTGTTGTTGGCGCAGCAATAATTGCAGGTGCAGTATTCGGTGGTATTGCAGGAGCTTTCTTCATAAAAGGAAGATCTGGTAAATACGCAGCAATGGGCAGAGGATAAAACAAACCTCACTTTTCCTTTTCATTTTATTATGCTCTTTTAGTGGATACTGATCTCGTACTTTATGATAATAAGAGAAATGTATATATCGCAGAAATAGTGCAAAAATGTTATGATTCCTATCGTAGGTACTTTCCTAAATATCCTGTCAACATTAACAGGGCAATTAGGACCAAACTATGATCCATTATTCTATGATGTAATGATTTACATCTTCGGAACCATGATGTTCACAGTATTCCTTTTAGCTGTAATTTCATTCTGGTTACGTGTACACGGCTGGGCTTACAAAGACAACCGTGAGAGATGGGTTGATGAATTAGACAGACACTTTGAAAGAGAAGGTATTGGTCTTATTCCAGACAACGGTAAATATTGGTAAAATTACCACCTTTCATCTTTTCATTATTTTTAATATTTTCAAGTTAGTTTTTCCACGATTTTATCTTTTCAAAATACTTTGTTCAAAATAATTTAAAATTATTTTTCTAAATTCACAAAGTCTAAATTTACTTTTTTTTTGAATTTAGTTTTCTGGTAATGGTGGCAAGTAATCTTTGTCTTTAGATGTATCATAATTCTTTGAAGTAAATACTGCTTTGTAGTTATATCCATCTTGTAATGGATGATTGATGAAATGAGATGATTCTTTATCATTCACATAAATTGTTGATTTATTCTGATCCATGTCTCTTAGAGGAAAATCCCACATCCACAAAAAGTGTCCTATTTCAAATGGATATTCTTCTTCCCATTCTGCGTAAATGGTACCATCATTAGTTAATGTATACAGAGTTCTTTGACATTCTCCTTCATCCAATCCAATATTTGCGGGAATGTCTGCTTTTACGCCATCAATAATTATCTCTAATGTTGCTTTAATTTTGTATGGCGTATCTCTATCTTCAATGCAGACTTTGAGAGGATTATCTTGCCCAAGTGTACCTTGAATCAAAGTACTTCCTAAACCTACTGATATTGCAATGACTGCAGTAATTGCTAGAAATTTGATTGTTTTTTTCCTTTTATATGGATCTCCAGTACCTGGCCAAATCATTGTCAATATTTCATTTAGATTCCTTAAAGTCCTTTCTTTTACTCATACATTATTTCAATTGTATCTAATTGGTCCTGATTGTCTGCAAGAAAATATGTGATTTCATTTGAGTCTATTTCTAACCACTCTGATTCTCCTTTGTATGGTAAATAATCTTCTACAAACAAATCCCCAGATCCTGTCATCCTTACAATGATTTTTTCATTTTTTGAATCTATTTGAAATGGTAATCTGAGAACTTTACCTCTTCTTTCATTTTGAATATTTACTTTGTATTTATCAGAACGAAATTCAACTTCTCCAAAAAAATAACTTTGATTGATATCTAACTTTGTTATTTTAAAATTTAACATTTCTTTTTTATTGTGTTTTCTGAATAAAAGGTATTTTGATAACTTAACGCAAAGCGTAAGGAGAATCTATAAAATGAAAAAGTGGGTTATTTTAGATAACTTGCCAAGGTCTAGTTGCAAACGTAATAACATATCCGACACCAATTATGATTGATTGGTATGCGATGTTGGTATATGGAATTGGTTTGATAATTGGTTCACCTTCTACGACAACTGTTTGACCTGGACCAAGTCCTGGACCAACTTTTGCTACGTTGAGTTGGGTGTGTACGTGGTATACACCTGCTTCAAGTGCTTTTGCAGATAATGAGTAATCAACAACTGAGTTACCTGGAACATCGAAGACGTTTCCTGGTGGATCTCTTGCTAACATTTCCCATCTGTTACCTGCGTTGGTTGACTCTGAGAAAATGGATAACCATCCTCTAAGGTCTCTTTCTACAAGACTGACTAAAGTTCCTTGAAGTGTCAAGGTTTCGCCAGTTTGTAGGGATTGTCTGTTGAAGGTTTCATCTTCAATTCTGATGAAACGACTTTGGAGTTGTGCTTGGACACCGTGTGCATCTGCAGGTGGCAATATAGATTCAACCCAGTTGAATCCTAATGTTCCTAGTGCAAGTACTACAGCTAGTCCGAATACGAGAATCTTTTTTTCGTCCATATTATATCCCTATTAATGATGAGGTAAATTTCATTGTTATATGTTTTACCTTCTTAACGAGGATCGATGATTTTATCATTGTTTAACATTAATGTTAAACATTGAAAGTGATGAAAAACTAATGAAATTATTATAATATATTATTAGATTAAGTAAATTTATTTCAATTTATTAAAAAAAATTATGTAATAAAACTATTAAAAATGTTGAGTTTATGAGCTCTTACTTTATATGTCGAATTCACCATATATCTATACATGGCACAGATGCCCGCATTAATTCCAAAAGAAGTTGAGATCCAGAGACTAAAGAAAATCTGGCTCATCGTCATAGCTATGGGATCCACTGCAGCATCAGTCGAAGTTGATAACTTCGTTGATGGTTCTTTGCATCAAACCTCTATCAGAGATAGTGCATTTACACCAGCACACTGGTGGCTATACTCTCACTTCATCACATTACCACTTGGATGGGGAGCAGCAGCAATCTATGATAGAAAAATACCTGTTCTTAGAGGTCCTAATAATTCAATGAACACTGGTTTAAAGATGACCATTCTTGGTTACTTAGCAACTATGTTTACAATTGGAATCAATGAGATGTGGCATTTCTGGTTTGTAGAAGAAATATTTGCAGTACCAAATCACTGGATGTTTAACATGGGAGTTGTAGTAGCTTTCATGGGAGCACTAGCATACGTAGTTAGAGTATATGCTCGACTTGTAGAACTAGGTGCAGAAACTCCTGGTGAGAATCCATATGTTGCAGAAATGTACAAGATGGCCTTAGAAGGTAAATTGTACAGTAGAAGCATTCCATAGACAAAACGTGCAAAAGCACACTTTTTTCTATTTTTCTTATTTTCTCTAAGTCTGTCTGATCGTGCTGAAATCGTCCCTTGAAGAAAGATTTAATAGGATTCTGAATCAGATTAATTGCATAATGACTCTTCCTAAAGGATTCGGTTCTGGCGGCGCTGGTGGATCATCAAGTGCCGACGTTGAACGAATGATTGGACGACGCGTTGAAAATATGACTGGTATGATTACCCTTTCATTCATCGCAGCATGGTTAGCAACTTTTGGTGGAACTGCAGCAGGATACTTCTATTATCCATGGGCATATCCAACCCCAAGTGGTCACTTTGCATTCATCGTACTAACAATCATTGAGGCAATAGGTTACATCTTCTGTGTTAAAGTAATGGAAGAAGGTTCCAACAAAAATAGCAATGGTTTAGTTGCTGGTGTCGTAGGTGCTGTTACAATAGGTACAATTATGATAGCATTATTCGTTGGAAAATAGATAAAATAACCTCAAATTACTTCTTTTTAATTTTAATTTTCTTCAAATATATCGATCTTCATCATACTCTAAAATTTTATATACAGACCTTTTCATCAACTTCTTATGGTCTGGTTAAGACGATGTACACACTACTTATTCATAGTAGTTGTTGCAGTTAACTCAACTCTGTTAACAATTAATGCAGGAGATTACATCTTTTACACTGACTGGGCTTGGACTTCGTTTACGGTATTTTCAATATCGCAAACTTTGATGCTTATCGTAGGTGCATGTTATTATCTTACGTTTACTGGCGTTCCAGGCACAGCAACGTACTACGCTCTAATTATGACAGTATACACATGGATAGCAAAAGGTGCATGGTTTGCACTCGGATACCCATATGACTTCATTGTAACTCCAGTTTGGTTACCATCAGCAATGCTTTTGGATTTAGTCTACTGGGCAACAAAGAAGAACAAGCACTCCTTGATACTGTTTGGCGGCGTACTGGTAGGAATGTCTTTACCATTATTCAACATGGTAAACCTGATAACAGTAGCGGACCCGCTTGAAACGGCATTCAAATATCCAAGACCAACATTGCCACCATATATGACACCAATAGAACCCCAGGTAGGTAAGTTCTATAACAGTCCAGTCGCGTTGGGCGCAGGTGCAGGTGCAGTTTTGGGATGTACATTTGCAGCACTAGGTTGTAAATTGAACACTTGGACATACAGATGGATGGCCGCATGGTCAAAGTGGGACTAAAACCCAACCTTTTTCATTTTATTATTTTCATTTAGGGTACACCCTAAACAAATTTGATTAAAAAATACTGCACATCTTGTGATCTTTTATTGTCTATTTTGACAATATGCAATTTTGTGATTATACTATGTGAAGCAAGAATATGGTCAGATGCTTGTTACTCCAAAACCATTTGTAAAATGGGCTGGTGGAAAGCGTCAATTGATTTCAGTTTTAAATGAAAATTTACCTAAATCTTTTGGTACTTATTTTGAACCATTTCTTGGAGGTGGAGCATTATTGTTCAATATGCTAACTGAAAGAAATAAACAAAAATGTAGTATTTCAGATCTTAATTCTGATCTTGTTTTAGCATATGCTACTATTCGTGATAGGGTTAATGATTTAATATTTTCATTAAAGCAACATGAAAAATTTTATAAAAAAGATTCAAAGTCATATTATTATTCTATAAGAGAAAGTGCACCTCGAAGTGAAATTGAAAAAACATCACGATTACTATTTTTGAATCGAACATGTTTCAATGGGTTGTATCGGGTAAATAGTAAAGGTAAATTCAATGTTCCTTTAGGAAAATATACTAATCCAAATATTGTAAATGAGGATAATTTACGCTCAGTTAGTCATATTTTGGCATCTAGTAAAGTAACTATTCAATGTCGTGATTTTGAAGCAGTTTTACGTGATGCTAAAAAAGATGATTTGATCTATTTTGATCCACCTTATCAACCGGTTACTGAAACTGCTAATTTCACCAGTTATACAAACAAGAATTTTACATATGATGATTTAAATCGATTAGCGGATCTTTGTATGAAATTAGATTCAAAAGGGTGTAATGTTCTTCTATCAAATTCTAATTCAAAAGAAGTTGCTGAATTGTTTTCAAATAAATCTTGGAAAATTAATAAGATAAAGGCAAATCGTTCGATTAATTCTAATTCAAATAAAAGAACTGGACATTTTGAATTATTAATTAAAAATTATTAAAAGCTTCGAACGGGATCTGAACCCGTGACCTTTACATTACCAATGTAACGCTCTACCAGACTGAGCTATCGAAGCACAAAAATCCTCTGATTAAAATCCTTATAATTCTTCATTCTGTATAATATTTTTCTAAACTGTTAAATTTCATAGATATTTGTAATCTTTTGGAGGAGTAATCAAGCCTGGCCAACGATGTAGGACTTAAGATCCTATCTTTCAGGAGTTCGTGGGTTCGAATCCCACCTCCTCCACTATTTTATTTTGGATGTTTGATTCCTCTGGAGTTTAGTACTTCATATACATCTGGTAATGAAAATACGTATCCAACATGGACACAGTCTTTTTCATCACATAATTGACAAAATAATTCTCCTTTTTGAACTGCAACTTCTGCAATTCTATTTTTCATATTATCTTTTAGAATTACTCTATCATCATCTATGGATATTTTTTCAATTTTTGGAGCATATCTTGCAAAAGTTTTGTCTTTATGCATCATCTCTTCTAACATGTAAGTTACATAACCTGAAAAACTATTGACGCCTTTCATTGTTAGGTCGTCTTTATTATTTTGATAAACATCATGGAATTTATCATAGACTGTTTCTGAAACTGTTATTGATTTGAATCCTGCTTTTGGCAATTTACTTTTCCTTACCGTACATTAAAGTACTCAAGTATATAATGTTTTATTCTTTTTAAAAATTAGTCTTTATAGAATACCTTGACTGAAGATCATTATGGTTAGGGGCTATCTTAGTGAAGATATTCGAGAACAGCTAATCTCTGTTTTGAAGAATTCTGATAGTGGAATGTCCGGTATTGAAATTTCTAAAAAAATTAATGTTAATAGAATCACTATGACAAAATATCTCAAAGTTTTTGCAGCAGAGGGTCTACTTCGTCAAAAAAATATTGGCAATGTTACATTGTGGTTTTTAGAACCTGGTCAAGAATCATTTACTTTTCCTGATGATTATTTCAAAATAACTTCACGCTATCTTGAATTGTTAGTAAAAGGTAATGACGAACAAATTTATTCTCTAATTCGAAATTGCCTTAACTCTGGTGCATCCACAAACCAATTAATTTTAGAAGTTATTTATCCGACTATTGAATATGTTCATAATCTATATGATTCTGGAAAAATTGGAACTGCTGAACAGAATTTACTAAGAACTACCATCTCAAAATCCCTTGGAATTTTTAATCAAATTCCCGTAATATCTGATCCTAAAAAAAATGTAGTCGTAATATCTGCTGATCCTGAAAGTATTTTGATTTCTGAATCTGCCTCTACATCTTACCGTTCTGATGGCTGGAACGTTTCTCATTTAGGAGATATGTCTTCTGCAATCAATGTATTATTTGATTTAGATTTTCAAAAATTAATTGGGAAAATTTGGAAACAAAAACCTGGTCTTTTATTGGTAGTGATATTCTCGCAAACTTCTGAAGGTTTAATTTTTTTTGCTGATTCAATTAAGCCAAATAAAGGAAAATCTGATAAACGCATTAAATTGGCATTATGTGGTAATATTTCTAAAAAAACTAAAATTAATTCTGATTTATTATCTGATTCCATTAGTGATATTTTACAATGGTCTAAAACGATATCTCAAAATATAAAATAATAAAAAATGGGCCCGATGTGATTCGAACACATGACCTTTCGATTATCAGTCGAACGCTCCAGCCAAGCTGAGCTACGAGCCCACGAAGAAATCTCTAGGCAAGAGTCATTTAAGTTTAGTTTTCTTTCCACTTGATTGAGCAACCAATTGATGGGTCAAAATCCTTTTCAATTTTTTCACCAGAAATCAATTTCTCCATATTTACAATCATTGTTTTTTCTGTGGCTACATCATCTGGTTTCATAGCATTATCTATTTTACCATGAAAAACTAATTCTTTTTGACTGTTAAACAAGAATGGATCTGGAGTACACATTGCACCATATTTCTTTGCAATTTCTTGAGTTTCATCAACTAAATAATCAAATTGGAATTTTCTCTCTGTTGCTGTCTGCTTCATTGCATCAAAACTATCTTCTGGATAATCAGTTGAATCATTACTGTTAATTCCTATGATTGCTATATCTTTACCACATTTTTCAAATAATTCGTTTAATGCATCCACTTTAGCTTTGACATATGGACAATGATTACACATGAAAATAACTAGAATTCCTTTATAATTTTCATAATCTTTGAGTGTGTGTTTTCTATCATCAATTCCTAATAATTCAAAATCTGGAGCAACATCTCCTTTTTTTAATTTAATTTGTGATTCTAAAAGTACCATGCAGCAATAATTCCCTATTCAAATAAAATTCTATCCTAGAGGACAACAATTAAAATCCGCTTTGTAAGTCATCTTCTTGTGGGCCGGTAGTATAGCCTGGTAGTATACCCGCCTTGCACGCGGGGGGTCACGGATTCGAATTCCGTCCGGTCCACTTTTCATTCTCCGATCAATGATGAATTTCAGACTGCTGGGTGGATTTAAATAGGATAAGTTTACGTTTTGACTTATGACAAGCGCAGTAGACGGATGGCCTGTATGGATTCCTCTTATTGTTGGTTTAGCTCCAGGTTTAGTATACTGGTTAGCAATCACAGCAAAAAGAAAATAAAATTTTAATCCATTTTTAATTTCTTTTTATTATTTCTAATTGTAGCATAAACTGGGTTTAACGTTGTTACCTTTTTTGTCCACTAAGTCACATGCTATATTGATTAATGGTTTACTTTAAGAATATTTGATGCAAAAAATCATTTTTAGTATTATTTTAATTTTAATTTTATTACCTATTTCTCAAGTATTTTCTCAAGAATATACAGACACTCCTCCAACATTAAGTATATCTCTGAAATCTCAATCTACTTTTGTTTATCAGGATTCTGAAGGATATACAATTGTAATTGGATTAATTGAAAATAATGATCCATTATCTTTTCTTACAAATGTTGTAATCCAAGCAAAATTCTTTGATGATTTTAATCCAAATTCATTGGAAGTATCAGAAGGTAGTACTGTTCTAAAAGTGATTCCTCCTAATACCAAATCCCCATTTATTATACGCTCAGAAAATCCTAATCCAAATATCACTGAAGTATTTACAACACTTTTAAAATTTGATACTTCTGAATCAATGAAAAATTCATTAATTATCTCTAACACCAATGTCTTTTTAGATCCTATCTCTAATTTGTCTGATTCAACTTACACTTTATACTTCTCAGGAACATTACAAAATGGAAACGCTCCAATTTCTGAAACTTTTGCTTATCTTGCTTTTTATGATGTTTTTGATAGAATAATTCAAATTTCTTCAATTGAAATTGGTGACGTTGGAATGAAAGAAATGAAGTCATTAAAACTAACTGAGGAAATTTCTACGTCTGCTGTAGGATTTCTTTTATTTTCTGAATCTGATAAATTTTATTCCACTATTCTAAATGTGAAAATTCCACCACCTGAAATTTATGTCAAATTAGTCTCAATTTCTGATGTCACTGTAAAAGATACTTTAGGAAAAAAATTATCAGAAGTTAAACTGGGTAATGTTGTCCAAATTGAGAGTAAAACCTCAATTCAATTTACTGAAAATAATATTGCTAATGAAACTCCCTATACATATTATATCCAAATTAAAGAGAAATCTCCAAATCCTGATATGCCTCCAACTATTCATCATATTGACAAATTTGATGGCAAGTTTATTGAAAATGGACTTGAATTACAATCAATAGATTGGATTCCTGAAAAGAAGGGGTTATTTTTCATTGAAACATTCGTTTGGGATAGAAATAATGCTCCTCTTGCAGCCCAAGGACCTTTCGTATTAATACTCGTAAACTAGTAGATTTATTTTCAAAGAAAATTATATAATTACATGTCAAAATTTTCTCTTATTGCTATGGGTGGAACTTTTGATATTATTCACCGTGGTCATCTTACTTTACTTGAAAATGCATTTGAAATTTCTGATAAGGTCATAATTGGATTAACTAGTGATGAATTTGTCCAAAAAAAAGGAAAGACTCCAATTCACAAATATGATGAGCGTCTTAAGAATTTGATATCTATAATTTTTCACAAATTCCCTAATACTAATTTTGAAATTAGCCAATTAAATAATGATTTTGGACCTGCAGTTTTAGAAAAAGATGTTCAGGCACTTATTGTAAGTGATGAAACAAATGATCAAGGAAATGTTTTGAATAAATTAAGAACCGAACGTAATCTTCCACCTGTTGAGGTTATTGTAGTTCCAATGTTTTTAGCAAAAGATGGAGTAAGAATTTCTTCAACTAGAATTAAAAATTCTGAGATTGATTCTGATGGAAACTTGCTACCAATTGACTAGTAGCTTACAGAATTTTGAGTAATCTGAATAAAACAAAATTCTTAGATCTAATTTCATGACAATAATTAACCATATGATGAAAAAAATAGATACTGATGTATCTAATCTTAAACAAGGCCTTCAACCTGAAAATCTTTCATTCTGGTATGGCAAAATTATTCAAGAAACAATTGATATGGCTCCTCCTTGGCTTCAAGATAAAATTAAAGTTCAT
>CAJQRM010000040.1 GCA_905612275.1 uncultured Candidatus Nitrosopumilus sp.
CAAAAATTATAAAGAATTTCAATTGCACCATTTCCAACAATAATATTTGATTTTGATAAATGCGTATATTTTTCTAGACTTGAAATTACATTTTCAGATTTTGGGTCAGGGTAAAATTGAATTTTATCTAAATTTTTTTTAATTATTAATTTTACAGAATTAGGAATTCCAAGAGGAGTGATATTAGAACTAAAATCAATGATATTATGATCGCTATTTTTTACAGGGATTTTTCCACCATGAATAACAGGGATATGTCTCCGAATAGAGGATTTTGTTCTTATTTTCACAGTTCCAAATAGAATTGGCTAATTTAGTATGTTTTGGTAATCAGAAAACGATTATTAATTGAACCCGATCTATATTCACAATATGGGAAAGAAAAAAGTTGCAATAATTGGAGTTACAGGTTCTGTTGGACAAGAATTTGTACAATCATTGAATAATCACCCATGGTTTGAAGTAACTCAAATTGCAGCATCAGAACGTTCCGCAGGAAAAAAGTATCTTGATGCGATCAAGGATTCCAGTGGAATTATAGCATGGGGTGTAGCTGGAGAAATTCCAGAATATATCAAAGAAATGACAGTCAAATCAGTAGATGAGTTAGATGTTTCTCAATTAGACCTAGTATTTTCTGCAGTGGAATCTGAGGCTGCAAGAGATATAGAAACTAAAATGGCTGCAGATTTACCAGTTATCTCAACTAGTTCAGCTTACAGATATGAAGATGACGTCCCAATACTAATTCCAGGAATAAATGATGAACAAACAGAATTACTAGAAATTCAAAAGAAAAATCGAAACTGGAAAGGATGGGTAGCTCCTTTACCAAATTGTACTACTACAGGTTTAGCAATTACGTTAAAACCACTACTTGACAAATATGGGGTAAAAAAAGTTATGATGACTTCAATGCAAGCAATATCAGGTGGAGGGAAATCAGGCGTATCTGCAATGGGAATAACAGATAACATTATTCCATATATTCCAAAAGAAGAAGGAAAAGTGAAATTAGAAACAAGGAAAATTTTGGGAAAACTAACAGATGGAAAAATTGTGGATGCAGATATCAGAATTAGTTGTACATGTACCAGAGTTCCAGTAATAGACGGTCATACAGAATCAGTTTTTGTGGAAACTACAGAAGATATTGATCCCCAAAAAGCAAAGGAAACTTACAATCAAAGTAACAAAGACATTTCAGTTGCAGGATTACCATCTGCTCCAAAAGATTACTATGCATTTCATGAAGACCCAACTAGACCACAACCAAGAATGGAAAGAACAGTAGGTGATGGAATGACTACAACTATTGGAAGAGTAGAAACTGAAGAATTATTTGAGCATGGATTAAAATACATGTTATTTTCACATAACAAAAAAATGGGATCAGCAAAAGGTGCAGTACTACTTGCAGAGATGTTATACAAAAAAAATAAGATTTAGAGAATTTTTTGTAATTTTTACAATAATAACTTTATAAGAACCAGAAATCTTGATCAAATTAGGTGTTTTAAACGACAAAAGTAGATGATTTAGATTTACAAATTTTATCAGAATTATCTAATGATGCTTCAATTTCAGTTCCCCGTTTATCAAAAAAAATAGATGTAAATTCTTCAGTAGTTTATTCAAGAATCAAAAGGTTAGTTAAAAGAAAATTAATTGAACGTTTTACAATAATTGTCAACGATGCTGAACTTGGATATGAAGTAAAAGCATTGACAGGGATTAACATAGATACCAAACAACGTGATAATGTAATTGAACAGTTATTCAAAATTGATGGAGTTAGAGAAGTTGCAGAAGTTACAGGTAGATTTGACATACTTGTGACAATGTATGCAAGATCATTGGATCAAATGCATAAAATGGTTTCAGAAAAAATAGGAAGAGTTGAAGGAATTCAGTCATCAGAGTCATTTATTGAAATGAAATCACGAACGAAAGCAATGCCATATATGCCATCAAATAGTGGTGACTAGTATTGCAAAAACAAACAACCAGTTCTAGAGTTGCAGTTTACTATGAATTAACAAAACCAAAAATTTGGTATTTACTTGTATTTACGGCATTTGGAGCAGCATTAACAGCATCAAACATCTACAATATTCCAATTTCTATAGAAACATGGGCTTTGATGTTATTTTCAGTAGCATCAGGTTCTGCAGCAGCTAATACTTTGACAAATTATCATGATAGGGATATTGATGCAATTATGGAAAGAACTAAAGATAGACCCCTTCCTTCAAAGAGAATTTATCCTGCTGTTAAAGCAAGAAACTTTGGATTAGCATTAGCTGGAATATCATTAGTGTTGGCTTTTGCAATTTCATTTACTACAACATTGGAACAAGGAATATGGGCAACAATTTTCATTGCATTTGCACTAGTAAACAACATTATTATTTATTCATATATACTAAAACGAAATTCTAGAACTAATATTATTTTAGGAGGATTATGTGGAGGTGCACCACCTATGATTGGATGGGTTGCAGTAACTATGTCAGATTTATGGACAATGGGATTAGCAATGGCAGGATTAGTGTTTATTTGGATTCCAATGCATATTTGGGCTTTAACATTACATTTCAAAGAAGATTATAACAAAGTAAATGTTCCAATGTTAACTGCAGTACAATCTGAAAAAACATCAGCAAGAGCTATTGCACTATCTACTGTTGTAATGGTATTATTTTCAATTGCACCATTTTTCATAACTACTGAAAGCGGTGAAAACATGGTAGGTGATGTGTATTTGTGGACTGCAATTGCATCAGGTGCATTAATGTTAGGACTATCAGTTTGGGTTACAATAAAACCCATGGAAACAGCTGCATGGACATTGTTTAAATTTTCTAGTCCGTATTTGGCAGTATTATTTATTGCATTAATGGTAGATTCTGCATTATAAAATACTATTATTATCATCTAAATTGTTAAGGTCTTTAGTAATTTTATAATGATCTTTAACTAAAGTTTTAAGTTCATTTTTTAATTCAGTAGATTTCCATTCTACTTTAACCAAAGAAGATAATTTTGCAACAATATTCCATTGTACAGTATTTTGATCATCAATTAATTTCAAAAATTCTTTGCCTTTTTCATCATCATCCATAATTTTTGCAATATACTACAATCATAAAAAAGTTAGTAGTGGTAATTATATAATTTCAAAGTTTTATTAGGAAATATCAATTATTTACAATATTGCAATGTAGTATTTCAGAATGTAAAGAAAAAGCTATCCAAACTGTAAAAATCAGTTTTAAAGAAACCAGGAATTTATGTAAAAATCATTACAAGTTATTTAAAAATAAAGATGAAACACACATTCCAACCTTTTCTAAAGCATCAAAATTTTGACAAAAATTAAGAAATTTTTAATCTCAAAATAATTAAAAAGTTTAATTTCTATTAGATTAAACCTAAAAACATGGCTGTCAAAAAAAAATCTAAAATTAAAAAAAAAGTAGTAAAAAAAGCAAGTTCTAAGCCAAAAAAACAAAGTAAAACATCTACAAAAAAACCAGAATTTGAAAAAGCATGGAAAGAGTATAATTCTGCATTAACTGGATGGAAAGCATCCTTATCACAATGGCAAAAGGCTACAAATGAAACATTAATGGCGTATCATGATGCATGTCAAAAGGCAATAGAATCAGATTCAGAATTATTGAAAAAAGTTAGTACAAGTTGGGAAAATACTTGGGAAGAAATTGGTCCAGAATATATCAAACAACAAACAAAAATGATTGAGAGTATTTTCAAAGAAACCAATATTGAATCAATAAAAAAATTTAACGGACAATGGGAGAAATTTCTTACAACATCAGGTGATGAATCAATTACAGCATATCAAGAAGCCATCAAAAAATTTAATCAGGCATGGCAACAAGGAAAAATGTAATTTAAAATATAAAAAATAATCTATATTTATGGATAAACAACGTCATAATTATCTCGTTGTTCATATGTTGTTTCATAAGGAGGAATACCAGATGAAGTATAACGCATTAAATTACATTGAATTTTATTTATAATATCATTTTCAAAACAGGAATCAGTTAATGTAGTTGAATCAATTAGTATGTCATCTAAAATGGTATTTTTAAAATAAGATTTAAGCAAATTAGCACCAATTAAATTTGTATTAGAAAGATTAGCAGCACCAAAATCAGTCATAAAAAAATTAGAATCAACTAATATTGAATCAGAAAGATTAGCAGAATTTAGATAAGCATAGGAAAAATCACTATTAGAAAAATCAGAATTAGAAAGATTAGCAGACTTTAACATTACATTTTGAAATATATTATTACTAAAATTTTGATTGGATAAGTCAACGTTAGTAATATCTGAACCAGAAAAATTTGTATTTTCTATAAAAACATCATTAAATGAACTATGACTAATTTTTGAACCAAGAAATAATGCAGAATTAATTTGAGAATTATCAAAAACAGATTTTTCCAGATAAGCACCAATAAATTTTGTGCCATAAATAGTAGAATTAGAAAATAATGTATTTTCAATATAGGCTCCAGTAAATATAGCTCCAGACAAATTGGAACCAGTAAAATCAACATCAGATAATTTTGCATTTGTAAAATTTACACCAAGTAAATCTGAAAAAGATAAATCAACATTTTTTAAATTAGAATTTGAAAAATTTGTTTCAGAAAATTTTGAGTTTGGAAATTTAGAATTGGATATACTAGTTCCTTGAAGATTAGCCTCATCTAAATTTAAGCCAGAAATAAAGAGATCAGTAAATGTAGAATTGGGGTTAGAACTTTTTTTATACAATTTTTTAGCATCATCAGAAATTATTTTAGGTTGAAGATTAACTAAATCTAAATTAGATTTATCAATCCCTAATTCTTGAATTTTTAAATAATTTCCTTCATTTACCATAGTATTATAGAAGTTTGAATTATCTAGTATAGTGTTTTTTAATTTTGCATTATACATATTGACATTAGATAAATCAGTATTTCCTAGATCAGCATAAGCTAGATTAGCATTTGTAAAATCAACTCCAGACAAATCCTGACCATTTAAATTTGCAAATGCCAAATTTGCACCAAGTAATTTTGCACCAGTTAATTTAGCCGTAGTTAAATCAGAATTAGCTAAATTAGCATAATCCAAATCAGCTCCCATAAAATTAACTCCAGATAATATTTTATGAGTTAAATCCTGTCCACAAAAATTAGTCTTAAAAGCATCAGTTCCTTGAAGATTAGTTTTAACTAGAATTGTTTTATAGAATTTTGCATGTCTAATTTGAGAATTTTCTAAATTAGCAGATTCTAAAATTGTATCACGTAAATTTGAACCATCTAAAATAGTATTTGTAAGATCAGCTCCCAACAAATTTGCTTCACGAAGATCAGAACCATAAAGAATTGCATTTTTCATATTTACTCCAATCATATTACTACCTGTAAGATCACTACCTGAAAGATTTACACCTTCTAAATTTGCTCCAGATAAATCATAATTTCTTAATGATATTCCAGAAAGATCACAATTAGACCAATTAATTAAATTAGAAGATTGTTTTGAATCATCATCTAAAGAATGCATTTCATTACATGAATTGATTTTTAAAAATGTATTATTATCAGAAATTTCTGTAATAGAATGATATTCTGGAAGTAAAATAATCAAAATAGAAAATCCTATCATAATTAATCCTAACAAATAAAATATTTTCATAGAATAAAATATCTATTAACAGATAATATATTTTTAAAAATATAAAGAAATTTAATTATAACTAAATTTTCATAATAACATGACTAAAGCAATTATTTTAGGAGGTTCACGAGGAATAGGTAAATCAATTTCAAATGCATTAAAAACAATAGAAATTGATGTTTTTGCAGCATCAAAAAATGAGATAGATACATCAAATCTAGATAGTGTAAGAAAATTTTTAGAGAAAAATACTCAGACAGATATTTTAGTTTTAAACACAGGAGGTCCTGCTCCAAAACCATTCTTAACCATTACAGAAGAAGATTGGAAACTTTATCACAATCAATTATTTCTAGGATTTGTTACCATACTACAAAATATCAAAATCAATAATGGCGGATATATTTTTTTAATAAGCTCCAGTGTTATCAAAGAGCCAAGTGCAAAGTTGATCATATCATCAGCATATCGTGCTGCATTTGCTGAAGTTTTCAAAGTGTTAAGTAAAGAATATGCTAAGAAAAATATCAGTTGTGTTAACATTGCACCAGGACCAATCAACACAGATAGAACTAGAGAATTAATTGATAATATTAAAGAATTTGAAAAAACATTACCTATGAAACGACTAGGAGAACCTGAAGAAATTGGAAACTTTGTTAAAGCAATAATTGAAAATAATATCAAATATCTTTCAGGAGTTACAATAAACTTTGATGGTGCAAATTCTAATTATATTTTTTAAAAATTATTTTTTAAATTCAACATTTGGAGTATCAGGTTGACCTGCAATAGCAATTAATCCACCATCACGTAATTGTTGTAACAACTGCATAACTTCTTTTTCAACTTGATTTCGTTGTAATCCTGTCTGTTGTGCAAATACTTCTACTAGATCTGTAACTTTACGCTCTCCATTACAAGATTTCCAAAAATCAACAATTGCCTGATTTACCATAAATCCTTGTTCATGCTCATTAGCTAAAACCATTGAACCATCGTCTTGTTGAACTAATTTTCCAACTCCTTGAGGTAACGCAGTTTCATAATTAATTGGTGCAGGGGTATTCAAACCATTAGCACCCATTTCTTTAATTTTGAGTTTTCCTTCTTCAGTCATTTTATCCATGGACCATGCCGGTTCCCAAACAATGTCAATTTTTACATTATTTACTCCAGGAACTTTTTTGGCAAATCTTGTTGCATCTGCAATCAAAGTTTCATGAAGAGGGCAACCCTGTGTAGTCATTGTCATTTTAATATCAACATCATTATTTTCTTTAACATCAATTCCATAGATTAATCCCATTTCCACAATATTAAGAGGAACTTCAGGATCCATACACTGTTTTAATGAATCTTCAATTGCTTGTGCAGAAACTGTACTCATATTCTAATTTGCAGTTTGAAAAACAATAAAAACTTTCTAATTATTAGCTTGAAATAATTTTTTAGCTTTTGTTAAACTTCCTTTCCCAATTTGAGCCTATTTCAGCTACTATGAAAACTTTCATCTAAAAACTACCGTTTATTCATGTTTATTATAATTATAGTATGATTTATCAAAAAACTAAAACCACGTAGGTATAAAATTATTAATTTTTTTTAATCATATCAAATTATCATTATTTTTCAATATAATAATCTCCAATAACTAAAACATCAATATTTGTACCTAAGAAACACTCAATCGCATCCTTTGGTGAATTTACAATTGGCTGACCTTTTACATTAAAAGATGTATTTAGAATTACAGGACAATTAGTTATTTTATGAAACGCTTCTATTAATTTTCGAAATCTATCATTATTTTCTGATTTTACAGTTTGTACACGTGCAGAATTATCAACATGGACTACTGCAGGTATTTCGTCAACTTTTTCTGGTTTCACTTGAGCTGTAATTAGCATATGTGGACTTTCCTGTTGAATATCAAAATATTCTTGAGTAAATTCATATAAAATTGCAGGTGCAAAAGGTCTGAATTCTTCACGAAATTTTACTCTTGAATTTAAAATATCCTTCATTTCTTTTGGGAATGGTGAAGTCAAAATACTACGATTTCCTAAAGCACGTGGACCAAATTCAGCTCCACCTTGAAACCATCCAATAATTTTTTTATTTTTTAATGCAACTGCTGTTTTTTCATAAATATTATCAACAATTTTAGAATCTAAACCGTGTTCCTTTAGTTCTTTTTTTATCTCATCATTTGTAAAACTTGAGCCTAGGTAAGAATCATGCCATTTTTTCGAAATTTTTTCATTTGTCAATTTTTTATGAGACAAAAAACATACTCCTATTGCAGTACCTGAATCTCCACTAGCAGGTTGCACAAAAATCTCTTCAAATAATTTACTATCAATGATCTTTCCATTTAATGAACAATTTAATCCAACTCCTCCTGCTATGCATAATTTTTTTAACCCAAATTTCTCTTTGACTTTTTTTAATTGATTTAATACTATTTCTTCAATACGATTCTGAAGTGCTGCAGCTACATCTTTGTGATGTTGTATTACAGATCCTTCGGGTTGACGTTGAGGACCAAATACTTCTAGAAATTTATCGCTAATCCATTTGTCTCTGACATGATAATACGCAATCCATGAAAGATCTATTTCAAAATCGAAATCGCCAGTTTCGTAGATTATTTCTTTGAAGAATTCTTTATAGCTTTTATTTGAATTTTTCACAATATGTGTATCGTCACCATATGACGCTAACCCCATGATAATTCCTTCATCAGAGTGATGTTTCCAACCTAAATAATGAGTAATAGCAGAGTAAAGAAGTCCTAATGAATTTGGATATCTATTTCCCTTATGAAAAATTGATATTTCATCATCTTTTCCAATTCCATAAAGGGATGTTTCAATTTCGCCCATTCCATCATTACTAAAAAGTAATGCATTATCGAAACCACTAGGATAAAAACAACTTGCTAGGTGGCATAAATGATGTAGATGGGTTGTAAATTTCCCTTTAAAATTAGTTTTCTCTCTTACTGTTTTTTCAATGTTATAGTCATTTTTGACTCTCTCAATATCATTAAACAAAAATTCTAATCTTTTTTCATCATTTAATGCAGGCTTCAAATAATTTTCTTTAATTCTATATACCGGATCAAAATCTATTCCGATTTCATCAACATTATCCATTGTTATTTTTGCTTTTCGAAGACATTCGTTTATAGAATTAGTTGGAAATTCACGAGTATGTTTTTCTTTTGAAAATCGTTCTTCTTCACATGCGGCAACAATCTTTCCATTAATCATTAAACAAGCAGATGTATCATGACCACCAAAATTAATTCCTAAAATTACTAGATCATTAGTCATAATACAGGAAGATAGTAAGATAATTATAAATCAAACGGGAATTAATTAAAAATTCTTGTTAGAAAATTACGATGCAGGACAAACAATGTTTGAACTAATGGAAAAATTATTTCCAATATACAGAAGTATAACAGGCAATGGAGTACGAGAAACATTAAAAATTCTATCAGAATATATTTCACTAGAAACTCATGAAGTAAAAACAGGCACCAAAGTTTTTGATTGGGATGTACCAATGGAATGGAACATAAAAGATGCATATGTCAAATCAAATAAAGGAGAAAAAATAATTGATTTTAAAAATAATCAGGAATTTGTGTGTGTATGAAGAAGAAAATACTTTTTTGGATTGGCCAAAAATTGAGATAAAACAGTTCTATGAATTAGATTGAAATAATTTTTTGATGGATTCTTCAAAGGGTGCTTTCGCAATACCTTTTTCAGTAATAATTCCAGTAATTAATTCAGGAGGCGTCATATCAAATGCAGGATTGATCACATTAATGCCATCAGGAGCAGTTTTCTTATCACCAATTCCAGTTACTTCACTACCACTTCTCATTTCAATGATAACATCATCAGCTTTAGTTTCCATGTCAATTGTGGATAAGGGTGCTGCAACATAAAATGGAATTCCATGTTGTTTTGCCATTGTTGCTACCTGATATGTTCCAATTTTGTTAAAAACATGACCCGTTTTTACAATTCTATCAGCTCCTACTACAACTTTGTCAACTAATCCATTTGCCATTGAATATCCAACTGCAGTATCAGGAACTAAACTAACATCAAATCCATCATGTTTTAATTCAAAAGCTGTTAATCTGGAACCTTGTTGAATTGGTCTTGTTTCAGTAGCTATAACTTTTACATTTTTTCCACTTTCTCTAGTTGCACGAATAACACCTAACGCAGTTCCATATGCTACAGTAGCCAATGCGCCAGCATTACAATGAGTCATGATAGTATCATTATCATCAAAAAGAGGAGCTCCATTTTTTCCCATTGTTTTGTTAATTTCAATATCTTCATCAGCCATTCTTTTTGCTGCAGAAATTACTAATTCTCTGATTTGTTCAGCAGTATCACCAGATTGAGCAACTTCCATAATTTTTTGTAATCCCCAACCCAAATTTACAGCAGTAGGTCGAGTAGCAAAGAGAATTTTTCTTGCATGTTCTAGATCGGATAGTAATTCTTCTTTTGTTGTAGCTTTACTTTGTAAAACTGCTAATCCTAATCCAAATGCTCCAGACACTCCAATTGCAGGAGCCCCCCTTACAATAAGAGTTTTAATTGCATTTGCTACTTGATTAAAATCATCATATTCTACAAAAATTAGTTCATTAGGAAGCTTTGTTTGTTCAATCATTATCACTTTATTATTTTTCCATTCAACAGTACGTAGTGATGAATTCATTTTGGGCGAATCACTCATAATAATTTTTGAAATAATACCCTATTTTAACGAAATACTTATTTTATAAAATAAAAAATCTAAAATAACATTCAAACATTATATTATAATCAAATACACTAAGTTTAATGATTAAGAAATCTGATCTTGAAAAAACAGATAGTGGAAAAATGTTCAAGGTATATGATGATTGGCCAGAAATTGCAAAAAATGCTTATTTTAAGGCTAAAAGTAATTTTAGAAAACCAGTCAAACATATTGTATTTGCAGGTATGGGTGGATCTGGAACTATGGGGGATTTTTTTGCAGCAATTCTATCTAAAACAAATTTACATGTAAATGTTGTAAAAGGGTACTTACTTCCAAAAAATGTTAATTCTAAAACATTAGTAGTTGCAACCAGTGTATCAGGAAATACAGCGGAAACACTCTCAATATTGAAAGCAGCAAAACAAGTTGGATGTAAAATAATTACATTTTCATCAGGTGGAAAAATGGAAGAATTTTGTAATCAGAATAACATTGAATTTATAAAAATTAAAAAATATCATTCTCCTAGAGCATCATTTGTAAAATTTTTATATTCAATCTTACGAATATTAGAACCAATTTTTCCAATAAAAAAAGAAGAAATAGAAAACTCAATAAAAGAATTAGAAATTACTAAGAAAAATATTTGTTCAGATAATTTAAAATTAAATAATCAATCTTTAGATTTAGCAATGTCATTAAAAGAAATTCCTTTAATTTATTATCCATGGGGATTTGAAGCAGCTGCAATTAGATTCAAATCTTCATTACAAGAAAATGCAAAAATGCATGCAATAGTTGAAGATGTTGTTGAAGCAAGTCATAACGGAATAATATCATGGGAAGTTAAATCAAATATTCAACCTGTTTTACTTCAAGGAAAAGATGATTACGAAAAAACTAAAGAAAGGTGGATTATATTTGAAGAATATTTTAATGAAAAGAAAATTGGATTTAAAAAAATTGTTTCAATTGAAGGGGATATAATTTCTAAATTAGTAAATTTAATTTACATATTAGATTACGCATCAATTTACCTAGCTGTAATTAATAAAATAGATCCAACACCAGTTTACTCTATAGATTATATTAAAAGAAGATTATAAAAAAAAATTTATAGAATTAATTGATAATAATATCATTATTAGATATATTTTCTGAAATAGTAGGCAATTATCATTGTAAATTATAATATATGATTATGAGAAATGCCTGACTAGTATTACTATTTTAAATTATTATTTATAATGATTATTAATAATTAATTTTCAAAAATAATCAATCAACATGTTTTTTTATTGAGATTTAAGTGAATTAGTAATGAATACAGAAACTAAAAATTTGTTCATAAGAGTTGATGCAGGTATTCAAATTGGAGATGGACATTTTTCACGTTGTTTAACATTAGCTAATAATTTAAAAAAAAATTTTAAACAAGTTATTTTTATTTCAAATCAACTACCAAAACACTTTTTTGAAAAAATAAAAAGAAATAATTTTAAAATATGTAAAATTAATGGTTACTCATATATTCAAGAAGAAAGATTGGGGAGAAAATTAAAAACACAGTTAACTCATAATGATCTAATTCAAACAAAAAAAATTATTGAAAAATATAAAAATTCTACTAATTGGTTAATAGTTGATCATTATGGAATAGATTATGTGTGGGAAAAAAATGTATATGAAAATATAGAGAAAATTATTGTAATTGATGATCTTGCAAACAGAAAACATAACTGTGATATATTAATTGATCAAAATTTTTATGAAAATATGGAAAAAAGATATAGTAAATTAATTCCAAATTATTGTAAACAATTTCTTGGTCCAAAATTTTCATTACTTCGTCCAGAATTTTTTAATGCCAGAAAAAATTTAAAAAGAAAAAAACAATTTAACCGAATTCTTATCTCTTTTGGTGGAAGTGATCCTTCCAATGAAACTAAAAAAGCATTATTGGCAATAGCTGATTTAAGAAAAAAATATAAAATTGATGTTATTGTAGGAACAAACAATCCCAATAAAAAACAAATAATGAAACTATGTTCAAAAATATCCTTTTGTAATTTTTATGAGCAAGTAGAAAATATTTCAAAATATATGAAAAAAGCTGATTTAGCAATAGGGGCGGGTGGAACTAGTACTTGGGAAAGATGTTGTTTAGGACTACCAACTATAGTAACTAGTCTCTCAAAAGATCAGGAAAAAATCAATGAAGAACTATCTAAAATTGGATGTGTGATAAATTTAGGAGTTGCAGAAAAAACTACTAAGTCAGATTATGTTAGAGCATTAAAAGAAATTGACTCAAAAAGACTGAGTGAAATTTCAAAAAAATGTTTACTACTAGTGGATGGAGAAGGAGTTAAAAGAACAGTAAATAAAATATGTCAAATAGGATTAAAGTAAGTAGAAGATAATGTCCCAAATAAGATTAAACAATCACATTATTGCAAAGGGTCAACCTCCATTTATCATATCTGAAGTAGGCATAAATCATAATGGTGATGTGAATAATGCATTAAAAATGATAGATGTTGCAAAAGCAGCAGGAGTAAATGCAGTGAAATTTCAAACATTCAGAGCAAATGAATTTGTATTAGATTCACGTCAAATGTACACATACAAATCACACGGAACTGAGATTACTGAATCAATGTTAGAAATGTTCAAACGATATGAGCTATCGAAAGAAGATTGGGTAAAGATAAAAAATAAATGCGATGAAGAGAATATTTTATTTTTGTCAACCCCACAAAACAAAACAGACTTAGATTTATTATTAGAATTAGGAATTACTGCAATTAAAGTTGGTTCAGATGATTTTACTAATTTACCTTTGATTAAAGATTATGCATCAACTGGATTACCATTATTACTTTCTTGTGGAATGGCTGATCAAGATGAGATACATCAATCGCTAAATGCAATTGGTGCATTAGATGGATATCCAACTGTTTTGCTTCTTACCACTTCGATATATCCTACACCGCCAAATGAGGTCAATTTATTAAAATTAAAAACTCTAGAAAACATATTTCCAGACATACCATTAGGATATTCGGATCACACCCAGGGTTCATTAGCTTCTTCACTTGCGGTTGCATCAGGTGCAGTAGTTTTTGAAAAACATTTTACGTTGGATCATAACATGCCTGGACCAGACCATTGGTTTTCTGAAGATCCTAAAGGTTTGAAAGAATTTGTTTCTACAATAAAAAATGCTTTTTTGATGTTAGGATCTTCATTACTTAAACCTTCAGAGAAAGAAATTTTGATGAGAGACATTGCACGTCGGAGTATAGTTGCATTACAAGATATCAAACAAGGTGAAATGTTTAACAAAACCAATATTGGTCTAAGAAGACCTGGTAAGGGTTTACCGCCAAGTCTAATTGAGCAAATTTATGATTTAAAGTCTGTAAGAAAAATAAAAAATGGAGAGTTTATCAAAATGGGTGATTTTAAATTATGAATGAAGAAGAGTTTAATGAATTATTTTCAAAGTTAACTACATTTAAAAAAAATTCGTATCATCCACTAGTTTGGATAGTTGGCGAACCAGAAATAGGTAAAGATGTCTACATAGGAGGTATGTCAGAAATTAATGCAAAAGATGCAAAAGTCATTATTGGTGATAATTGTGATATTGCATCTTTTGTTTCAATTAATTGTGCAGATTCCCATAAAAAATGCATAGGTATTATGCAAAAAACTGAAAGAAGAGACATAATAATAGAAAATAATGTGTTTATTGGTTCACATTGTGTAATAAAGGGTGGAGCGCATATAGGTCATCATTCAGTTGTTGCAGCAGGCACTATTGTAGAAGGAATCGATATACCGTCGTATTCACTAATTATCGGCAATCCCATGAAAGTTAAAATGAATTATTATTCCAAATTTAATAAAAAAAATGATTCCTCATAACAAGCCTACCATAGGAACAGAAGAAGAGTTAGCAGCTCTTAGAGTTCTTCGTTCAGGACTGTTATCTCAAGGCTCAGAAACAGAAGCATTTGAAAATGAATTTTGTGATTTTGTAGGATTGCCTAAAGGACATGCTGTAGCAGTAAGTAGTGGAACTACTTCTCTTTATTTG
Source organism: uncultured Candidatus Nitrosopumilus sp. (assembly GCA_905612275.1). GTDB lineage: Archaea > Thermoproteota > Nitrososphaeria > Nitrososphaerales > Nitrosopumilaceae > Nitrosopumilus. Next base: position 14,606 of record CAJQRM010000040.1, read on the forward strand.
GCACTATGGGCATTAGAAGGAGATAAGAAAACAATTTCTTTTCCAGGGTATGTTTGTTCAGCATTAAGAAATGCTACAAATATGATTGGTGGAAATGAAGAAATTGTAGATGTTGCAAAAGAAACACCAAATATTAAATTTAAAAAAATTAAAAAAGAAACTATTGCAATAATTCCCCACATGTATGGAATTCCAGTAGATATCCCAGTAGATGTTGCAAAAAATAATGATAATAACATAATTGAAGATTGTGCCCAATCATTGGGTGCAAAAATTAATGGGATTTCAGTAGGACTACACGGAAATGCTGGAATATTCTCATTTTATGCAACTAAATTAATTACTTCAGGGGGTCATGGTGGAATGTATGTTTCAAAAGATAAAAAATTAGCAGATAGGGTAAGAGATTATAGAGAATTTGATTATAGGCATGATCAAAAAAAACGATTTAATTTTCAAATGACAGAAATACAGGCAGCAATAGGTAGAGAACAATTAAAAAAATTGCCAAAATTTTTAGAAAGAAGAGAAGAAATTTTCCAAAAATACAAAAAAGCTGGCTTAGAATTATTGGATGTAGAAAGAAATCAAAATCACTTATCACCAGTGAGATATAGGGCAGTAATTAAAACAGAAGAACCAAATAAAATTATCAAATCCTTAGAGTCTGTTGGTGTCAAAGCTATTGTTCCAACCGAAGATTGGGAATTGCTTGGAAAACATGAACTATTGCCGAATGCAGTGGAACTTTCTAGAAAAACAGTATCTTTACCCATATATCCAACATTAACTGATCAAGAGATAGAAATTATTTTATCTGCAATATCATAAGATTGTAAAATGACTTTTTCGTTAGAATAGAATTGACTGTATAGATCAAATACAAAAATAAGTATTTGTCCTTGATCAGATCTAATAAGTTATGTAATTCTATATACAAAACATATAGAAAAAAGAAAATTGCTTTATAGAATTTTGTTGTAAGGAAAATAACTTGAAATTAATTCAGTTAGAATCTAAAATGATTAATATGTAAGAATTAATGAAATAGTTATGAAAGTAATAGTATTTGTAGCTCATCCTGATGATGAGGTTCTAGGAATGGGAGGTACAATTTTGAAGCATTCTCAAAAAGGAGATTTTGTGAAAGTAGTATATTTGGCAACTGGAATAACTTCAAGAAGATCTACAAACTTTCAAAATAGTGTGTCATATGAACAAAATGAAAATAAAATAAATGAAATGCAAAAAGAAATTAAAGATTTAAGAAAGAATGCTAAAAAATCATGTGATATTTTAAAAGTTAAAGATTCTAAATTCTATGATTTTCCAGATAATGAGATGGATAGTGTTCCACTCTTGAAAATTATCAAGGTTATAGAAAAAGAAATTAAAGAAACAAAACCAGATAGAATTTACACACATCATTTTCATGATCTTAACATAGATCATAGGACAGTATTCAATGCAGTATTGACTGCAACACGTCCAATGGGACTAAATGTAAAAGAAATAATTTCATTTGAAGTACCATCGTCTACAGAATGGAATTATCCTGTGCAGTTTAACCCAAATTATTTTGTAGAAATTAAATCACAATTATCTGCAAAAATCAAAGCTATGGAAGCATACAAGAATGAAATAAGAGATTTTCCACATCCAAGATCAGTTGAAAATTTGAAAAATGTATCAGAAAGATGGGGTGCTGTTTCGGGAAATAAGGCAGCTGAAGCATTTGAGATCATTCGTAAAATCGAATAAAAACTCATTACATTAAATTACTTTTAATCAGAATCAATTATGAGATCAATGATTCTAACAGCACATCAACCAGTGTATTTACCATGGCTAGGATTGTTTCATAAAATTGCATTAGCTGATAAATTTGTATTTTTTAATCAAGTACAATATCTGCCAAAAGATTGGATGAATAGAAATAAAATAAAAAGCGCATCAGGTGAAATTCTTCTTACAGTTCCAGTTCTAAGAAAAGGGTATAGAAATAAAAAAACAAGTGAAATAGAGATTAATAATGAAACAAATTGGCAAGAAAAACATCTAAAAACAATTATTCAGAATTATAAAAAAACACCATTCTTTGAAAACTATATTGATTTTTTTGAGGATATTTATACAAAAAAATGGGAATATTTAGCTGATCTTAATGAACAAATGTTAAGATGGTTCCTGAAAAAACTTGAGATTAATGTAGAGTTTCTTAAGGCATCAGATTTTGATTTTATTGGAAGTAAATCAGATTTAGTATTAGATATGTGTAAAAAACTTAATGTTTCAACATATATTTTTGGAAAACTGGGGGAAGATTATGCTGAAATGGATAATTTTAAAAATGCAGGAATAAATATTGTTTTTCAAAATTATAATCATCCCACATACAAGCAATTGTATAAAAATTTTATTCCAAATCTCTCAGTATTAGATTTACTTTTTAATTATGGATCCAAAAGTAATGAAATTATAATGTCAAATAATATCTCAAAAGAAACTATCCTGACATCATTTAACATATAATTAATCAGAATGATTTTTTTCTGTAAATTTATCTTCTTCGAGTGATTTTAGATAACCAGTATCAAATTGAATGTGGGAATTAATTAATTTTAGATGAGAATTATCATCAAAAAATGAAATAATTTTTTTCAAGTTGTATATTTCACCATCAGGAAAATTTTCTATTACTAATTTTATCAAATCAAAATCTACTTGATGATCAAGTGTAAGTCTTAAATCAGAAAAATCTTCTTGATTTTCCAAACCGCCAATTTTAAATTTTTTTGGATTATCAAGTATATACTGTGTAACGTGTTCTCTATCAGATAATTTTTTTGCATTTTTCCAAGCATTTTCTAATGCATTAAAAGTAAATACTTCAACTCCAAAGCCAGATGGAAATCCACAGGGATTGTAAATCCAATCGCCATCAATATTTTTATTGACATTGCTTAAATAATCAAAATTTTTATTTTCAAATTTTTCAACACATTTATCTATAATTTCGGGATCAATTAAAGGGCAATCAGAAGTTATTCTAACAATAATATCTAAGTTCAATTCTTTTGCACAATGAAAATATCTATCTAAAACATCCTCTTCGCTACCTCTAAAAACTTTAATTCCATACAAATCAACAAATTTAACAATTTCATCATCTTGAGGTAGATTAGTAGTTGCAATAATCAACTTGTCTATTTTTTTTGATTGTAATACTTGGTTTATGACGTAATGTAACAGAGGTTTGTCTCTAACTGACATCATTATCTTTCCAGGTAATCTTGTAGAACCCATTCTTGCCTGAATTATCGCTGTATTCATGATTAATTTAGATACAACTCAATAAAAAAGTTCACGATATACTTTTAGATGATTTAAAATGGGGAAAAACACTTGATAAAATTATTTGATCCATATATTTCCAAAGAAGAGGCTAAAGCCACAACTAAAGTTATTCAAAGCAAATTTTGGGCTTCTGGAAGTGGAACAAATAATGTAAGAAAATTTGAAGATTTATTTTTAAAATATACTAAAAGTAAAAATTGTATTGCAGTAAATAGTGGCACTGCAGCACTTCATTTAGCACTTTCATTATTTAATATAGAAAATAAAGAAGTGTTAGTACCATCTCTAACATTTGTTAGTACTGTAAATTCAATTTTATATAATAAAGGAAAACCAATTTTTGTTGATGTTGATTCTAAAAATTTATGTATAGATATTATGGATATAAAAAAGAAAATTACAAAAAAAACTGGAGCCATAATAATTGTAGATTTTGCAGGAATGCCTGCAAATATTAAAGAAATAAAAAAAATTGCAGACAAAAATAGAATTCCAATTATTGAAGATGCCGCTCATTCAGCTGGAGCAATGTACAATGGGAAAAGAATTGGTTCTCATGTAGATGCAGTATGTTTTAGTTTTCATCCAGTGAAAAATCTTGCCATGCCTACTGGTGGAGCAATTTGTATTAATAATAAAAATACAAAGGAATCAAAAAAAATTCTTCAATCATTAAGATGGTGTGGTATTGAAAACAGACAAAATTTTCAATATGATATTAAAAGATTGGGTTGGAATTACTACATGAATGAGATTTCTGCAGCAGTGGGGTTAGTTCAATTAAAAAAACTTGATTTTGCAAATAAAAAACGAAGAAGTATAGCAAAAAAATATTCTTCAAAATTAAAAATGAACGATAAAATGCCTTATTCAGATGATTGTGTTTATCATTTTTATTGGATTAGAGTCAAAAATAGAGAAAAATTTATGAAAAAAATGTATGAAAAAGGAATAGAAACAGGAATTCATTATAATCCAGTTCATAAAATGTCATATTATAAAAGTAAAATTAAACTTCCCATAACAGAACAAGTCGCCAATAAAATTGTGTCTATTCCAACACACCCAAATTTAACAAATTCTGATATTAATAAAATAATTCATGCAGTAAATGATTTGTATGATTGTTAATGAATTCATCATAATAATAAAAATTCATCGTAAGCTTATTTTACCCAATTGAAAATCAATGGATATGTTCAAGGGTAAAAAAATTCTAATTACTGGAGGAACTGGTTCTTTAGGTAAAGCACTTGCTAAAAGATTATTAGAGTTAGATGCAGATATAGTTAGAATTTACAGCAGAAATGAAAATAATCAAATCATAATGCAATCAGAGATGAAGGATGATAGAATACGTTATTTGATTGGTGATGTAAGAGATTTACCAAGACTAATCAAAGCCATGGAAGATGTAGATATAGTCTTTCATGCAGCAGCATTAAAACATGTTCCAGTAATTGAATATAATCCATTTGAAGCCATTAAGACAAATGTTTTAGGATCTCAGAATGTTATTGATGCTTGTCTTCATGAAAATGTTGAAACTGCTATTTGTGTGGGAACAGACAAAGCAGTTTCTCCACTTAACACATATGGTGCAACTAAATTACTAATGGAAAAATTATTTGTTACAGCTAGTAATCATACAGATCCAATACGCCACAGAACAAAATTTATTGCTATCAGATATGGTAATGTATTAGGAAGTAGTGGTTCTGTAGTACCAACATTAGTAAAACAAATAGAATCAGGTAAAAATATCACTATAACAGATCCAAGTATGACCAGATTCAATATTACTATGAATCAAGCTTTAGATTTCATCATAAGATCGTTAAAAAAAGGAAATGGGGGAGAAATATTCATACCTAAATTAAAAGCATATTCTTTAGAAATTTTAAAAGATTCAATTTTAGAAGTATTAAAAAAAGATGTAAAAACTGAAATAATTTCTGTTAGACCAGGTGAAAAATATCATGAATCCTTAATCAGTAATGAGGAAATAAGAAATACATATGAAGATGAAGATGATTATGTCATATTGCAAGAAAACTTACCACAAATCACAAATCAAAAACTCAAAAAAACTAGCTTAAAACAAGAATATTCATCAGATAATGTAGAATTATTGGATAAAGAAGAAATTAAAAAAATATTTACAAAAGATTTGGCAGAAATTTTTGGAAATAAATAATATTAATTTAATTTTTGTAATTTAAATCCAAATAATTTCTTTATTAACTATTATCTTCAAATTTAAAATCAGTTTTAGAATAATTGAAACTGACATCATTTCTATTACGTTTCATTTTTTTAGGATTTTGTGTACTTTTATTACCAAGACTTGAAATATTTTGTTCTTGTGGTACTTCAAGTCTTTTATTGACTTTTTGACTTTGATATGCTTTAGTTTTAATATATGAGCCCTTCTGTAATCCTACTTTTAATAATTCATTCAGTCTTTCAGCACCAACTTCAATTTCATTCATTATTTCTTCATTAGACATCTTAGTCATATTTACACAAACATCTTGTCTTTCAGTAATGGATTCTAGATAAGCATCCTCATCTGTAATGAAACCATTTGCTTTTGCATAATCATACATTACAGTATAAGGTAATGGTAATAGAAATCCAATACTTGGGTATAATCCAGCTTTAAAACATTGATCAAAAGTTTCTTTAATTGTTTCTTTATTTTCTTGTGGATAACCAAAAACAACACTAGTTTGAGCAATTATTCCAACTTTCCTTAAAGTATAGACGGTTTTGTAAAAATCATCAACATCAATTTTCTTATTCATCATTTCTAAAATTTCTTTATTACCAGATTCTAATGCAAATCCTGCAGAATAACATCCACATTCTCTCATTTTTGTTGCAACTCTCAATGCATCTTCAGAAGATAATCTTGCTCTAGCAAATAAATCGACTCTAATGGTTGCCATCCATTTAAATTTTAACCCTGATTTTATTACTGCATCACAGAATTTTTCAGCTTGAATTGCTGATGCAAAACTAAGATCATCCCAAAAGTGAATATAATTTACATTATACTGCTGCATTCTATCTTTAATTTCAGCAAGAATTAATTCTGGAGATCTATTTCTATACGGATCATTCCAAAAAACATAATGACAAAATGAACATTTGAATGCGCATCCTCTAGCAGTAATAACTGGTAATGAACGCATTGTTTCAGGATGATCATCTTTGTCGGGCATTGTTTCTTCTTTTTGAATATAACTTTCAACATCAAAGAAACTAAAATCAACTTGAGGTAATTCATTAATATTAATTGCAACTCTTGCAGGGTTATTGACAATTTCACCTTGATTATTTCTAAAAGATATTCCTGGGACAGTTTCAAAATCCTTTCCTAAACGAACTGCTTCAACTGCCTCATATGCAGAAATTTCCCCCTCCCCAGTAACAACAATATCTGCTTTAGTATTTTTTAAAAATACTTCTGGAATAGAACCAGCTACAGAATTACCAACAATGATATTTGTTTGTGGTTGATGCCTTTTGATCATATTTGTAAACCATTTTACCCATTTGTAATGAGTTACAATAGTACCATAAAGAATAAAGTCGAATTTATTCTCTTTTATATAGTTCTCAACATAAACATCGTCATATTCATTGATATCAATATCTAATAATGTAAATTTATAATCATTTTTTTTAAAATATGTCATTACTGAGCTTAATCCCATTGGTAGGCACTTGGAATGTCCACCTGGTCTTAAACATACATTTACAAATAATAATTTTAACTCATTTTTTGCTTTATTCATAAATTATGGTGATAATTATCAATATAAAAACATGTTATTGGAAAAAATGATTTTGTATAAAAAATTCTTAAGAAAATCAAGTGTAAGAATATTTTAAAAATAGTATTGTAAAATCTAAAAAATTAAGATTGATATTTTCTATGTTGAATTATTTTTTTAATGTGTTCATCAGCTAAAATTTCAAGTTGTTTTGAATATTGATCTAATAATTCATTCATCTGTTTTTCACTAATTTCAACATCAGCAAGAAATCCATCATAAAATAAAATATGCCCTGCTAAACTATCAAACCCAGACCAATCAAAAGCGAAAGAACTTTTCTCCAAAACAGATACAAAATTATTTAAATCACTAAGATCAAATTTTGCATTTAATTGTTTTTGAATTAATTGTGGAAGTTCTTTTGTATCGTTTAATATTTCAACGGATTTCAAAGAAGAGTATAAGGTATCAACAAAAGTGATTGTAGGTTTTTCATAAAATGCTGCTTCAAATCCGGCAGTTCCACCAATAGTAATCACCATAGAACATTTTGGTAAAATATTTTTTGGGTGAATAGTATGATGAAGCATTTTAACATTGGGTAAATTCATTATTTCTTTATAAAATGAAAAAGATCTCCAATCTCTAGTATCCATTGATTGATGATCTTTTACATATAATTTGTAACCTATAGGTAAAGATTTTGCTATATGAGTAACTAATTCAATTAAATTAGTATGAAATGGTGCTGCAATAAGTAATCCTCTTTCAGGTTCAGTTATCAAGGGAAAAAAAATAAATTTTTCATCATCTATTGTTCGCGATAAATTTTTGTTTATTAAATATAATCGATATCTTTTTTTTAAGGACCAAAAAATAGTGATAAAAAAGATTTTGATTTTATCTCTTCCATAATAGGTATAATGAGTTTTTAAATTACTGTTTTTAGAAAACAGAAAAAAATTGATTGCTGCCTTAAGTGCCATTTTTTTTGATTTTAAAAATTGCGATGTGAATTTTGCAGCGTCATCAAATGAATGGGTTTTATACAAAATATTTCTCAAATCATCTAATGATCGATTTTTTTCTTTTTCATGAATTTCTTTTTCAAAATAATCTATCTTTTCATCTTTTTCATTTATGAAAACCATACCACCAAATCTTGTAGAATGAAGCATGAGGATTTTAATATCTAACTTTAAGCATAATTGATAAAAAATTTCCATTCTTCCACTATTAGTAAGTGGAAAAATTACAAAATCAGGTTTTATTGTTTCTATAATGTTTTCAAAGAATTTACATTGTTGTTCTAAGATTGATAATATTTCATTTTCAGAAAAATTGTAATACATGTTATATTTGAAAAAAATTCTATCATTGCTTGCTAATTTCCATAATTCAATACCATATTTTTTTTCAAATTTTGATAAATAATCTAAATCAGGTTTGTGACTTTTTTTTATATAATCATACAAAAACCATGTTTTTTCATACTTGACGATTTTTTGTTTTTGAAAAAATTTATTCATATTATCAGTTACGTCAAATATTGCAAAAAGATCACAATCATGCTTTTTTTGTAACATCTTTGCAAGACCAAAATTATGCATTGCGTAATCTTGATAAATTAAAATTCTGTCTTTCATAGTTTTTTCTCCCAGTATATCATTAAATCATTATAGATCTTAAAATATACGAAAATAAACCTTGTTCATACAAGTATCACAGTATAAAAATAGTATTTATGGCTCAAATTTTATTTTGTTTATAAGAATAGGTAAATGCTTTAAAATAATTATGCGGTGTACCAATATCAAACCACAGTTTAGTCATTTTTAATGCAATAACTTTTTCATTACTATTAATCAATGTCTTAATTGCATCAGTGACTTGTAGTTCTTTATTATGCCCAATTTTAGTACGTTTAAGTGCATCAAAAATATTAGGTTTAAATGTATAAACAGGAAGAATTACTAAATTACTTTTTGGTAGTTTAGGTTTTTCTTCTACATTAAATACAATATTCATATTTTTTTTCTTTTGAATCTCTGCAATACCATATCCTTTTAGATGTTTTTTAGATTGCAATAGTAAACCACATGAGGAATTTTGTGTTTTTTTAGACAATTTGATTAACTGAGGAATAAAATCATAGTTTGGAAAATATGTATCGCCTGCATGAAGAAGAAAATCATCATCCACAAATTTTTTTGCAGAAAGTAAGGCATGACCAAATCCCATAGGTGTAGGTTGTTCTATCCAATGTATCTCACAATTATTAATTTTTTTATATAGAGTGGATAAGGTTTTGATGAATCGTTTATCGTAAAAAGAATTCCTCTTTTTTAGCAGATCAAGAAATAACTCATCAATAGACATATGATGTAAAATGGAGGATTTGGTTTTTGAGCCAACTATAATACAAAATTTTCTAAATCCACAATTGTATAAATTATTGAATATTAATTCAATGAGAGGTCGTAACATTGGATCACCACCATCATATGATTTATCATATAATGGCAACATAGTTTTTGGATTTTCTTTTGTTGTAGTTAATAGTCTAGTTCCCAATCCTCCCGTAGTGATAACAGCTGTTTTCATGATTAAAAATAATATTTTCCTATGTTTTAATTCTTCAGTATGTAAAAAACTACTTAAAAAATATTCAAAAGTATAAAAAAAGAGGGATTTATAGATTTTTTACATTATTTAGTAGTAATACCAGAAATTTCTATAAATTTACTAGTTTAATTTCACTAATTTTAAAATTGAATTAATTACTTTATCTTGTTGATTTTTAGGCATGTTTGGAAAAAAAGGATGAGTTCATTATCTATCATAATTTAGAAAAAGTGTACAAAAAGATGGAAAAATTATTAGATAATTTTGAGTTTACATCATTTGAAAATTTTATTAATAATTCAAAATTAATTGAGTAGAAGACTCTAAAAAGCATACACAAACGTGAAACGTATGAAAGTAGCTTTAGTTTGTCCAGCATCACTTCCTGCAACACAATTTGGTGGAATTGTATTTTTAGCTGTTGATTTAGCACGGGAAATATCTGAAATGGGACATGATGTTACAATATACACAACAGATTTAGATTTTGATAATAGTTCAAATAAATTCAATAAAGAACTGCCACGAATTGAAAATTTTGAAAAATTTACAATAAACAGAACGCATGTATGGTTTTCTTTGAAATTATTTTTTGTTAATTCATCCATGTCTAAACAAATTGAGAATGATAGACCAGATATTATACATACAATAGGATTAAGAAGTTATCAATCCATAGTTGCATGGAAAACTTCTAAGAAATTAAATATTCCATTAATTGTTTCAGATCAAGGTGGTTTAACAACACATCCATTTCTTCATGAATCAAATCTATTTTTAAGAATATTGTATAAGATTCAAAATTATTTCATAAAACAGATAATTAATCATGCAACAGCTATTAGTGCT
>CAJQRM010000041.1 GCA_905612275.1 uncultured Candidatus Nitrosopumilus sp.
AAAATTAAAACTGTAAAAGGGTTTATGCATGAAGACTACACTGTTGCAAAATTAAAAGAAGATGCTGATAAACTTGGTATTGATGGCTTAGTTTATGAAATGATTTCATGGGATAAAAAATATGAGCGTTCTGTTCTTGCAGTTAGTTCTGATTGGATAAAAGCGTTAGTTGTAAAAGATTTTGCAACATTACTTGGAATTGCTGAGGTTGCAAGATCTAAAAAACTTCCAAAATTAAAAATTATACCTCTGGATGCTATTCCAAAATTCAAACTTACTCTACCAAAAGAATCTGGAGTAATTGGTGTGTTATCTGACTTTGTAAAGTCTAAAGATGCTTATTCTGCACTCAAGACCTTCCTATTTGGAAATATTGTATTGGTTGAAACTCATGAATCTGCCTATAATTTGTCTCAATTAGGTTACAAATCTGTGACTCTTGATGGTGAATATTTTGAAGCTAAAGGTGGTACTGTTGTAATTGACATTAATTCAAAAATTTCTAAACTTACAAAACTAATCTCAATGAGTACTGATATTGATGGATTAATTCAATCTATTAGTTTGATTAAAAAATACATGTTAAAGAAAAAACATTTGTTAAAAAAATTAGATGATTCTATTCAATCATATTCTGAAAGACTTTCTATTTCTGAAAATGCTTTAACATCTGCCACTGAAAATCATTCTAATCTTAAATCTAGAATTCTTTCTGCTAAAAATATGAAAGAACAATTAATAAAAAGAATTTCTAATTTAACTTCGAGGAATAATATTGTTCAATCTGAAGTATCTACTAATGAATCTCATGTTGAATCATTACTTGATCGTATTTCTATTGTTGAACAAAATTATGCTAGTGGAGAGCAAACTAGAATTGCAAGTGAGTTATCAAAAATTAATATTAAAAAATCTAATATTGAAAAATTGTATACTACAATTATGAATGAATACCGTGATAAATCCTCACAATTAACTACTATGCAAACTCAAGACAATAGTGAAAAATCTCAAGCAAGTAGACTAAATGATGAAGAAACTTCGTTACATTCTGAATCTGAACAAATTGAAATAAAAATTCAAGAATTAGAAAAACAAAAAGATCCTAAAAGAGAAATTTTAGAAAAATTAAGAGAAAGAGAACAAGATTTAATTTCAACTTCTGGGTCTTCAATTGGAGAAGTACAAGAAATAGATGACAAACTCAAAATTCTGACTGAAAAAGATCGAGATAATACTGGAAAAATTAATAATTTGGGACGTAAATCTGACTCATTAACTCGTGATTTACATGATTTAGTTGAAAATGAAGTTAAACTCCAGCAAATTCTTTCTGCGTTTGGATTTGATAAAGACATGGAAACATTTGATGTTGAGACTATTGTTCAAGGGCTAAACTCCGAGTTATCCTCACTTAGTGCATTAAATGCAAAAGCTCCTGAAACATATCTTGAAGTTTCATATGGATATAGATCCATGTCTGCAAGAAAGAATTCTTTGGAGGAAGAACGAACTTCTATTGTTAAATTTATTGAAGATATTGAAAAAGATAAACGTCAAACATTTTTGGATGCATTTGATAAAGTCGATAAAGAAATTAGATTAATTTTTAATAAAATGACTGGCGGTCATGCTTGGTTAGAATTACAAAATGAAGATGATATTTTTAATTCTGGAATTTCATATTTGATTCAATTTCCAAATAAACCTAAAAGAGAATCTACCTCAATTAGTGGTGGTGAAAAAACACTTGCTGCAATTGTATTTGTACTTGCATTACAAAAACTCAAACCTTCTCCATTCTATTTGTTTGATGAAGTTGATGCACATCTTGATGCTCCCAATGCTGAAAGACTTTCAACTATTTTGGAAGAAAGATCTAAGGAAAGTCAATTCATTATGGTTTCATTGAAGGATTCTGTAATTCAAAAAGCTAAATTGATCTATGGTGTTTTTCCAAAAAATGGTGTTTCTCATGTTGTCACCTATAAGGACAAACGAATGCCTTCTGTAAAAACTACTTAGTCTAGTTCAATATAACAAGCCGCATAATGTTCATTTGCTCTTTTTTCTAATTTTGGCTCTACACTACATTTTTCAATTGCATATGGACATCTATTTCTAAACTTACATCCCTCTAAATTTTCTATTATTGATGTTTCTTTAATTCTAATCACTCTTTCTTTGTTTAGATTTTCAGGATCTGGTTCTGAAATTGCATCTATTAGTGCTTGTGTGTATGGGTGTTTTGGGGTATCTAGTACTTCATCAATTTGACCTATCTCTACAATCTTTCCCAAATACAAAATTCCAATTCTCTGACCAAAATATTTGGCTGTTGCTAAATCATGAGTAATGTACAGAAATGAAATGTTGTATTTTTTTTGTAATTCTCTCATTAATTCTAGCATTTCGGCTCTAATTGACACATCTAACATTGAAACTGGCTCATCTGCTAAGATTATTTTTGGTTTTAATGCCAATGCTCTGGCTAATACGACTCTTTGTCTTTGCCCTCCTGATAACATATGTGGGTATTTTTTAATAATTTCTTCAGCTGGTTCTAGCTTGACTTCTTGCAAAACTTCTATTACTCTTCTGTTTCTTTCTTCTTTATTTCCTATGTTATGGATTTCAAGCGGTTCTAACACGATGTCCTTTATTCTCATTCTTGGATTGATTGAATCATAAGGATCTTGATGAATCATTTGACAATTCATTCTTATTTTTTCTAAATTTTTCTTTTGATTATCTATTTCTTGATCTTCAAAAATAATTTTTCCTGAATCTGCTTTTATTGAT
>CAJQRM010000042.1 GCA_905612275.1 uncultured Candidatus Nitrosopumilus sp.
TGTCTATGATCTGCAGTTACTGTATGTGGCGTCATATCATCATTCATCCAAATAACATGATTATCTATTGTTAGAGTTATCTTTGGATTGTTTGGAACATAACTAGGATTTCCTTCAGTTGCTGCACCTTCAGCAATACTAATTAAAAAATTTTCAGTGGGTTCCAAAATATGTATGTCGACAGATGGTTTTTCCAAAGATTCAGGAAGATAAAATGAAGTATAAAATAGAATTGAAGCTCCCATGCCAATAATTAATGCAATTACACCAATTCCATATGCATGACTTGATGTAGTAGTACTCATAATTTTTGTAAATCTTCCAAGTTCTTATAAAGCTTGTTTAGAATTTTTTGTATCAAGGTTTTGTAAGATCTTGAGAACCTAAATTAGAATTATTATTTCCAATATCCAAATCAGCTTTAGTTGTTGGCGTTGGAACTGTAGGTGCTAATTCTTTAGGTTTTTCTTCAGTACCATCATCTGGAAGTTTAGATGCTTCACTAGTTGAATCTGCAGTAATTTCTGGAGTTACTTCGGATTCAGACAATTCTGGGAAATCTTCTACAATTCTTACAGGTGCGGGTGGTGGAGCACTCTTTTGTTGACTTAATGCATATCTGTAGATATGGAAAAATGCTGCAAATACCAACAAGATAATTCCAATTAGGAATAATGAAATATTCTTCATTCCAGTTAAAGCTGCATTGTATGCTGCAATATTGAGGAATACTTGGAATGCTAAGAGTGCAACAAGTAACCAATTAATCCATTTATCAGAAAGATTGATAGTTGCTACTTTTTGTGGACCAGTATTTTTTGCAAGTTTTGATTTTCTCTCAGCTTCATTGGCAAGTTTAATCATCATATATGTAAATCCAAATCCTAATGGAACCAATAGAATCATAGTTCCATAGAAGAACAATGGATCAATAACCAAACGTTCTACTAATGGAATGGATACATCAGGAGAAATATAGAATCCCCAATAAGTCGTAACCATAATTTGCGCAAGGCTAGTAATACCAAATGCAGTAACCATTGGTCTATCTCTCCATGAAAATTTCTTGTATCTATCAAGGAAGGGTATCAATACAAGAGATATGATAAACACTAATGGCCATAATAAGCCTGTAACAAACTTATCATACTGTGTTCTCATAAACGCGTAAATTCCAGTAAGGTACCATTCTGGGACTGTTACACCAGGCGGCACTGTGGGTTCAAACTTGAATCCCATATCAATTGGGAAAACACCACCAGTGATTAAAATCGCACCACCAATTGCCATAACCATTGGGACATCAAATACTAGGAATCTTGGGAAGTGTACTGCCATTAATCCAAGCATTACAATAGGTAACAAGAACACATGTTGTGCATAAAATCTCAAGACAAAATCAGAAAATCCACTACCTAACGCCGCATCTCTAATTGTTGGTCCTACAACAGGAATTGAGGTTGTCAGTGATGCTGCAATACTAATCGCAAGTTCTGCTCTTTCACTAAATATTACATCATAACCAGTAAAGGCTTCAAGGATTGTAACAACACCAAGAATAACACCAGTCATCCATAAAATTTCATTTCTAATTTTATATCTTCCACTAAAGTATTGGTAATACATGTGAAGAACTGCAAGTAAAACCATTGCATTAGAACCGTGATAGTGAATGTTTCTTATATGAAAACCAAATGGTACATCATCGTTAATGAATTGAACACTATCCCATGCTCTATCCAAAATAGGTTGGTAGTAAAACATCAGCAGAGCTCCTGAAACTCCAAGAATAATAAAAGTAGAAAATGTTAACATTCCTAAAAATCCAAACGGACTTACAAATCTTGAAGGGAAAGAAAATTTTATTGCAGTAAAAATAGTTCTATCTATTCCATCCCAAATCCAATACAGTAGGGCTACTATACCCGTTCTTCTATCAAGCGAAACGGCCATATCCAATTACTCCATTATTGTTTGCGTCAAATTTAGGTGGTAAAATAAAAACAAATCCATCTGAATCAATTTCTAAAGTTAA
>CAJQRM010000043.1 GCA_905612275.1 uncultured Candidatus Nitrosopumilus sp.
ATTTCAATTAAATCATCAGTAGTTCCATTTGTTGCAGAGCAAACTAATACAATTTGATGTTTTTTAGATAATTCATTAACATGTTTAGCTACTACTTGAATGTCCTTTGCATTAGAGATTGAGGTTCCCCCATATTTTAAAACAAGTTTCAATTCAATGTATCTGAATTATTCAATCTTTAAATGCTTTAACTTTCTACGCGTGGAGCAAGATAAAAGTGGATTCTACCAATATTTGCAACCTTAAATTCAATTCTAAGGGGTTTTGCGCTTGAAAATTCACATGTGATAAATCCAGCATTACTACCTACTGCTTTTACTACAGGGTTAAGATATTCCAGGCTGTATGTACCAACACTGTCAGCTTTTGAAGAAATTTCTTCAATATCTTCAGCATCTTTATCCAGTTCAATAATTACTTCACCAGAATCACCTTTTCCTGAAAAATCACCCTTAGAATCAGATGTGCTAATAGTCAGATAGTCAGATACAACCTGAACATCACCAAGAATCTTATCAAATTTTGAAGAAGTTAAAATAATTTTTGAATCATATGGAATTTTTGGTAATGGGGTATCAGTTGCAGAACTTTCAATTAAACGTATTTTGTATTTTTTATTTTTTCCAACTGTTACAAGTAACATATTTTCTTCAGAAATACTGATTTCAATACTATCTTTTTTATCTGCTCGTTTGATAAGTTTTGAAAATTCATCTATTCGAACTCCAAATTTAATATCACTATCACATTCATATTTTTCAAATGCTGAATTTGGCCAAGATATATCAATAAGAGCAACATGAGATGGATCCATTCCTCGAAAAGTGATTCCTTCAGCTGTTGCAACAAAGGTTGCTTCTTCAACTAATGTAGATATTGCAGAGATGATAGCTTTGAGATCATCGGAACCACTTGTTTTTGCATTAAAACTCAATTTAATTTTCTTGACTATATGTTCCAGTTAAACCTTATGTGTAATCACGCCAAGTGTATTTACACTTTTGACAACGATAAAATCTAGTTGTTGGTTCATCTGCACTTCTAGTTTGAAACATCCAACCAACTGCTTCATCATGACCACATTTTTCACAATCAATTTTTATTGTTGGGTGAGATTCTTCTCCCTCATTTCCTTCAAAAGCAAGAAGTGAAAAATCTGGTTCTTCTTCAGCAATAATTTTTTTCTTTTTTGTTACTTTTTCTCCTTCAGTATAACCACATTTTGAACATTCAAGTCCAGAATTACCTTTTTTTAGTTTAACCTCACATTTGGGGCAAAATTTCAAACTAATTTACCTTAATTTTGAAATAAATAATTCTTTAAACTCTTCTACCATTTTTATTGCAGATTCCGTAGATTTTTTAATTTCACCTAATGGTTTTACACTAGAATTGATTCTCATCCAACATTCATTAGTTAATGGATGTTTAACAATTACGCCTGCAAAATTAACATTTGAGGCCTTTAGAAGTTCATGTTGAATAATGTATAATATTCCAATATCAGTTTCTGTGATAGAAATACTGATTTCTTTGGCTTCTGAACTGATCACTTGTGCATTCATGTAATCAGAAAAAGCACTTATTGCGGATATAAATCATATGAACAGAGCAATGACAGAAAGCAAAATTTCAGAAATAACACTAGTAAAATCCAAGGAGGAGTACTCACCGGATGAAAATATTGAGATAAATGTCCAATTTTCAATTGAAGGAGGTCTTAGAAATGCATTCAATGAAGCAAATTGGACTAAAGCCTACAATAACAATGATGTTTCAATGAAACTCAAATATGGTGTAAAATTGATATCTGGGGGATTCAGAAAGAAGGAATTAGGTAGAACTATCGATTCATATCGAAAAGCTGCAATTTTTTGGACAAGAAATCCAAAATTAGTGAATCCAATGAAAGATAGAAGAATTTGGGTTCAAATAGCAAAAAACTTTGAACCATTTATCAGACTTTCTGAAGAAGAAGTTAGAGAAGAATTCATGGACTTTAATGAAAAATTTGTATTCAAAGCATCTGATTTAGGAAAAGGTAAACACAAGATTGGAGCAGAAGTATTTTCATCATGGCAAAAACATGATTATACTGAACAAGGAAATATCAAAAACAATTCTAATGAAATAGAAGTTACGATCAATTAGGGATATAAGGAACTTTTTTCTTGGATTAGTAATGGCAAAATATGACGGTCTATTAGGACAACCAATTCTTGAAGTCGAAGAACCTGATAAAGAAAATGGAATTACATTTATCTTTAAAGATAACAGGTTTATGTTTATCAAACCAGTTGACGGAAAAATTGAGACCATATCAATTCCAGAATAGGTGATTTTGAATGGGAAAATTTGATAAAATCAAAATGTTGGAATTGGTAAAGGTTGAAGATCCAGATACTGAAGGTGGAATGACATTACATTTTCAAGAAAACATAACATTGAAAATTAAAAATGTTGATGGAAAATTAGTTTCAGAATTCGTTTAAACTAATTTCTTACATATTTTTCATAATAACTAATTGCTAATTCCTGCACATCAGATTGAATAGAACCGGGTCTCTCATCCCGAATTTTTTTAATTGCTTGAATAGCTGAAAGTTTTTCATATTTTATAAAATAACATGCAAGAATTGTTCCTGCTCTTCCTAATCCAGCAGCACAATGAACCATAACTGATTGATCATTTTGAATTTGGTTTTGAATAAATTCTACTGCAGAATCTATTCCTTCCATATCTGGAGCATGAAAATCGGCTGTTGGTACATGGAGATAATCAATTTTTTGAGTCCATTCATCAGGTAAAGAATTTTCAGTCATGGTTACAATTGATTTTACTCCCTGATTTAGAAGCCAATCAAATTCATCTAAAGATGTAGGAATTCCAGAACCAGCTAATTTTTCCTCAATTAACCAAGAAAAATTAGTAGGTTTTTTAGTAATTTTACCATGAACTTTTCTCCAAATATTACCAGGTTTACTCATTAGCAGATAATTATATTTACTATATTTTTAGCATTGCGAAATAATATTAAAAACAAAAAATCTAAATTCTAAGTTATTAAAAGTTAAATACTGTTTTGATAAAAATTTGTTTGTGCCTACTGCTTTCGTCTTATTAAATTCAGATTTAGGATCAGATGTAGGAATAATTGCAGAAATAAAGGAAATTCTTTCAAATGAAAATGTAAAATTTGAAGTTAGAGGGGTATACGGAGTATATGATATAGTTTTAAAATTATCATCAGATAACGCTGAAAACTTACGTTCAAT
>CAJQRM010000044.1 GCA_905612275.1 uncultured Candidatus Nitrosopumilus sp.
TACTAATTTTATTTTAATTAAAACAAAATATGATTCTACAAAATTACAAACAAAATTATTAAAAAATAAAATTTTAATTCGTGATTGTAAAAATTTTAGAGGTTTAGATAATTATTACATTAGAATTGCAGTAAAATCTCACAAAGATAATGTAAAATTAGTAAAAGCATTGGAGAAAATAAAATGAAATCATTAATGATTCAAGGAACTTCCTCTGGTGCTGGTAAAACAACCTTGGTTGCAGCCTTATGTAGAATTTTTTCAGACAAGGGCTACAGTGTTGCTCCGTTTAAATCTCAAAATATGTCTAATTTTGCTTATATCACGCCTGATTTTGAAATTTCTCGTGCTCAAGCAATTCAAGCTTTTGGTGCACGTTGTAATATCACGCCTGATTTGAATCCTATTTTATTAAAACCAGTTGGAAATTATTCTAGTATTGTATATTTGAACGGCAAGCGTTTCAAAAAAATGCATGCTCAAGAATATTATAAAAAATTTGTTAATATTGAAGGTATGAAAATAGCTACAAAATCACTGAAGACTTTACAGAAAAATTTTGATTTGGTAATTATGGAAGGAGCGGGATCTCCTGCAGAAATTAATTTACAGAAATATGATATTGCAAATATGAAAATTGCTAAAAAAGCAAATGCAGATGTATTATTGGTAACTGATATTGATAAAGGAGGATCTTTTGCAAGTTTAGTTGGAACCATGAATTTAATTGATAAAAAATATCAAAAACTTGTCAAGGGATTTATTTTTAATAAATTTCGTGGTGATATTGATGTATTAAAACCTGGATTTCAAAAATTAAAAAATATTACAAAAATTCCTACTTTTGGAACTATTCCATTAATATCCTTAAATTTACCTGAGGAGGATTCTCTTAATGTAAAACCTAAACATATTACTTGGAATAAAAAAAATATTTCAAAAATTGATGATGAATTAAATAAATTATCAAAAATTGTTAAATCAAATATTGATATTAATTCAATTGAGAAAATGTTACAATGATTCTTGAATCTATATCTATTATTGGTTTTGCAATTTTAATTGATTTAATATTTGGAGATCCAAAAAATCGTTATCACCCAACAGCTTGGATAGGAACATTGATTGCAAAATTTACTCCTGTTGTGAAACACCCAAATCCTACAATTGAAAAAATTGGTGGTATTTTAATTATAATAATTATTTCTAGTATTGTTATTTTATTATTATCAAGTCTTAATTTTGCAATATCTTTAATTTCTATTGATTACGTTTCACTAATTGCTTCTATACTTATTGGGGCATTATTGCTTAAAACAACTATTGCTATTCGTGGAATGGAAAAACATGCAATTAGCGTATTGGAATCTCTGGAGAGTAATAATCTTGATATGGCAAGAAATTATTTATCTATGATTGTAAAGCGAAATACCACAAATTTGGATAAAAATCATGTACTTTCAGGCGTATTGGAAAGTATTAGTGAGAATACTGTTGATGGTATAACTGGACCAATGTTTTATTATGCTTTTTTTGGTTTATGGGGAGCGTTTGTGTATCGAGTTATCAATACAGCAGATTCAATGATTGGGTACAAAAATGATATTTTTAAAAATTTAGGATGGTTTACTGCTACTTGTGATACAATCTTAAATTATATTCCATCTAGATTAACAGGATTAATAATGATTATTTCAGCAGCTATTTTACAAAATAATTGGAGAAATTCTTACAAAATAATGATTAGAGATGGCAAAACAACTGAAAGTCCTAATGCTGGATATCCTATGGCAGCATTAGCTGGGGCTTTAGAAACTAAATTTGAAAAAATAAATCATTATAAATTAGGTGATGGTGAAATTGTTCTTACAAAACAACATGTCATTTCTGCAATTAAGATTATGAAATTAACATCAATTCTTTTCTTTGGAATTATAATAATTCCAATAATTTTTATTTTATCTTTTATTGGATGGTGGCTTTATGTTTAAAGAAATTGGATCCATTTTTTCTTTTTTAACAATTTTACCATCATCAAATTCTACATTAGATGATACTGCAAAATACATGTATCTTTTTCCTATTGTTGGAATTATAATTGGAATTTTAGTTGGTGGTTTTGGTTTTGGTTTATCTTTTCTTTTGGATCCAATTATAGTTAGTTTCCTTGTAGTTACATCAATTGTAATTATAACTGGAATTCATCATGCAGATGGTTTAGCAGATTTTGCTGATGGTCTTATGGTAAAAGGTAGTAAGGAGAAAAAACTTAATGCAATGAAAGATCTTTCTACAGGTTCTGCAGGAATAGTTGCTATTGTGCTGTATCTTATTGGATTAGTTGTTACAATTTCTCTTACAACTGGCTTTGATTTGTTTAAGGCAATTTTAATTAGTGAAATTTTAGCAAAATTTTCAATGGTTCTATTAGCAAGTTTAGGAAATTCAGCATCAATAGGCTCAAACTCTCCTTTTATCAAAACTATGAAAGATAAGAAAAAATTGATGGCAGCATTTGTAATCATGATTATTCCTATTGCTTTACTTGGTGAAACTACTGGACTTGTAATGCTTGGTGTGACTGTAACTGTAACATTGTTTATTTTGTTTATATCTAATCGTAGTTTTGGTGGAATTACTGGTGATGTTCTTGGTTCAACTAACGAATTAACTCGTTTAGCATCATTGATGGTGTTTGTATCAATATGATTGGTTTGGTAATGGCAGGTGGTAAAGGTGCACGTATGAATTTAGATCATGAAAAATTATTGCTCAAATATAAAAAACCAATCATCCTTCATGTAGTTGATTCTTTAAAAGATTCAAATTGCTTTTCAAAAATTTTAGCCCTAACTAGTTCTAATTCTCCAAATACAAAAATATTATTACAAGAAAATAATATTGAAATTTTTGATACTGATGGAATTGGATATGTTGAAGATTTAACTTTAGTACTTCAATCTACAAATGATTCTGTTTTAGTTACTTCAGGTGATTTACCATTATTGGATAAAGAAATAATACGACAAATTGTTAATCATTATGATCCTAAACAAATTTGGACAAGTATACTCGTTACTAACAAATTTTTAGCAACACTTGGATTAGAGTCTGATTATTCTATACATTACAGTAATCAAAATTGTAATTATACTGGAATTTCTTTAATTAATACAAGTAAAATTAATTCATCTGAAGATATAGATGAAAATTATATTATAATTGATGATAAACGTATTGCATTTAATTTAAACACACAGCGAGATTATGAATTACTCGGCACTACCTGAAATTTTACCATTTATTTTGGCTTTGGAACCTGTTGGTTCTGAAATTGTATTACCACAAGAATTACATGCAATAACTGTAGATGCATGAGAATATACTATTTGTAATTCACCACACTCTTCACAATTAACCTTTTGAAACTTACTTGATGGTTTTGGAATTTCGATGTGACTTTTCTTCATGCTGCTACCAACTCAAATTTCTTAATTCTAACACCTTTTTTATTGTATTTCTTTTTACATACAGTACATGTCATAAGTGGAGTAACTTTCTTTGTAACTTTGGCTGGTTTTGCAAGTTTTGGGAATTTTTGTCCACCATAACCTCTTTTACGTTCAGCGTGACGACGTTCACCTGCTGCAGAACCACGTCTTTTTCCAGCTTTGTAAATGGAGACCTTTTGTTCAGTATGCGTATTACATTTTGCACAATACTTTCTGATCACCTTTGGAATGTTCATATCAACAAAACCTCTTCAACCGTAATTTAAGTATTGAAGCTATAATAGTCATAAATTTCATTTATTCTTATGAGTTCAAGCCTAGCAGATTCAATTAATTCTCTAAATTCTGTTGCACTTGGTGAGAAAAAATCTGATCTAGTATTAACAAATTGTAACTTACTTTCAGTTTACACTAGAGAAATTATTCCAAAAACTCAGATCGCAATAATTAATGATCGTATTGCCTATGTTGGTCCTGATGCAACACATACGATAGGACCAAAAACAAAAGTCATTGATATTCATAATAAATTTGTCAGTCCCGGATTTGCAGATCCTCATTTACACATTGATCAATTTGTATTGCCATCTGAATTTGCAAAACAATCTCTTCTTTGTGGTGTAACTTCTCTTTTTTCAGATCCAATTGATATTGTTAGTGTAGCAGGTTACAAGGGTTTTCAGGAATTTCTTAAACTAGGTGAAAATTTACCAATTAGAATATTTCAAGTAGTTCCTGGAGGACTCCCTGTCGACACAAAATTTAGTAGTAGTAAATCATTGAGTCTTTCTCAAGAAAAAATCGCAATAAAACATCCCCATGTAATTGGAATGGGAGAAGTTTTTTCATGGACTAAAGTAATTTTACGTGATCCTAAAACAATGAAGTCCCTTTCAACTATGTTAGAATGTGATTGTATAATCAATGGACACACTGCAGGTGCAAGTGAAAAAAAACTTAATGCATATGTTTCCTCTGGCATACTCTCTTGTCATGAACCAATTAATTTTGATCAAGTATTAGAAAGATTACGCCTAGGAATGTGGATAATGATTAGAGAAGGCTCTATACGTCGTGATTTGAAAGAAATTATTCCACGTGTATTGTCGCATGGAACATATCTAAATCGATTAATGTTTTGTTCTGATGGTCTTGACCCATTAGATATTTCTAAATTTGGTCATATTGATCACTGTATTCGTGAATCCATTAAACTTGGTTTAGAACCAATAGATGCAATTACAATGGCATCAAAAAATAATTTTGATTATTATAATATGGGAAAAGATCTTGGTGGTATTGCCCCTGGGAAATTAGCTGATATCTTAGTCTTTGATGATTTAAAATCATTTAAACCAAAACATGTTTTTGTTGGCGGAAAACTTGTAGTTTCTAATGGTTCTTTTGTAGCTCGCATTAGAAAAAATATTATTTCTCCATGGATTAAAAAAACTGTTAAATTAAAAAAATTCTCTAAAAATGATTTTCTAATTAAATCCAAAAAAGATCATGTAGTAGCAAATACTATTTTTATGCAAAATGAAATAATTACTAAATTAGGAACATCCGAACTTAATTCTAAGGATGGTCATGTTTCTGCATCTTTAGATTCTGATATTTGGAAAATTGCAGCATTTGACAGAATTCATGGAACAGGTAAACATTCTATTGGATTTCTTGAAAATTTTGGTGCTGATATTGGTGCATTTGCTTCAACTTGGAGTTTTCATGAAAATAATTTGATTATACTTGGTTCAAATGATTCTGATATGGCAATAGCATCAAATCATTTAATTAAAAATCAAGGTGGTTTAGTTGTAGTTAAATCTGGAAAAATTCTTGCCTCATTACCTTTACAATTTGGGGGGATTGTTTCAACTGATTCTTTTGAGACTGTTTCATCTAATTTTGAACAGATCAATAATTCTATTGTAGATTTAGGATGTAAATTCAGTAAACCTCACTTAATACCTCTATTCTTACCTTTTCTAGCACTACCTTCTGTAAGGATTCTTGCAGGTGGAATTATTGATGTCAAAAAACGATCTTACATTTCACCAATCAATTAGGCAATGTTAAAAAGGGGGATTTTAAGGATTGAAAATGAATCTAAATGGCATCAATTCAACAAGGACCAAATGGACCTGTATTAGTTCTTAAAGAAAGTGCATTACAACAAAAAGGTAAAGATGCTCAACAAAACAACATTGCTGCAGCAAAATTAGTTGCAGAATTAGTTAAAAGTAGTCTTGGACCTCGTGGTTTAGATAAAATGTTAGTTGATTCCTTAGGTGACGTTACAATTACAAATGATGGTGCTACTATTCTTAAAGAAATCGATGTTCAACACCCCGCAGCAAAAATGATTGTTGAAATTGCTAAAACTGTAGATAGTGAAGTAGGTGATGGAACAACTTCTTCTGTTGTTTTCGGAGGTGCATTATTAGCTAGAGCAGAAGATCTCTTGAAAAAAGATGTTCATTCTTCAACTATTATTGAAGGTTATCAAGCAGCAGCTGAAAAAACTCTTGAAATCTACTCTCAATTATCCAAAAAAATTCAACCTGACGATAAAGCATCACTTATTAAAATTGCTTCAACAAGTATGCAATCGAAATTAATTTCTGAAGATAGTAGTATTTTATCAAAAATTGTTGTTGATGCAATTCTTAGTATTACAACAAAAAAAGGTGATAAATATTTCGTTGATCTTGAAAATATTAAAGTTGAAAAGAAACCAGGTGGTTCAATTGACGATACACAAATTGTAAAAGGTATTGTTTTAGATAAAGAAATTGTTCATAGTGGAATGCCTACTAGAATAGAATCTGCAAAAATTGCATTAATTAATTCCGCATTAGAAATTGAAAAAACTGAAATGAGTGCAGAAATTAGAATTACCGATCCAACTCAAATGCAGATGTTCTTAGAAGAAGAAAATAGAATGCTAAAAACAATGGTTGATAAATTACATGATGTCGGTGCTAATGTTTTAATTTGTCAAAAAGGAATTGATGATATTGCACAACATTATCTTTCTAAACATGGTATCATGGCAATTCGTCGTGTCAAAGAAAGTGATATGATTAAACTTTCTAAAGCTACAGATGGTCGTGTAATTAGTAATTTGGATGATTTATCTGAAAATGATCTTGGTCATGCTGATTTAGCTCATCAAAAGAAAGTAGAATCTGATAAATGGGTATTCATTGAAGGTTGTAAACATCCACAATCTGTTACAATGTTAATTCGTGGAGGAACTCAAAGAGTAATTGATGAAGTTGATCGTTCTATTCATGATGCATTAATGGTAGTAAAAGATGTAATTGAAAAACCTGAAATTGTTGCAGGTGGAGGTGCTCCTGAATCATTTGCAGCATCTCAACTTAAAGAATGGGCTGATAATTTTAGTGGAAGAGAACAACTTGCAATTAAAAAATATGCTGAAGCATTAGAGGTAATTCCATTAACTATTGCTGAAAATGCAGGTATGGATCCAATTGATACAATGGCTACTTTAAGATCAAAACAAAATCAAGGTCAGAAATGGACTGGAATTGATGCAAAAAATACAAAAATTGCTGATATGATGGCAATTAATGTTTTAGAGCCAATTGTAGTTAAAGAACAAATTATAAAATCGGCCACCGAAGCAGCATGCATGATTCTTAGAATAGATGATGTTATTGCTATATCTGGTGGTCCAGGTGGCGGCGGTATGCCTCCAATGGGATAAATTTAGTTAAAACTTAATCATACTACTTTTCATAAATTATTGTTGTACAAAATTGGTGTAGATTTAGGTGGTACTAAAACAGAAATTATTGTTCTTGATGAAAATCTAAATGTTTTAGAAAGAAAAAGAGTACTTACTCCTCAAAATAATTACAATGAAATTATCCATACAATTGAAACCCTAGTTTCAGATGTCTCTCAAAATATTTCTGATTTTTCTTTAGGAATTTGCTGTCCTGGGTCAATTTCAAAACAAACTGGATTAATCAAAAATAGTAATACTCAATGTTTAATCGGTAAATCTTTAAAAAAAGATTTAGAACATAAACTCCAAAAAACTATTTCTATTGAAAATGATGCTAATTGTTTCACTTTATCTGAATCTAAAATGGGTGCTGGGATTGGATTTGGTTTAGTTTTTGGTGTTATTCTAGGTACTGGTGTAGGTGGAGGAATTGTAATTAATAATATTCTTCATTGTGGTAGAACCAATATTGCTGGTGAATGGGGGCATCATACTTTACATCAAAATGGTAATTCCTGCTATTGTGGTAAATCTGGTTGTGTGGAGACATACATCAGTGGACCCTCTTTGGAAAAACGCTGGAATAAAATAACTGGATTAACTCAATCTATGCCTGAAATTATCAATAATTTTGATTATGCTATTGGTAAACAATGGAAAGATGAATTTTTAGAAAATTTTGGTTATGGTCTTGCAAATGTAATTGATATTTTAGATCCTGATGCCATAATTCTTGGAGGTGGTTTATCTAATATTGATTTTTTATACACTGAAGGTACAAAATCAATTTACTCAAAAGTATTTTCCGATATTGTTGAAACCCCTATATTGAAAAACAAACTTGGTGATTCTTCAGGAGTATTTGGAGCCGCACTTTTAGATTAATTTTTTGGACATCCTTCCATTTTTGCAATAAAATATCCGTTTGTCATTATTTCAATTTCAGTATCTTCTGGAACAGATTCTGAATGACAAAATTTACATTCTTCTGTAGTTACTACTGCATTATCTTCTCCAATTGATTTTAACCATTCTTTTGCAAAAGAAATTGCAGTTGTAGAATCATTTTTGTCAGTAATTACATCAAAATGTATTGTATGACCATCATTTGCTTTTACATAAGTATCAAAAACATGAAAAGTCAAATTTATGACAAATTTTTTACATATGTATCTCTAATTTCAAGAGTTTTATCTACAATCTCATTTACATTTACATCTAATTCTGTAGTTATCAAAATTAACCCTGCACCTCCAATAGGTACTGTTATTCTATAGATTTTTTCATATTTTGCTAATGCAAAAACTGGTACACCAATTTTATCTGCAGTTTTTTTCCTTGTTGACCATCGGTAAATTGCTTGTGATAATGATGTTTCCGTTTCTTCTCTAGTTAAGTGAGATGTAACACCTGGTCTAATTTTATCGTGCAGCTCACCATAATCATAAACAGCTGCATATCTGATTTTTACATTAAATGCTAATATTTCATCACAGATTTTTTCATAACTCATAATTTTTCACTATTGTGGCTCAATTGTTGCTGGTGGCTTACTTGAAATTGTATATGTTACCCAAGTTACATCCTCAATTTCATTAGTAATTCTATTACTCATTTTCTCTAGTACTCCATGTGGCAGTCTCGTCCAATCAGCAGTCATTGCGTCAATAGAATCTACAACTCTAATCATAACTATGTTTCCATATCTTCTCTCATCTCCTACGACTCCAACTGCTTTATCATCACCTACTGCTGCATAAGCTTGCCAGACCTTGGCATAAAATCCAGATTCCATTAACTCTTCTTCAACAATTTTACTTGCTACTTTTGAAATTTCTAATTTTGCTGGAGTCACTTCTCCAATTATCCTAACTGATAATCCTGGACCTGGAAATGGATGTCTCATGAAAAGTTTTTCAGGAACGCCCAAAATTTTAGCAATTTCTCTAACTTCGTCTTTGTATAATTCTCTTAACGGTTCTAAAATTTCCAAATTTAACCAATCTGGTAATCCTCCAACGTTATGGTGAGATTTTATTACAGCTGCTGGACCTTTTGAAACCCCACTTTCAATTACATCTGGATATAAAGTTCCTTGAGCTAACCATTTGAAAGGACCCTCTTTTTCAGCAAAATTAGTAAAAACATGAATAAATTCCTCACCAACAATTTTTCTTTTTGCTTCTGGATCTTCTATACCCTTTAATTTTTCAAGAAATTGCTGTCCTGCATTAACTGCTGTAAAATTAACTTTGAAATTTTCTTTAAACATTTCTTCTACTTCTTTTTCTTCGTTTAATCGTAGCAAACCATTATCTACAAAGATGCATTTCAGTCTATTTCCAATTGCCTTATCGATAAGTAATGCTACTACTGTAGAATCTATTCCTCCACTAACACCACATAATACATTTCCTTCAATTTTAGAAATTTTTTCTACTGCTGTATCAATAAAACCTTCCATTGTCCAATCTTGTTTTGCATTACATACT
>CAJQRM010000045.1 GCA_905612275.1 uncultured Candidatus Nitrosopumilus sp.
GGATCTTTAAGATGTGGAAATTCAACTAATACCTCAGTCATTTCATTTCCTCTTTCACCACAACCAATGTAAACAACAACTTGTGAATCAGCCCATTTTGCAATTTGGTGCAATGTAACAGTTTTTCCTGTTCCAAATGCTCCAGGAATTGAACCAGTTCCACCTTTAGCAATTGGGAAGAATGTATCAATTACACGTTGTCCAGTAAGTAATGGAACTGTTGCATCATATCTCTTAAGATATGGACGTGGTTTTCTTACAGGCCATCTATGATACATTTTGAGTGGAACGTTTTGTCCGTCTTTCTCAACTGTTGCTAATTCAGTTTCTAAATTATAATCTCCTTCTGAAACAAGATTTGAAATTTTTCCACCTGGATGATTTGGTGGAACCATGATAGAGTGTTCAATAAGATCTGTTTCTTGTACAGTTCCAATTACATTACCTGGTAAAACTTCATCACCATTACTTGCAGTTGGGACAAAGTGGTATTTCTTAACCATGTCAACTGGAGTAGTTGTAATACCTCTACCGATAAAGGAACCAGATGCTTTTGATAATTCTTTTAGTGGTCTTTGAATTCCGTCATAAAGTTGTCCAATAATTCCTGGACCTAATAATACACTGAGTGGGTTTCCAGTTCCAACTACAGGTTCACCTGGTTTTAATCCACTTGTAGACTCATAAACTTGAATAAATGCAACATCTCCAGTTAGTCGAATAACTTCACCTACTAATTTTGAATTTCCAACTGAGACGGTTTCGTACATTTTAGCATCAGACATACCGTCTGCTCGAACTGCTGGACCGCTTACCCATACAATTCTGCCTTGTGCTGTCATCTTATTCTTTTACTCCGAATTTTGATGCAATTTCTTTCCTAATTAAAGGCTTTAAACGCTCAATTTTGGCATCAATGGTATTATCGAATTTCATAGCTCCCTCCTTTGATTCAATTTTAACACCGCCAATACAATCAATAATTTCAGAAGATAATTCAGATCCAGGAAAATTTGATAGAGATGATTGAACTACATCTTTGTCTTTAGCATTTGTATATACTTTAACTTTAGTAGTTCCCAAAATTTTAGTTGATTCTTGCAAAAGAGAATTAATGAGATTTGAGTAATCATTATTGCGATCCGAATTTGTAATTTGTTCTAATGCTGTTGTGAACACCCGATTAACTGATGCTTCTAATGCTAAAAGTTGTTTATTTCTGGCTTCAATATCAGAGCCACCAATGATTTGTTTTTCAATTTTATCTGCCTCTTTTTTACCATCTGAGAGAATTTTATCATATTCAGATTCTAATGTAACGATAGAATCATCAAGATTTTGTTTAAAGTTTAATCCGGCATCTTTGAGATCAGATAGTACCTGTTTCTCAGATTTGTTGAGAATTTTGTCAATAGTTTGCTCCATTGTTGATTTTGATCCCAAGATATGTTGAAGCCAATAGAATGTAGATTTTAATGTTTGGGAAAAATATGACTAATTCTAAAAAAATAAAAAATAAATTAAAAACACGGAAAGATATTATAATGTAATAACTGGCGTCTAAATTGTGGCTGTCGCAGATCTTTTAATGGGAAGTGTCATACTTCCAAGAACAGAATCACCAAGTCTCATATCACGTCTTACTGAGTTTGAATGGTTTCATAAAATGGAGATGAATAATGAAACAGTCACTCCTGAAATTGATGATCTCCTTTTACGCGCACAAAAATCATTCCAATTTATTGAAGATGTCATAAAAGGACTGAATATTCCTCTACGAGTTGGAATTATGGAGATACTTTTCAAAGGTACTGTGATTAAAAAGAAAAAATATAATGTTGATGAAATTGAAAATATGATTAGTGAACTGGAACAAGTTCCAGAATTTCTTACTAATGCAGCAAAGTCATTAGAAGAGAATGTAAAAATTAATCATTCTTTAGAAGAATTCAAAGCATTAAAAGAAACGTTAGAAGTTGCAAATAATCTTAAAATTGATTTAACTGGTTTTGGTTCTACAAAATATTTTTATTCAAATCTATTTATCATTAATTCCTCTGATTATGGTGAAATTGAAAGAACATTAGAAGAAATACCAATTTTCAAATATGATTTAGAATCTAAAGAAAAATCAGCTATCATAATAATTTCTGACAATGATGATTCTGATAAAATTCTTAAAACTATGAGAGCCCTTAATTCTAATCCATTTATGATACCTAAAGAATTTCCTCAAATTCCAAATGAAGCCTATTCTCTAGCAGAATCAAAGATAAAAGAACTGACAAAAAAACAAAAAGCAATTTCAAAAGAATTATCTTCTATTACAAAAAAAATTCGTGGCGATATTTTAACAATGCATGAAAATGCATTAGTAGCAAAAGAAGTTCTTGAAACATTACGTAAACCAGGTGGTACCAAAAATTTTGCAGTTATTCAAGGATATATCCCAAAGAAAATGGAGAAAAAATTCAAAGAAGTAACAAGTCAATGGACATCAATAACTGAAGAAGTAAAAGATAAAGATACACTTGCAGAACTTCCAGTTTATTTGGATAATCCAAGATGGGTTAAAACTTTTGAAGTAATTACTAATAGTCAGGGAATTCCCAAAAAAGGAGAATTTGATCCAACTTGGATGGTAGCACTCATGTGGCCAATATTTTATGGATTAATGTTTGCAGACGTAGGTCATGGATTATTATTAATGGGATTAGGATTATTATTCAAATTCAAAGGACAAGGAAATTTATCAAGATGGGGAATGCTACTTGCAATATCTGGTGGAGCAGGTGCGCTTGCTGGAGTATTCCAAGGAGAAGTATTTGGTTTCCACATTCAACACTTTGTAGGCTTTGAAATGTTGTTACATGAAGGTGGTCCACTTCATTCAATTTCATGGTTGATAGGATCTATCAGTGTAGCAGAATTAACATTTGATCAAGTAATTATGATTCTAAAAGTTTCATTATTCATAGGAGTTATTCATCTAGGATGGGCTTTCCTTTTGCGAATTCGTAACTTTGCAAAAAAGAAAGACAAAGATGGTCTAATCTTTGAAGCTATTCCAAATATGCTCATGTGGTTAGGAGTTTTCGGAGTAATGATGGGAGCAATAGGTTCTGGATATGATGTAATGAATATGTATTCCAAAATCCATGCAGAGGCTGTTCCTTGGGTTTCAGTTCTTGTTGGAGAATGGGCAGTTGTATGGATAGTTGTTAGAGTTTCAGTAATTCTCATACTTGCATGTGTTGTATTGATGATTATAGGCGGAATAAAACATAACAAAAAACATCCAGAAGATGGTGGAGATATGGTAAGTGTAATTATGGAAGTTTTACTTGGAAAAACCATTGAATGTCTAGCGCATTCAATTAGTTATGCCCGAATAGGAATTATGCTTTTAGTACATGCAGCTTTATTGCTTACAGTTAACCAGGCCTTTGAATCATTGGGAGGACTTAGTTCACCAATGGCCATGGTACTCATTATTGGGGGACAGATAGGAATTATGATGATTGAAGGTTTGATTGTTTACATACAGTCTCTAAGGCTTCACCTTTACGAATTCTTTACAAAATGGTATGATGGAGGTTCTCAACCATTCAAACAATTAGTTCCTGAAACAGTTTACAACTCTTATTCTTGGAAGAGTAAGAGAAAATAGAGGTATGAGATAGATAAAACATGTCAAAAGAAGCCATAATCACAACAATTCCTGCAGTCATTATGCTTAGCTTTGCTATTTTTGGAATATCTGTACTTAGTCCATAAGTTAGATTTTTTAATTCAAAATAATTAGTTTTAAAAAATAATTTTTTTGAAAAATGTGTAAGATCATTCTATAGGAAGATGAATATCATTTCCCCATTCTCCCCAAGACCCCAAATAGACCTTAACATTTTTGAATCCTAATTTTTTCAAAACCAAAAAGGAATTGGCTGCTCTATATGCCCCTTGACAATAAGTAATAATTTCAGAGTCTTTTGGGATATCATATATTTTGGATAATTCTTCATCACTTTTGAAAGTACCATCTTCATGAAGATTTTGATTCCAATCAATATTGATAGAAGTTGGAATATGACCAGTTTGAGCTGCACGAACTATAGTGCCATTATATTCACCAATAGAACGAGCATCAATGATTTTTAAATTATCTAGATTATCTCGGATATATTCAAATCCGGATATTATTTCAGGATTAACTTTTCCTAAAAATTCTGATGGTTTGAAATTATTTGCTTTTGTTTCAAGTGAGAGATTTTCTTTTTTCCATTTTATGATTCCACCATCTAACATCAAGACATTTTGATGTGAAAAATACATCAACATCCAAACACCTCTTGCTGCAAGCATCCCAGATACGGAATCATAAAAGATGACTTTTTTTTCAGATGTGACACCAAGAAATGAAAGTAGTTTTCTTGCTTGGTTGTTAAAATTTTCAATTCCTTGTTTTGTTGTATCAATCCAATGAAATGCAAATAGGTCTAAATGAACAGATCCTGGAATATGTTCTTCAGAATATTCTTTGAAAGAACGAGTATCAGCTATAATGACATCCGGATCATTAAGAATTGAATTTAATTCAGATGGTGAAATTAACATGAATTTAATAAAAAGTTCAAATGTAAATTCATTTTGTTTTGATAATTTTATGAAAATTCATTACACATAGTGTAAGGGGTAATAAAATAAAAAGAGAAAAAAGGGTTGTTTTTTCCTATTCGTTTACGTATGCTCTTTCGCCATGCTGTGCCAAATCGAGACCAATCTCCTCTTCTTTTGGAGTGACTCTGATTCCGCCCGGCCAAACGGCATCCATTACTTTTAGGATTATAATTGTAACACCAAAGGCATAGCCTACTGATATTGCAGCACCGATGATGCTGATTGCTTGCTGTTCCATTCCTTCTGCAGTACCAGTCCATGCTCCGATACCGTCTCCAGTATCCCAAACGTGTGGACTAGCTAATGTACCAGTCAAAATTGCACCTGTAAGACCACCTATTCCATGTACTCCCCATACATCTAATGCGTCGTCCCATTTGCGTGCGCTCTTGAATGCTATTGCTGCATAACAAAGTGTACCAGCTGCAATACCGATTATAATCGCAGCCATTGGACCTACCCAACCTGAGGCTGGTGTGATTGCTACCAATCCTGCTACTGCTCCTGATGCAGCTCCTACAACACTTGGTTTTCCTGTATGTGCCCAAGACATGAGCACCCAAGTGACTGCAGCCATACCAGTTGCTGTATTTGTAACAGTCCATGCGCTGACGGTAATGCCGTCTACCATAACTTCACTACCTGCGTTGAAGCCAAACCATCCAAACCAGAGTATTCCTGCTCCCAGGACTACCATTGGAATATTGTGTGGCTCCATTGGCACTTTGCCATATCCAAGACGTCTGCCAAGGACTAAGGCTCCGGCCAATGCCGCAAATCCTGAAGAAATGTGTACTACAGTACCACCTGCAAAGTCTAATGCGTATGATGGCGATAGATCTGGATCGAGGTCAATTGAACCTCCTCCTATGTAACCACCTCCCCAAACCCAATGTGCTAT
>CAJQRM010000046.1 GCA_905612275.1 uncultured Candidatus Nitrosopumilus sp.
AACTTCTGGTCTACTTTGATATTTTGAACGTCTTATCTTTCCTTTTGCTCTAGCTTCTGGTGTTTCTCTTTGTTGTTTTCGTATTACCTTAATTTCAGGTCTAGCAAAACGAATCTTATCCCACTCTTTTTTCTTTGCTTTATTTATTGGGTTATCTCGATAAATTTTTGCCTTTGCTTTTACTTCTGGTCTTAATTTGTATTCTCTTTCTTTTGCCTTACGTTCTTCTCTAGTTTGAACCAATTCTAATTTACTTCTCCCATTTTGTTATCAATCATTTCAATCAAATTATGCATTACTTTGACTTCTTGATCAATTCTAACAATTCTATTTGAAAGTAAGGACCTACATGATTGAAGTTCTGTAGAACTTGCTAGACTAAATTTAGATGAAATAGATTCAACTAAATTGGCCATCAGTATTTCCGAGGAATCTTCATGAATTGCAAGTAATCCTTGAAATTTCATTTTAGTTCGTGCGTGTTGTTCTAAAATTTTAACTTCATTTGGAATTAATTCATACCATTTCAAGACATTCATCATATCAAGGAAAGTAAAATCACCAGAACTCATATCAATTCCACTCCTTTACTACCATCTTGATTTCTTCTTCTCCATTGGTAGGAAATTTTGTTACATCTAGATGAAATATTTCTGCATCATCTGTAATCATCCCAATTTTTTTCATGGAATCAAAAACAGGTTTGACTAGATTGTCCAAATCATTTCTTTGTGTAACTAGTCTTTTTTCTGAAATCCAAAACTTCAATTCTACTGAAATTTTTTGGTCACTACAAAAAGAGAGATCAAGGGATCCCAAGGATCTCTCAACATTTCCCCTCCATTTTGCAACAAATTCTTTATTAGAATTTGTACAGATGTGCCCTTGTATGCTGGTTTCAACTAGTGTGTTTCCGTTCATGTCTAGATGCCCCCTTGTCTACTACGGTTGTCAATATTTTCTTCAATGCCTTCAAGCGTTTCGATTGTCTCTTTCAGCATTTGCAGTTTAGAGTTGTCATCTAAAGCAACTACAACTTCTTCGTAAGATGCGTTACTCAACGCCTTTTGAAGTTTTGACACTGTTGCCCAGAAACCTTTTGGATTCACTCCTTTTGCATCAAGTACTTCAAATGCTTTTTCTATATCCCCTTCTTTTTCATCAAGCACATTGAGTGCCTTGGTTCTAACTATAGTTGGGGATGCTACTATCTTTGCAAAGCTTCGAACTCCTTTGTATGTCACATGAAGTTTGTTGTTTCCAACCAAATCTGTAAAGTAGTCAAGATTTGATGGATCTTCTTCCAACCATATTTTCAATACTTTACTTTGGTATAGTTCTGCAAAGTAAGAAAACTTTGGAACATAGTTTTTGTCGTTTGGATACCTTTTGCTATACATTTCAGTTGCTTTGAATGCCTTGTAGTAGATGGCTACTTTCCCTTTAGTCATTCCCAATTCTTCTGCAACACTTTCAAGCGTATCGCCATACTCTTCCATTAGAGTAAAGATGAGAGAGCCTTTGTTGACGGCATTCCATTCTTTTGGTCCTGAAACATGGATTTGTGCAAGGAAGATGTTGATTTCATGTCCTGTTCCTTTCAATATGTGGACAGGCATTAGGTCAAAGTGATCTTTTTCAAAACCTTCAATCTTTCCTGCAATCAACTCACGTTGAATTCTTCTCAATGCTACGGTTCTCCTATTTCCTTCTTTTACAACATATTTTCCATGTTCCCCTTCTACAACATAGATTGGTTGTTGTACACGTTTATCACAAATGATTTGCTTTTGTAATACACGTACATCTACTTCATTGAAGAGCCAATCTTCCATTTCTTTGTCAGACATTTTTTTTGTGATGTGTCTGAAACGAATGTTGCCTGGATCCAGTTGTAAGTCCTTTACTGCAACCATTCGAGGATCCTCTATGATACGCTCTTGTATGGCTGTCATTATTGACTCACCTCCATTAGATCACACTTTTTTGGCGTTGGAAGTTTGTAGATGATACTGCATGTTTTGCAAACAAATGCATCATCGAGTTTTTCTTTTTTCCCTCCTTGATACAGAGCATATGTGTGACTTCCACATTTTTCACATAATGGATTTTTGTGACCTAGTTTTCCTCCGAAGACTTTGATGGTCATTTTTGAGGCTACCATTTTGCAATAACTCCCAATTGTTTTCTGCTCCATTTTTTCTCTTGTCTTTCTTTATTTCTTAGACGATTGTTGATTCTTCTAAGTTGTGTTTTAGAGTAACCTGGTGCTAAAGAAAATCCACCAATATCCTCTGTGACACTGTTTGGGAGTGTTTGTCCTTCTTTTACCAGTGTTCCCATCACTGGAGTGTTTACAGCCTTAGACTGGCTGACCTCTAAGAGGCGGTATGTTTGTGTTTTTGTCATGTAGTATAGTAGTCTAGACTATTAAAACCAAAATCGTGGAAATTGTCCTAACTCCAGAAACTTTAGTGTTGTATAACGTACAAAATGTTTTAGCAATAGTACTTTTTGTACGATAAATATTATATGCACTTTCTAGAATTTTTTAGTATTATGACTAACTGGGATGAACGATTAAAGAAAACCAAAGCTTTTTTGAAATTTAATAGTAAGGATCTTCTAATTAACGGATTTGAATCCGGATTTAGAGATGATTATGAACAGGCAATTGAGTACTTTGATAAGTCGTTGTATGGTATAGTAGGAACTACTGAAACATCAATTAATGTAAATTTTTACAAAGCAGTTGCACTATCAAAACTAGATAAAAATGATGAAGCTATTGAAATATTTAAAAAAATTATTGAAAAATCAATCATTGACGGAGTTGATCCAGATGATGCAATTTGGCAGAACTTAGGTTATGCCTATTTAGAAATTGAGAATTATGTTGATGCAAAGAAATGCTTTGATAATGCAATTAAATTAGAAGCAGAAGAAATTAATTCACTTTTTGGAAAATCTTTGGTATGTTTTGAATTAGAGGAAAATAATGTGGCATTAGACATTACAAATAGAATACTAAAGATAGAACCCGATGATGTGGATACATTATTTCTCAAGTGTGAAATTCTAATCGAAATGAATAGACCTGAAGAGGCACTTGAAATAATTAAAAATATTGAGGATGAAGAAGATAATATTTCAGAAAGGAAAGAAATTGAAGCAACTGCGCATGGTGAGTTAGGAAATAATGTCAAAGCATTAGAATGCATAAATGAATCAATTCAATATGAATCTGATAATGATAACACTTGGTGGAATAAAGCCTGCTATCTTTCATTATTAGATAGAAAAGAAGAAGCTAATGATGCATTATTAATTTCAACCAGTATTGAACCAGAAAATCTAATTGATATAAAAGATGAAAAAGATTTTGAGAATATTAAAAATACTGAACGATTTCAAAAATTATTTAATCAATCAGTTTAACGCCTCTAAAACTTTCAAAATTCCATAATTCTGGAAATTTTTTTTCCCATTCTATAATTTCATTTGCAACTTGTCTTCCTCGTTCTGTTAAAAAGAAAATATCATTATCTACATGATCTGATTTTTTACTTTCAAGCAACCCCCATTCAATTAATTCGTTTAATCTATTATTCAATTCAATCCATTTTTGACCTTTAATCCCTGATTTAGAATCTTTCATGATTGAATTTTTAATGAATCCTGTTTTATTGTTGAATCCCCAAAGAATTATTTTAAATCGAATATTATCTTTCTGAGTATTTGATTTTTTCTTTTTCTTATGACTATTTTGAGGACTTTTTACCATTCTAAATATTGTGATAACATAACTACGATATAGCGATATTGAATTTTTGAATAAAAAGCTAAACCAGATATTGTTGATTTCCTTTTTGAAATTATTGTTTGAAGGGAATTTTATCTACAGCAAATCAATTGATTTCTAGGCACGAGATTGTTTAAGAAATCAAAACGATTCTAGATTAGATATAGTCAAATGAAATAAACATCTTCACGCCTTTTCTAATTACAAATTCATGAAATTATGCTGAAAAATTATTTCATCTCATGTGGACATTTATTATTATTTTTTGGATATGCTTTTGCTGTATTACAATTATGACATAGTATCATCAAGCCATCTGGGCAGGAGCTTGCCCATCATACCCTTGTTTTTTGTGAACAGAGTCAATTACTGATCTTGTAAATTTATCAAACTTTTCATCTTTCATAGAATCAATGACTTCGTCCACTGTTTTGTTCATATCGATTTCCTTACATCTGCGATCTGCCTCTGAACAATAGAACTCTATGTAACTTTGAATGTAATTATATTCTGGTCCTTCGATTCCTATTTCCGACCTTCTTCGGCTGAGTCGTTGTCTCCAAGATTCACTCATTGTAATCATCAACCGCACCGGCTATTTAGGAAATTAATTTATTTTTATGCCTAATTTTGAGAAAATCCTGCAATTTTTAAAAAGAGATTTTTCTGTTTCGTTACGAACTATATGGTACAGTCATGATTTTATTAAGCCATGCCGTTTTTTAAAAATATTGAAATCATCTACTCTAAATAAAATTACAAAATATTGGTATGTTGCAATTCTTGCAATGCTTGTTATTGGGATATGTTACTCATATTTTGCTTTCACAACAGATGCAACAGAAAATATGAATAATTTTAATGCAATTCAAATTGTAATTCCTATTGTAATAATTACACTTGTTATAATTATAATGCAAAAGAAACGTATCAAGATTCAATCCAAAAATGATGGCGAGTAAATAGGTACGATTAACTTTTTTGTACCTGATTTGTATAAAATTATTACTGATTTTTAGATTCTCTTTCTAATTCCAACAATTACAATAGCTGGAACCCCTAGATACATTCCCAAATTAAGTGCAATAACTGAAATTCCAATACTCAAAACTTCAGACTCAGATTCTGCATTTTCCATTAGAGATAGTGTAGAAATCATTGGAGTGATTGCAAGTTTGACTGCTTCCTTGAATAATGGGTTTTCACGCTCATAATCAGCAATTATTGGACTAAATGAATAGTAAATGTCGTTGAACATTCCCATGAATGCAGTTCCAGATTCTGTTTGTAACAATTGATTATCTCGTAACTCTCGTAACTGTTGAACCTCTAATGCCATCTCACTACCATATGTTGCAGTTGCAATTAGACAACCGCCGCCTTTATTTTCTGATGTAGTAATTTCTGATTCTGTTTCTAGAGATTCAGATGTAATGATATTTGTCTCTAAAGAATTTTCAGCAACAGCTTCTATTGGTAAAATTCTGTAAATCACCCTCTCGCCATGAGATACGAGATAAAGAAATCCGTCCGGACCTACTTCAATGTCTGTAATACATCTAAAACCAGTTCCAAGTATAATTTCATCTGTAGAATCATTTTCATTTACTAAATTATCTTGTAAATCTGGATTGGAAAATACAAATCCGTCTCTATTTTGGTTTAATTCAAATTTATACAAATGTCCATTATTACAATCACCTACAAAAAGAGAATTGTCATAATTTCTAGTTTCTTTAAAATTTCCAAAATTGATCCCTACTGGTGCAACTACTTTTTTCCAGCTGAATTTTGGATCACCATAAATATAATCTTCATAACCTGTGAGATTAGCGATTTCAGATTCTGTTGCAGGTCCCATAATTGCTTCCCATCCACTATTGAATTTGTCAGGAATTAAATTTATTTCATCAAAATCATCATCCCCATTTTCTGTAGCCCATAAATTTCCAGTGAATGGATCAATTGCAAGACCAAAACTATTTCGAATTCCCATTGCATGGTATGGTCCCTCAGG
Source organism: uncultured Candidatus Nitrosopumilus sp. (assembly GCA_905612275.1). Taxonomy (GTDB): domain Archaea; phylum Thermoproteota; class Nitrososphaeria; order Nitrososphaerales; family Nitrosopumilaceae; genus Nitrosopumilus. Next base: position 5,820 of record CAJQRM010000046.1, read on the forward strand.
GTCTACGCGTAAAATCACACTAGTATCCATGTAATCTTTAGTTTCTGGAGGATGTAATTTTTCAAGTGGTTTATTTTGAAGTGGACCGTATTTTCCAGTATCTCCAATTACTGCATACACTTGATCATCCAAACCAGTGACCATAGCTCCACTGTTGTGATATTCATTAGAAGGTAATTCTTTTAGTAAAACAGGATTTACTAATTTCTCACCATTCCAATCATATTTGTAAATTCTATTTCCTAATTGCTCTCCCTCTGAATCACCTTCTGTGAAATAAAGATAAACAATTGATCCAACACTTGTAACTCCTAGTAATCCACTTTCTCTAATTGGATTTACATCTATTTCTAAAACAGGTTCTTCTTGTATTACACCATCTCGAATTAAACTAACAACACCTATTTTTTGTAATAGTAAAATATCATCACCAACAAATGTCATAGTAGTGTATCCCCAACCTATATCTCGTGCATATTCTTGAATAACTAAATTTTCATCATACAATACAGGTTCAGCAAAAACACTTGGAACCATAACTCCAATCATAGCAATTGCCACTATTGCAATGAGGAATACAGACTTCAATATCCTCTTCAATTGTACATAATATTTAGCAAATCAATTGATTCCTAGGCACGAGATTGTTTAAGAAACCAATACGGTCGTAGATTACATATTGATAAATAAAATAAACAACTTTGTGCGCTTCTAACTTAAGGAATTGCTAAAATTCTTCTAATTTTAAAAAATAGCTTTTCTAATTCTAACTCTAGTAGAGGTTGAAAGTATTGGTTAGACCATATTCATAATTGTTAAATCCCAGAATAACTTTTTAAAGTAAATTATGTTTGGAAGAAAGAAAGATGAAGAAACAGATAAAAAAATAGATGAAGAAATAGATGTCCCTGATAAATACATTCCAGATAATCTTAAAAAAAATGATGAAAAAATATCAGAAGAAGAAAGAAGAATGAGAATAGACTTTCTCACTTCATTGATAAGAGAAAATAGAATAGATCACGCAAGATTAGAAAAGGAACTTAAAGAACTGTTAAAAGGATATTAGTTAATTCTATCTTTTTTTAAATTTATTTTTTTCTCGTTTAGGATAGAAGTTTATCTTCTTTTTACCATATCCCCCATTCCACTCATCCCAAGGAAGATAGTATTTTGTGTAACCACAATTATCACACGCAAATTCTGGAGTATCGTATGGATGATTCTCTGATGTCAGATCAACCCAACGCATAGTTCCGTTACAATCAGGACAATGTCGTTCTTCTGGGTGTATTATTGTGATATGTTCTATGAATTCGTCATGATCATTAAATTCTCTTTTACAAGCAGGACATTTTTCTTTCTTCTTTCCAAATAATGAACCCATGATTTACAAAGAATATTGTTGTTGATTAGCTTTTTTGTTTGTTAGATTTTTGTTTATTCTCTTTACGTCTTTTCTGTTTAGCGCCGCCACCAATATTATGTCCATTGGGTAATTTCTTAGGCATTTCTATTCATTTTTTCCCTATCGTTCATTATAACTCCTTGTAGTTTCTTTTTCTGGACGATACAAAGTAGTTTTACATAATGTGGTTTATTTTTCATGTGGACATTTTTCTTTCTTCTTTCCAAGTAATCCCATATCATAAACTCACGAATTTAATTCAGATAAGCATTAGTGATTCCTAGGCACGAGATTGTTTAAGAAACCAATACGGTCGTAGATTAAATTTTGGTAGCAGATATTATGGTTACTGGATTTCTAGCTAACATCATAGTACCAGTAGTAGTTTTTCTACTCTTAGAAATGGTGACTTGAGTTATATCAATAGAATCAAACTTCAATTTATCAAGAATTTGTAATACTGAATAAAGTGTTTCAATTAATATAGTTCCAATTACAATTCTACCACCAGATTTTAGTTTATTTTCAGAAAGCTTGACTATTTCTGCAGTATCACCACCTGTTCCTCCAATAAAAATAACATCAGCTTCTTCAAGATCTAATATTTTTTCTTTAGCATTACCAAAAATCACAGATACATTAGAAAGATTAAATTTTTTTAAATTCTTTTTAGTTAATTCAACAGCATTTTCATCATAATCAACTGCCAATACCTTACCTTTTGATTCAATTTGAAAGGCAGCTTCAACAGAAATTGAACCGCTACCACAACCAATATCATAAACAATTTGTCCTGGATTTAATCTTGCTTTACTAAGTTGTATTGTTCGTACTTCTTCTTTAGTAATTGGAACTTTTTCTGCACGTTCAAAATATTCGTCTGGGATTCCGGGTGTTTTATAATTCCACATAAATTATCTTCCTATTTTTTATAATTAAATTATAAATTGATTCCTGTAGGAGTATCGCCAAGATGAGTTAATGTATAACTAACAATCCATGAAAATAAATACAAAAATACATAGCTACCAATACCTTGTGTAACAAGTTTCTTTCTATCTGAATGTGGTAATTCCATTTTCATTCCTTTGGCAACTATAATTGATCCAAAAAATACTATTATCATAAATCCAATTGATGCCCATCTTCTTTCTTCACCTTCAATATCTTCAAAAATAAAAGTCGTGATAACACCCGCACTAATTGCTAAAACAATACGCATCCAAAATAATTTAGCCAATTTTTTATCTTTTGCACTTTTTTTTGCTTGATCAATTGGAGAATCTTTGGGTGGATCATTTGAAGAATCTGAAACAGATGTAGATTCCCCTATTTCAGGAGTACCAATATCATCACCAATTTTAGGTTTAGAAGTTTCAGGTTCAGGCGTAGGTTCAGATTTTTTCGTTTTAAATTTGGCCAAAGTAAATTTCTAGCGTAAATCAAGCAAACCATGTTTAATATCTTTGGTAAATTTTGAGCACAATATAGAAAGGGTATAATTTTAGACATAAAATACGATAATTATGGCATTAGCTGGTATAGAGTTAAGATATTTAGTAAATCAAATTTCTGAACAAGTTCAAGGATACTATATCAGCAATATTTATGGTATCAACAAAGATAGTATTCTCTTCAAGCTCCACCATACTGAAAAAAGTGATCTCTTTATGATGATTTCAACATCAGGTGTTTGGTTAACTAAAGTAAAAATTGATCAAATGGAACCAAACAGATTGCTTAAGAGGTTAAGAAGTGATCTGTTAAGATTAAAATTGACAAAAATTGAACAAATAGGTGCAGAAAGAATTGCATATTTTATTTTTGAAGGGTTTGGAAAAGAATTCATTTTAGTAGGAGAATTTTTTGGAGATGGAAATATTTTACTTTGTAACAAAGATATGAAAATTTTAGCATTACAGCATTCAATAGAAGTTAGACATAGAAAACTTAGTGTGGGATTAGATTATGCAGAACCACCAGAAAATAATTTTGATATTTTTAATATAAGAGAATCAAATTTTGATGATTTAAAAACAACTGACTTAGTTTCGGCAAAATGGTTTGGAAGAACTTTGGGTTTACCAAAAAAATATGTTGAATCAATATTTGAAATTACAAATGTTGATCCAAAAAAAATTGGAAATTTATTAACATCAGAAGAAATAACTAAAATTTATGAAACAACAAAGAAAATTGTTTCAGATGTAGTATCAGGAAATCATGATCCTGTAATAGTGAAAAATGAAAAAGTAGAAGTCATACCCGTAAAATTAGGAAAACTAGAAGGGGAAATAACGAATGTTAGTAGCTTTATTGATGGATTAGATACAGTTTTTACAAAAAAAATAGTTGAAAAAGGTAAATCAATTCAATCTAGTGGATCTGATAAAAAGATTAAAAGTTTAGAAACTCAAATTTCTGAACAGGAAAAAGCAATTCAGACTGTCAAAGAAAAATCAAAAAATATTACAAATGTGGCAAACTCACTTTTTGGAATGGTTTCAAAAGGAATAATTTCAATAAAAGATACTTCTGCACAGGAAATTTTAGCAACTAACAATGCAAAATTAATCAATGAAAAAGGAATATCAATAATTATTGTAGAAGATGAAAAAATTAAAATAAATACAGATTCTCCTCTTCAATCAATTGCATCTGTTTTATTTAATCAAGCAAAAAAACAATCAGGTGCTATTAATTCAATTCAAGCAATTAAAGAAAAAACAGAAAAGAAATTAGCAAAATTCCAAAATCAAACAGAAGCTGAAAGAAATTTAGATGTTGTTTCAGAAATTAGAAAGAAAAACTGGTATGAAAGATATAGATGGTTCATGACTAGTGATGGATATCTTGTAATTGGAGGTAGAGATGCAGCATCAAATTCAGCTGTAATTAGAAAACATTTGGTAAAAAATGATAAAGTATTCCATGGAGATATTTTTGGTTCCCCTTTTTTAATTATAAAAGATGCAGAAAATGCATCAGTTACAACAATGAATGAAGTTGCTCATGCAACTGTTTGTTTTAGTAGAGCATGGAGAGAAGGATTGTATGGAGTTAGTGCCTATTGGGTGCATCCAGAACAAGTAAAAAAATCAGCTCCAAGTGGAGAATTCCTGCCTAAAGGATCATTTACAATAGAAGGGACACGAAATTTTATCAAATCAGAGACTCTAAAATTGGCTGTTGGAATCATGATAGATGAAGATAATAATTATGTATTAACATGTGGCCCTCCAGAACCAATTAAAAAAAATTCAATATGCTATGCAATAGTTGAACCAGGAGGAGGAGAAATGGCCGATTGTGCAAAAAAAATAAGACTAGAATTTTTAAAAATATTTGAAGATATTACAAAAAAATTTAATATTGATGAATTCGTTCGTGCATTACCTCCGGGTAAAAGTCAAATTAAAGAAGTTAGTATGGGAGATTTAGAAAAACTGAATATTATTGATGAACGGATAGAGTAGATGAATCAGTATCAAGTGACATTTTAATTCCATTTTTAATTGATAGAAATTCTTCATCACTAATAGTAATTAATGGAATATTAGCTAATGCACATCCAGTAGCAACTGTAAGATCTACTTTTTTACAAATCATTGCAAGTGGTGCTGCATTGTTTGATTTTATAGAATAGATAGTATATGCACCTACACTACTGCCAACACCTGATGGAAATACAAGAATAGTATCTTTAATTGGTTTTTCAAAAAGAGGGTGATTTTTATCACTAATAACTCCAGTTTTTTTATCAACTGTTCCCAAAAAATTAATTGGATCATTTGATTTTAAAACAATACCTTCTACTTTTCCTGAAACTAAAATTTTATTCATCTTGTTTCATCTTCGACAATTTGTGTTAATGATTTTAAATTAACATCCACACCATTAGAATTTTTAAGATAAAATGCACCTTTGATACTATTAGTAGTAACTGCATCAACATCACCTTTAGATATCAATGGAGTTAGACATGTACAACAATCAGCAAGAATTTCACATCCAGCACGCTCAAGTTCTGTTATGTAGCCAATTTTTTGTGCCTGTTCCTTTACAGTTCGAGGTAAGAAAACCATACATCTTTTTTGAAAAGAACGACCTTTTAGTTTAGTAGTAAGATCAGAAATTTCATCCAAACCTAATTGAGGACTTCCTAATGTAATCAAATCACCTTTTTCTGAAGTGTTTAGTTCATCATGAACATTTTGCATTTCTTTTTCATCAAAATCTATTTTTTCAGTATTTGAGTCACCTTCACCAAAATTAAATTTAGCACAAGTTCCAGATGTTCCCATTCCTCCACACATCGCTTTACATTGTCTTTGATCCATCTCTCCAAGACCAGAAATATTTACAGACGTATCACCTATTTTTCCAGCATAAAATCCTAACATTCCATATGTTAATTCATTTGGATTTTTAACTTTCATTTGAATTGTAATATTTGGAGTATCTTCTTTTCTTAATGAAGAATAAGGGCTTTTACCGATAATTGCACTAGCTAATGCACTAAACGCACTTTCTTTGTTTGTTTTTAAATTATCATAAGAATTTGCATGAATTGCAGCATTACTTTCTGCAAATGCAACTTGTGTTCCATTTTTAGGAATATCAAAAATTTCATATGGAATGCAAGAAAATGATGGAATAACTCCCATTGTTTCATATGAATTTCTAATTGATAGTTGTTTAGAAATAAAATTTTCATCTAAGTTGTAATTAGATACATTATCAATATCAAATCCCATTGGATTCAAAGTTGTTTTTACTGTAACACGAGCATCCTTACTAATACTAGATAGAAGTTCTTCTCCAGCATCACCAATTGTATTATAATTTACACCAGAAAGATGAGCCCATTCAATAGGAATTAATTTTTCAGCATCAGTTGCTTCACCAGTTGCAACCAAAATTCTATATGCCATTTGCATAGTTTCTCCTTGTTCACCTTTTAGTGCAGATTCTTCTTCTCTTGTAAGCTCCACAAAATATGTTGGTTATTTACAGATATAATACTTGTATGTAAAATATTACATGAATATAGAAAAAATTCTACGTGGAATGATGTCTACTATGAATTCTGTAAAACCCCCCAGAATGACTGCATTAAGAGAACTTCATGAGGTAGAAACTGGTGGTCCATTTAGCATACTCATTGGGACTATTTTATCTGCTAGAACTAAAGATGAAAGTACAACCAAAGTGTGTAAAGTTTTATTTTCCAAATACAAAAATGCCAAATCTTTGAGTAAAGCTAAGGTAAAAGATATAGAGAAAATCATAAAGTCCATTGGATTTTACCATGTAAAATCTAAAAGAATTATCGAGGTTGCAAAGATAATTGATAAAAAATACAAGGGAAAAGTTCCAGATGATTTGGATACTCTAGTTTCATTACCAGGAGTTGGTCGTAAAACTGCAAACTGTGTACTAGTTTATGCATTTGAAAAACCAGCAATTCCTGTGGATATTCATGTTCATAGAATTTCAAACAGATTGGGTTTAGTTGATACCAAAATCCCTGAAGACACAGAACAAGAACTAATGAAAAAGATACCAAAAAAATACTGGCTTGAGATTAATGATACATTTGTAATGTATGGTCAAAATATCTGCAAACCAATATCACCAATGTGTAGTGTTTGTAAAATTAAAAGAAATTGTAAATATTATAAAACTAAGAACGCTTCTTAGTAAAATATAACGTTGCTCCTATAATTCCAATTCCTGCTGCAACATAAAATGGGAAAAATGCAAACATATTCTTTCCAGGATCACCAGATAGTATTTCTATAATCATCACACCTGAATTTATTGCAGGTGGATCAGTACTTCCTTCCATTCCATGAACCGAATATGATTCAAGTTCAAATTTTCCAATATCCAAATTTGTTACTACTATTCTTGCTCCATTATTTACAGTTAATCCTGCTCTATCAGTATATGACACAATAGATTTTGCTTCGGGATACCATCCTCTATCTAAATCCCTATGAACAACAACGTATCCTTCATCAGGAGTTTGTACTGCAACCCAAAATTTATTGTCAGGTTTTGGACCCATACCTACTTCAATAAATTCACTACTATTCTCTTTATCATATACTCGAAAAACTGCATTTCCATTTGGATTTGCATAAAGTAAATTATTATCAATAGTAATTTGCCAGCTAATACTATGAACAGTATTTAGAGGAATTATTGGAGCGTTACGCAATACTGTATTGAATTTTTCAGCAGGAATTTCCATATTTTCAATAATTAAAGAAGGATTAACTTCTTGTGCAAATGCAGGAGTAATTATGAATCCAAGAAATATAATTATGAGAATTAGATATTTCATGAGCTAATCTAAATTTGTTTGAATAAATATCTAATCAACAAAAGGTTTTGGAGTATCCAAAATTACCTTTGCTACTTCAGGTCTTAAAATAAATTCAGATGGTGCTTGTCCATTTTGAATCATTTCTCTAAGTGCAGTTCCACTAATTTGCTCTTTCACATCATTATCATGTGGACATGCCTTTGGAGTTGTGTAAGTTAGGCATTTTTTACAGTAAAAGAACGGTGGGAAAAATACTGGAGAAATTTCTAACTCAGGATAATCATCAAAGATTTTTTGTGCTGCCATTGGATCATAAAATTTTCCAACACCTGCATGATCACGTCCTATAATGATATGAGTACAACCATAGTTTTGTCTCATAATTGCATGGTGAATTGCTTCTTTTGGACCAGCATACTTCATTTGTGTATGTAATGTTCCAAGTTGACATCTATTTTCAGGATAGTATAATTTTATCATAGTTTCATAACATTTTACAATCACTTCATCTACAAAATCACCAGATTTTTTCTTACCAATTACAGGATTTACAAATACACCATCACGAGTTGTTATGGCTGTCTTTTGTAACATTTCATGTGCTACATGTGGTGGATTTCTTGTTTGAAAAGCACAAATTGTTTTCCACCCGGCTTTTACAAAAGATTCTCGAGTTTGAATTGGTGTTAATCTATTTTTTCTAATTTCAGTATCATTTGGTCTTTGGATAAAATCAATTTTACCACTAACCAAGAAATCTTTCATTGACATTGTGTATGCAACACCAGGATGTGATGAATCAGTAGTGCCATAAACTCCTTGAACAGTTTTCTCTTTATCAAAAGTAAATGTTTCATCAACATGTAATACTGCAATTCCAATCCCATCTGGATTTTGTAGTAAAACATCTCCTGCTTCTTTCATTTTAGATGCAGTATTCTCATCAACATCAAGTACAATGGGAATAGTCCATGCCAAATCATTGGAAAGTCTTCCACGAGATACAACACTTTCAAAGTCTTGTTGTCCCAAAAATCCCTCTAAAGGACTAAAAATTCCATCTGCAATATTTTCAACATCATTTGCTAAATCTTCAGTAATAGTAATTGAAAATAATCCCGTAGTATCAACTTTAGTAATTCTGTTAACTAGAACTCCACCATGAGGTTTTATTGAATTATTCTCTGACATGTCTAATCTCTATTTGTGGTCTATATGAAGGCCACATTCTTTGTTACCATCTTGTTCCCACCACCATCTACCTGCACGAAGATCCTCACCAGGTTTTATTGCTCGAGTACAAGGTTCACATCCAATACTTGTAAAACCTTTGTCAAGAAGACTATTGTATGGTAAATTATTTTTTTTAATATATGCTTGAATTTGATCCCAAGTCCAATCAATTATGGGATTAATTTTTAAAATTTCACCATGGCCATGATCTAATTGAAATATTGTAACATCTTCACGATTTTTTGTCTGATCACGTCTTAATCCTGTTATCCAACCATCTAAAGTATTCAACATTTTATTCATTGGATGAACCTTACGAATTTCACAACAAAGTTTTCTGTTATCTACACTTTCATAGAAAAGATCTAATCCTTTTTCTTTAACCATCTCTTCAACTTCTTTTGTATCAGGAAGTATAACTTCAACTGAAATATTATATTTTTTTCAACAATTTCCATAATATCATAAGTTTCTTGTGGAAGTCTTCCAGTACCAAGCGTAAAAAATCGAAAGTTAGAATTAATTTTTAGCATAATATCCATAACAACTGCATCTTCAGCACCAAAACTTGATGCTTTAGCAACTTTAGGATGTAAATTATCTGATACCCATTGCAGAGCTTCTTCAGTAGTTTTAATTGTAGAATTCAGATTATCTACTTGTTCCTGTGTAAATTTTGTCACATATTGATATAAAATATTTCTTTTATATTGATTACCCAAAAATTTATGCTAAATTATAAACAAGTAAAATTCAAAATAGAAAAGATGAACAAAATATCATATGTAGTAGTTTTTCCAAGTATATTTTCTAAAAATAAAATTCCACAATTAATTAAAAATATTAAAAAAGTTCTAAAAATTAAAAATCAAGAATATAATTCTGTAAAACGTGATGGGGACATTATTTTAGTTGATGCAAATGATCCTGTATTTGCATCATCAGCTATCAATCTACTTTTTGGTATTGAAAAAATTGCTATTGCAAGACAAATAAAAAATGATTTTCAAAATATTATTTCAGAAATTACAACAGTTGGAGGCAATTTGTTGTTAAAAGGAGAAAAATTTTTAGTTAAAGTAGAAGGAATATCAAAAGGATTTCTTGTTAAAGATATAGAAATAGCTGCTACTTCTAACATAATAGAAAAAAAATCTAATTTAGGAGCTCATCCTGGAACTGATGAAAATTTTGATAAATTACTTTACACATATTTAACAAAAAATAATGCATACATTTGCATTTTTTCAGATAAAGGTAAAGGTGGAATTCCATATCAATCACAAGATCAACAAACGATTTGTGCAATCTATGATGAAATTTCTGCAGTGTCTTGTTATGAAACAATCAAACAAGGATATGATACAAAGATCATAGTTTGTTATAGACAAAAATCTGAATTAATGAATTTGGCTAAAATAATTAATCAAATAATTCCAAGACTAGTACAAGAAAAAATTGGATTAGAGTTTTATTATTTAAAAATAAAACCAAATGGAATTAAAAATTATTTGATTTATGTAAATTCAATATTAGAAATTATGTTAAACTATTCAAACAATAGAATATCATTAGCTTTATCGCCATTGATATTTCCTGCAAATTTTATTGATAATGCATTAAATCATGTGTTCAGTAAAAACAAAATTCCAATTATTCCACTTACAGGTGTAGATAATGAACTATTTACAGAAGCAAAAGAGATTGGTTTAGAACGAAATATCAAAAAATTAGAAAAAATGATCAATATTAGTTCAAATGAGATTCCTAAATTTTCCAAGATAGGTGTAGAATATGCTCTTAAAACAAAACAAGAAATTTTTGTTAAATTAGGAGCAAATAATGTTCATGATATTTTAGACTCGTTAAATGAAAATCACTGAAAATTTAAACACCATATTTAATTAGAAATTATGCTCAAAATAGGAGAATTCATCTATCCATGGGGAAGTGGTCATTATTCTCGAATGATGAGATTAAATGATGCATTATCAGATCAAATTAAAGATGAATTGGATATTCATTTTTCAAGCAAAGATAATGTTTATGAAAAATTATTAAAAAAATTCCCTGATAAAAAAGAAAAAATTCATGAAATTTTGATGCCAACACCTATCGATGGAAAATTTGGACCTAGTGTTTCAAAATCATTAATGAATATACTATTACCAATTGAAAAGAATCCTCCATTGATTAGACAGATTATTAATTATTTGAGAGAAGAGAGAAAACTGTACAATAAAGAAAAATTTGATTTGGTAATAAATGATGGAGATATGGGATCAAATATTTTAGCAAACAATAGAAATATTCCAAGTTTATTTGTAACAAATCAATTTAGACCAAAATTATATAATTCAAAATCATATCTTTATCCCTCATTAATTTTTATAGCAAAACAAATCAATAAAGCAACAAAAATTCTTGTTGCAGATTCTCCCCCACCATATACTATGTGTGAATATAATCTAAATTTCATAAAAGAAGCTGAAGATAAAGTAGTTTATGTTGGTCATTTTACAAATAGTAAAAAAATTGAAAATCAAATTGAAACTGATCTAGAAAAATTAGTTAAAAATAATAATTTTGGTTATTGGATGAGAACAGGTAATAAATCTACAAATGATGGAACTGGTGAAAGATATGAAGAAGTATTTCATGAAAATGAAATGAGTAATGAAAAAAGAATTATTTCACATGCAAGAAATGAATCAAGTATTGATTCAGTAATAGGAAAAGATGGTAAAAAATATTCAATTTCAGATGCATTAGAAAAAAAAATTGATTGGATTCAAATTGATATTGGATTTCTTTCAGAACAAGAAAAAGATACTATTTTGGATTTATGTAAATATACAGTTGTTAATGGCTCACATACTGTAATGGGTGAAATAATGGGTGGAAAATCAAAACCAATAATTGGAATTCCAATATATGATGAACATACTAATAATATCAAATGGGCTGAAGAGAAAAATCTTGGAGTTTTAGCCATAAAAACAAAACATGTTACAAAAGCAATTTCAAAAATTAAAGAAAATTATGATGATTTTGAAGATAATTTAAAAGAATTTTCAAAGAATTTTGTTCCTAATGGTGCTGAAAATTCAGCAAAAATTGCAGCAAAAATACTAGAAGAAAAGAGATAATAGATTATTTCAGAAGTTTTTATTATCTGGCACGCGGGATTTCGATGGGCGAACGGACCGCAAGGGATGATGAAAAAATCCGCGTGTCAGATAAAATATCGATCAATAAAGAATGTGGGAACGCTTTTATGGAAAAAATTAAGCCAGATCATTAGTGCCTAATTGTCCAGAATGTACAGCAAGAGCAAAAAAGAAAATTCTAACTAAATATGAAGAAGAAGTAGAAGAAGAAAATAGAGATAAACAAGATCTTTACAAATTATTTGATGAAGTTGAAATTCCAATGGAAATGGATAAAAATACAAAAAATTTCATTTGTAAAAAATGTGGATTATATGCGTCAAGAGAACAAATATCAGATATAAGATACAAATTAAATCAGAAAGAAAGAACACGGGATGATAAACATGATGACTATCTTGAATGGTGGTCAAAAAGTAAAAAAGAAAAAAATCTAGACAATTAATGTTAATTTAACAATGGGGGAAGAAAGACGATATTGAATAATAAAATTAATCAACTTTTGTAGAATCTAATTGTTTTTTAAAAGATTTTCCTAAAATTGGATTAATAAAATAAGGAAATGTATGTTTTAGCCACACTGCACCACGAACTATTGAAGGTGTAATAATTTCAAGTCTAGATGAATTAGCAGCTTTAACAATTACTTTTGCAACTGTTTTAGAATTAAGAGATGTTGGTGAATATTTTGGCATTTTCTCAAAAGATGGATGATCAAAAAAATTAGTTTTTACCATTATTGGACTAACAACTGTTATTCCAACTCCAGTACCACTAAGTTCATGCTTAAGACCTTCAGAAAATCCTAACATTGCAAATTTTGATGCACAGTATGAAGCAATTCCAGGTAAACCAAAGCTTGCAGCAACAGATGCTACGTTTACTATATGACCAGATTTTTTCTTTAGCATTAATGGAAGAAAATTTTTCACACAGTAAATCATTCCAAAATAATTAGTTTCCATCTGAGATTCTATCTCATCTATGCTGAGATCAGATACTGAACCATAAATTGCAAAACCAGCATTATTTACCAAAATATCAATGGAATTAAATTTTTGAAGAACAGTTTTAGACAGTTCCTCCACTTGATCTTTTTTTGAAACATCACATACACAAACTAATGTATTTACATTGAATTGCTTTAACTCATTTTCTACTTGTTCAAGCTTATTTTTTCTTCTTGCAACTAAAATAATATTTGAACCTAATTTTGCAAATTCTATTGCAGTTTGTTTACCAATTCCCGATGATGCTCCAGTGATTAGAACTACTTTATTTTTAAAATCCACAAATAAAAAAAAACATTTAATGATAAAGTGGTTTCTATTTTTTTTGTGTTTTTGGGATTTTACTCAAGGCTAATTTGACTAATAATAACCAGGTAATTGCTATTGGAACATAATATGTTGCAATTCTCCAACCAATTACTGCATCCCAAGCAAGAATTCCTTCAGTGATAGTAAAATCAAATGGATTTAAGTTATTGAGATAAGCTACAATACCAAATTCAGCTAAACCTGAACCGCCAATTGTAATAGGTAAATTTCCAATTGCATTTGCACCCATAACTGCCATTATGGAATCAAATGCACTAATTATGTATCCAGTTCCCATTGCAATAATCATAAAAGAGATTCCATAAAATGACCAAGAAACTAATGAAAGTAAGAATGAAATTGTAAATATTTTTTTAGATTCTGGTGTTTGTATATTCTCTCTAATCATGGTACATGTTTCTTCCATCCAAGAATTTGTTTGATTAATAATTTTATTTCCTTTTTCTTTTCCCAATTTTTTAACAATTGTTTCTAAAATATTTGGAACTTGAAATGTATGTTTAGAAGATAAAAAGAACATTATCATCCATAAAGATGTTATAGAAATACTAGTAGCTAAAATAACTATTCCAACAACATATGCTCCATTCAATAATGCAATTATTCCTGCTAGCATAGACAATAAACCAGCTGCAAGAACCTCAGTTACAATATCAACAAGTGCAATCCATGTAGCTTTTGAAAGTTCTATTCCTTTTTTCTTTAAATAATAAATTACAATGAATTCTGCTCCAATGAACATTGGAGTTGTAAATTTAATAAATTCACTTCCAACTCTAACACCAACTAATTTAAAAAATGAATCAGTATTGCCAAGATATTTTCTTGTAATATATGCAAATTTGATTCCTTGTAAACCTAATTTAATCATCATTGCAA
>CAJQRM010000047.1 GCA_905612275.1 uncultured Candidatus Nitrosopumilus sp.
TTCATTAGGATCAGCAGCAATTAGAGCTATAGATATTACAACTAAAACTCCAACAACTGCAATTACACCATATGTAAGATTCATCTCATCCACCTGTTAATTTAGCAAATTTTTCATTCTTACTTAATGTTTCCATAAATTCAATATTAGATAAAGCAACAACTGCAGATTCTACTACGGGTTTATCTGGATCGTTTAATGCTTTTTGCAGAGTTTCTTTAGCTTCCTTAGATCCAACTACACCCAAAGCAATTGCAGCTTCATGACGTACAAACATACTAGAATCATTTAGAGTTGAATCAATTAGTGGAGGAATAGCAGAAGAATAGGACATCTGACCAAGTGAAAAGGCAGCTTCATGACGAACTAATTCATTATCATCATTTTTTAAAACTTTGGCAATATGAGGAATTTTGTCCTCACCTCCAAAGTCTACCAAAATACAAGTGGCTCTTGTTCGAATCACATAATCAGGGTGATTCAAAAGTGAAACAAAATATTCTGTATCATTGTTTTCATATTTTGATTCCATCTCCACAAAAAGAGACAATCGTTCATCAGTTACTGCTTGCAATTTATTTTAAAAATTTCTGTGTTCTATATTAGCCTACTTAAGAGAAAATTAGAAATTAGTACAGGTATGTATTTATCGTAAAAAAATCAACTCAACAATATGGGTGTAAAAATAGGTGAAAAAGCACCAAACTTTGGAGTTTCAGAATGGGTGCAAGGATCTCCAACAAATTTTGATCAAGAAAAGGATCACATCATATTACTAGAAGTATTTCAAGTAAATTGTCCAGGGTGTTTTATGGGTGCAATTCCAGATGCAATTAAAATGTATGAAAAATACAAGAATGAGGGAGTGAGAGTACTCGGTTTGGCAACAGCATTTGAAGACTTTGATAAAAATAATTTAGATAATTTGAAAATGCTTGTAAAAACAGGAGAAGTAGTAGGTGAAACAAAAAGTGCACTAGCACAATACGGTCAATTACAAGAAGGAAGTAAATTATCATTTAAAATTCCATTTCCAATAGGAATGGATAATTTAACAAAAAGTGCAGATGAAATAACTCAAGAAAAGATACTAGAATTCATTTATCCTCAAATCCCAGACTTTGATTCACAACCAGAGGACAATAGAAATCAAATAATTCAAAGAGTAAAAGATCATATGAAATCAAAAGAATATTCGGCTGAAACATTTGAAAACTTTTCACTTCAAGGTACACCATCAGCGATTCTAGTAGACAGAAAAGGAATTCTAAGAGATGTGTCTTTTGGTCAAACAGGACACATTGATGGAATGATTCAAAAGTTACTTAGTGAAGATTAAATCAGTTTTTATTTTTTTGAATTTTAATCACAGCAGATACAACAATAATAATCAAAATTCCTGCTATAATGAACAAAACAAAATAATTATCAGAAGAGGTTTCACTTGTAAGGGGTATTTCATTTTCAATTGAAACAATTTCAGTTAAACCAGGTAAATATTCACTACCTCTAATTGTAATTACGTTAGAGTCTGAACCAGTAAAATTCAGAGTAATAAAATGAATTTTTTCATTAGATTGAATTTTTGGAAAAAATTCCTGATCATTTAGATAAAATATAAAATCACCACTTAACAGATTTTGAGGTATAATTATTTCACCCAAATTATTTTCTAACCCACTATCAATGTAAAGAACAATTTGTTTTTGATCCTTATCAAAACGATAATCAGTAAGATCAAAATTAGAAGTTAAGATTATTTCAAAAGTATGTCCAGAAGTTTGTACATCAAGTCTATTTACAAGACCAGTTGCATCAGATAATAATTGCCCAGATGCAGGAGTCACTACAAAAAATAATACAACTAAAATGAAGATAATAGATTTCAATCTATGCAGATTGTGGTACTCGTTTGTTTAATTCTTTATCTTGAGCAATTCTAGGATGATCCGGATCTGCCAAAATAACTTCAAACCAATAGTGTTTTCCATCTTTATAGATATAGTAAGAGCCTAAAAGTTTCATGTTAGGATAACGCTCAAGAACTCTTCTTTCTGCAACAGTTTTCATATTATCATCAGCTTTAATTCGAAGAACACCAAGATGTTTTGGTCTTCTACCACCAGTTGGTCTTTGCTTTCTCATACCACCAGTTCCTACTCTCATTCTAACAACAACAATACCTTGTTTAGCTTTGTAACCTAATCTTCTAGCCCTGTCTATACGACTTGGTCTATCAATACGAGTAATTGCATTTTGTTTACGCCATCCAATTACTCGTTCACGTAATTCTGGTGCGTTTTCTTTCCAAAGTCGGATCCAAGTTTGATCTTGATAACTAGGCATAACAAGAATAAAAAAATTCCCTTTAATAACTGATTTCAGAGGATTATTGAGAATTCTTTCAGTATGCAGAAATTTTACTATAAAATTATGAAAATAGTCACAATAATAGGAGATAACCCAACAGCACTAATCAATTAAAATGTCTCTGAGTGATGAATTGAATCATCATCTCAAAGAGATGCTTCCGCAAAAAACGCTATGAATAAACTAAATGAAAGTTGTTAAAAAAGATTCCTGAGCATAAATTTCAGATTTTTATTGATCAATCCAAATCTTAAATTAATGATATCTAAAAAAATCATATTTTTTATCATATTAATCGGAAGTACAGGTGTTGTGGCATCAGCCAATGCAGAACCAACAGTTACAATCATTATGGAAAAAACAACATACACCTATTGTGAAAAATTAGTTTATTCAATTAAAGTTTCAGAAATTACAGGAGATCATGCAATTATACATATCAGAGATGGAGAAGGTGGAAAAAGTAGTGCCATTCCAATTCCAATAGAAAAATTATCAAATCCAATTCCATCATTACATGCATTTGAAAAAGACATATTTCCAGTAGGGAAATATTTTATTGATGTTCAATATTTGGGAATTGAAACTACAACAGAATTTAATTTGATAGATTCAGATAACATGTGTATTTCTGAAGCAATGCAGCCAGTTGTAGTAAGATGGATTAATGGTGAATTTACAGATGGAATGTTAATTAGTGGATTTCAAAATATAGTAGATAAAAAATTAATCTATATACCATTTGAATTTACAGAAAAAAATATTGACAAATTAAATATTCCAGAATGGGTTAAGAGTGTTGCAAAAGGATGGGTGATGGGAATAATATCAGATCCAATGTTTGTTCAAAATTTACAATATTTGATAGATGAAAAAATTATCTCGTTTCCAATAGACAGGGAGAATGAAATATGAATAAATATTCGGTAATCACATTCATTGCAATAATTATCATAATAACTCCATTTGCATATTCAGGATTAAATATTATTGGAGCTAATCAATTAGAATACAAATGGAACGGGATAGAGGAATTTTCATTTTTTGCAATGTCAAATAGTGGAGACATAGAATTTTGTAATCCAATGCCATTTTCTACAAGTTTTCAGAAATTTCAAATTACAACATTTTATGATACAAAAAATATAGGCACATATGAAATTGAATCAACAACAATTGAACCACAAATATCAATTGTAAAAAAAGGTAATTTTTCAACTGAAGAATTTCAATCAACTCAACACATGTTCATGACATTAGATTACGAATTTGATGGAGGTGCAATTAGAGTAGATCCTAACAAATTCATAGTAGTAGTTACAATTCAAACCCCAATAATGGGAATAATTCCATATTCAAATACGGTACAAGTATCAGGATTTGAATTAGATCAAATTATGAAAAATAAAGAACTATCCTGTAACTAATTTTTAGTTCTATTAGCCCTTGAAATTAGTGCAAGGATAATACCAATAATTCCAGCAATTACAAAGGCAGATGTAGTACCAATTATCAATTCTTTAGTCATTCCAGGAGATTGTGAAGTAGAGTATGTAGAAACAGAATCAAGAACACATGCACCGTCTTCAAGAATAGTGCCGGGACCACATCTTTGATCTAAAACACAAATATTATTTTCAAGAATAGTACCAGGACCACATTCATTATTAGGTATATTTTCAACAATTGGTTCTTCAACAATTGGTTCTTCAACAATTGGTTCTTCAACAGAATTATTAAATACAGAACCAATAATTTCTAAATCTTCAGTTCCAGAGGGTACTTTGATAGTTAAACTTCTACTTTGTAAAGTGGTTTGAATTTCTTCGGAAATTGCTTCATCACCATCAGCTAGAATGAAAAAAAGATCATCAGTATCATCATAAATAGAATCAAAGAATGAACGTTCTAATTCCACATTTAATATTCCAGTGGAATCAGTAACATCAACTGAAAATATTAAAGACATAGATTCAGTGTCAGATTCAACTCCAGTGACAGTCATTCCTGTTGTAGTATATGGTATGTCGAAAGACATTCCATCAATATCAACAGAAATGGTTTCAGCATAAACAAATGCTGTAGAGAGCATAGTGAAAAAGATCAATCCAAGTGAGATTTTCATTAATGAGTTTACATTAGGAAAAGGTCTAAGTCGTTCAGATTTTAAATTATCCATATTTTTATTCTTTAACACAAATTTTAATCCCAAAAAAGGTGTTAAAAACAAATAGCCGAGAATTAATCACGTACAAGTCAACTTTTTTGCGTATTTTTAAAACTTAGACAGAGATAATCACTAAAAAATCTAAATTACACCACGAAGAATCTGAATAATCTTTTCCCCAATTACATTTGCAGCTAAAGATTGAGCCTCTTTTGTTTGAGCACCAATATGTGGGGTTAAAATCACATTGTCAAGTTCTGCTAATTTATTTCCAGTAGCAGGTTCTTTTTCAAATACATCCAAGGCAGCACCGCCCAAATTACCATTTTTAATTGCTTCATACAATGCATCCTCATCAACAACACCACCCCTAGAGGTATTGATAATTTTGGCAGTTTTTTTCATTGTAGACATTTTTTGCGCATCTAATAGATGATAAGTAGAATCTAAAAGTGGAACATGAATTGAAATATAATCAGAACTTTGTAAAAGAGTATTCAAATCGGCTTTCATCAAACCAACCTCCTTTGCAAATTCTTCATCAATTGGCATTACATCATATCCAATAATATTCATGTTAAGTCCACGTGCAAGTCGTGCAAGTCTTTTTCCAATATTACCTAAACCAATAATTCCCAAATATTTTCCACGAAGTTCTGTACCCTTTAGTTCTTTTTTGAGCCATTTACCATCACGAATTGCTCTATCACCTCTAGTTGTTTGTCTTGCAAGAGATAACATGAAACCTAAAACTAATTCTGCAACAGCATTCATTGCACCCTCTACAGCATTAATTACACGAATATTTTTCGCTTTGGCAGCTTCTTGATCAACATTATCTAATCCAACACCAACACGTGCAATTATTTTACAATTGTCAGCTTTGTCAATCATTTCTTTTGTGATTGTAGTTCTGCTTCTTACAACAATGATATTAAAATTAGAAATTTTTTCTAAAATTTGTTCAGGGGTAATTTCAGGTTCATAAGAAACCTTTAGACCATTGTCGATCAATATTTTATTCAAAACAGGATCTACTTGATCACAGATAAGTACAGAATCTTCAAAACCCATAAAACAACAAATTGAAATGCGGCATATAATTCATTAAAAAAATTAAAAAAATGAAAAAATATTGTAGTTTATTGACCAGCGAGGATTCCAGCTACTACAGGAATTACTTCCCAGAGTGGAATTACGCCATTGTCTTTCATTTCAGAAGCTACTGCATCAGTGTATAAACCGTGAATGTTTACTGCAGGGTGGGCAATACTGTTAACTCCAGTTGGAGGAACTGCATCACTTGGGTTGCCTAAAACATATGCATAAGATGCTACTGGTGCTGGGATAATCTCAGCTCCGACTAGAACTGGGTTCAAGCCGAATGGATCACCTGCAACAAAGATTGTTGCTGCGCCAGTGTAAATTGCTGCATAATCATGGTTTACTGCTGCATATACACCTGGTTCGTCAAAGACCAAGTCAACAATCATGTTTTGTGAACCTCCGAGTAACCATGTTTCAGTTGCTGCGGATTGTACTCTATTGCCTTGGACAACTCTATCCAATATTTCTCCAACAATGTGGAAGAAAACTGGTTCGTTACCTTGGTTTTCAATAAAGAGTCTCACGTGTTGATCATTTTCAACAAACAAGAGTTGTGATTGATATTGCTCGTGTTCAAGTCCATTCCATGGTTGTGCAACAAAAATGTTTTTGTTGGTATCACCATTTACAAGTAAGTTGTGTGCCATGTTTGGTACATAACCGAATTGCATTCCGTTAACTACAGTTGCGGTGTTTTGATGACCAAACATTGCTGTTGCATCATAGTTACCGTTTTCGTCAAGGTACAATTGATTGTATTGGAGTGTGAACTCTAGTGCGTCTGCATCATAGAACTGTCTGTCTAATTCACCGCTGCCGCTAGTTTTCTCTACCATTAATTTCTTGTATCCGTTAGCTGGGTCAACGATTGCAATTCCGTACATGCCGGAAAGAACGTGTTGATCCATACCTGCTAAGTGAACACCAGAACAGTGGTATTTGAAAACACCAGCTGATTCAGCAATGTAGCAATATTGACTTGTCTCTCCTGGGTTAACAGAATCAAAGTATGTTGCTGACATTTGTGATGCGTGCATATCGTTACCGTGACCGGTAACTTCATCTGCTGGAATTGATAATGTCATTTGTACTACATCACCTTGTGTAACTCTTAATGTTGGTCCTGGGACCTGGCCATTAAAGGTCATAGCGTTGTAAGTATTTCCTCCCATAATTGGAAGTTCGACACTTTCACCAGTTAGATTAAACTCGACGACAGTGCGTCCAGTATCTGCAAGTGCACCACAATCAGTTTCTGCGAATGCTTGAGGCATTACAAGTTGTAAACCGCCCATTTGATGGATTTGTTCAAGTACGTCAACATCCATTTTGTTGATGTCGAGTCCTTGTGCACCATTTTGGGTGTTTGTGTATGTGCTTCCGAATAAGGTTGCTCCCATTACAGCTACTGCTGCAATTGTGAAGAGCATACTAACTTTCTTATTCATGGTACAAATACTAAATTAGGAATATAAATACTAAACCAGGAATTTCATGGTGCTAACGATCTAAGCTAATAAACAATATGCAAAATATGCATTCTATGAATACAAAATGGGTAAAAAAAAGGAATGAATAATAGAAGTAAAAATGTAAAGTCAGCATGAAATTTCGATTAGACCAGGATTCACTTGGAAAAGTCAAAATTCCTGCAGACGCATATTATGGGGCATTTACAGGTAGAGCAATTAATCAATATCACGTTACAGGAAATAAAGCCCACAAAAATTTGATTGATGCATTTGTTATGATAAAAAGATCTGCAGCAGTTGCAAATATGAAAACAAAAGCTATTGATACAAAACGTGGAAAAGCTATAGTTTCAGCATGTGATAAAATATTGTCAGGGAAATTTATAGATCAATTTGTAGTAGACATGATAAACTCTGGCGCAGGAACTGCATTTAACATGAATTCTAATGAAGTCATATCAAATGTAGCATTAGAAGTGCTCCATAAAAAGAAAGGACAGTATGAATTCCTACATCCAAATGATCATGTAAATATGTCACAATCAAGTAATGACACATATCCAACTGCAATGCATGTTGCAATTTTGATGAATCTTAAAGAAACAATTCCTGCAATTGAAATTTTAATTAAATCATTATCTAAAAAAGCAAAAGAATTTTCATCCTTTAAAAAAATTGGAAGAACACATCTAATGGATGCATTACCAATTACATTAGGTAGTGAATTTGCAGCTTATTCCACATCAATTACAAAAGCTAAAAACAATATTGTTGCAGCACAAAAAGAATTACAAAATGTTGCACTTGGTGGTACTGCTGTAGGTAATGGGGCAAATACACCAAGAGGCTATAGAAAAATTGCAATAACAGAACTTGGAAAAATTTCTAAACTAACATTAAAACCAGAACCAGATATGCAATTTAGTTTACAAAGTAAACTTCCAATTGCAAATGTATCAAGTGCATTGAAAAACTTGGCATTAGAAATTGGAAAAATTGCAAACGATATCAGATTAATGGCATCAGGTCCAATTGCGGGCTTGGCAGAATTAGGAATTCCTGCAGTTCATGCAGGATCATCAATTATGCCAGGAAAAGTAAACCCATCATTAGCTGAATGCATGAATATGATTTGTTTCAATGTCATTGGAAATGATACAGCAGTATCATATGCAGCACAAGGAGGACAATTTGAGCTAAATGTAATGTTACCAGGAATGCTAAAGAGTGTATTAGAGTCAACAGATATGCTAAAAAATTTCTTACCAATATTTTCTGCAAATCTAATTGATGGACTAACAGCAAATAAACAAAAACTACAAGAAAATATTGAAAATAGTCCAGTAATCGTTACATTACTAACTCCAAAAATAGGATATTTGAAATCAGCAGAACTTTTCAAAGAATCACTAAAAACTGGAAAAACAATTAGAGAACTAGTAGTTTCAAAGAAACTAATGAGTAACAAAGAAATCGATTCTTTATTCAAATAAATCATGGCAAAAATTTTCGTAGAAGCCTATGGTTGTTCTGCTAGTTTTGCAGATTCAGAAATGATTTCAGGATTAATTGTAAATGGTGGGCATACATTAGCAACGAGTCCATCAGAATCAGATCTTAATCTTATCGTAACATGTTCAGTTAAAGATACTACTGCAAACAAAATGATGTACAGAATAAAATCATTAAAAACAAAACCACTAATCGTAGCAGGGTGTTTAGCAAAAGCAGAACAGAGTAATGTGGAAAAATTTACAGAAAATGCAAGTTTACTTGGACCAAATTCACTTGGTAAAACACTTGATGTGATTAATTCAACATTAATGGGTAAAAAACAAATTGCGTTAGAAGATTCAGACTTATCAAAAGTAGGACTGCCAAAAGTTAGACTAAATTCAGCAGTAGGAATTGTAGAAATTGCAAGTGGATGTATGAGTGAATGTACATTTTGTCAGACTAAATTGGCTAAAGGAGATCTTTCAAGTTACAGATTAGGAGATATTGTAAGACAAGTTCAGACAGAAATTAAAGAAGGATGTAAAGAAGTATGGCTAACATCAACAGATAATGGATGTTATGGTTTTGATATTGGAACTGACTTGCCAACATTAGTAAATGCAGTTTCAGAAATTCCAAAAGATTTCATGATTAGAGTTGGAATGATGAATCCAATGTACATGTCAAGAATAAAACAGAATCTAATAGAGTCTTATGATAATGAAAAAGTTTTCAAATTTTTACATATTCCAGTTCAAAGTGGAAGCGATAAAGTACTAAACGATATGAAAAGAGGACATACTTCTGAAACTTTTAGAGAAATTGTAAAAAAGACAAAAAAAAGATTTGAAAACTTTACAATTTCAACAGACATCATAGTTGGGTTTCCTTCAGAAACTGAAGATGACTTTCAGAAAACCATTACACTGCTAGATGAAACAAAACCAGATGTAGTAAATTTATCAAAATACAGTGCAAGACCAGGAACTGATGCTGCAGAATTAAAACAAATTGATGCAGCAGAAATTAAACGAAGAAGTAAAGTGATTTTTGATCAGATCAACAAAATATCCCTAAAAAGCAATGAAAAGTGGATCGGTTGGAAAGGAAAAGTATTGTTTGATGAAAATACAGAAGAAGGCATTAAAGGAAGAAACTATGCTTACAAACCCATTTCAATAGATGAGAAAGTCAACATAGGTCAATCGCATATTGTTGAAATTACAAAAGCCACTAGAAAAAGACTGATCGGTAAGATCGCAAGCTAAATTTTTTCGATCTAAAATTTGATAAAAAAAACGTAAGAAGGTTTTTTACATAAATCAGAGAATAAGATCAGAAATGAGTTTTCAAGTAAAAGAACCAATTTTAGTAATAGGACTAGGCGGGGTAGGCTCAAAATTAGCAAATGAGGCAAAAAATGCCCTAAACTCAGATTGTTTAATCATCAGTAATGATTCAAAAGATATCTCATCAGAAAATGAATCAATTCATGTTTCTACAGATTCAATAATTAATCCATCAATTCAATTAATCAGAGGTTCAACTTACAAAATATCTGAAGAAATAAAATCCAAAATTTCACAATATTCTACAATTGTATTAATGAGTAATTTAGCTGGAAAAGCAGGTGCAGCAATAGCACCAGTAGTTTCTCAAATGTGTAAAGAAACCGACAAAGAATTAATTTCATTTGCAGTGATGCCATTCAAATATGAAAAAGAAAGAATTTTCAATTCAGGAATATCTCTAAAAAGAGTTAGAGAAAACTCTCAATGTACAATTGTGTTAGATAATGATTCATTACTTGAAAGTAATCCAGATTTAACTTCTAAAGCATGCTATAATATTGCAAATTCTGCAATAATGCATGTAGTGAAATCACTAGAATCATCAGAAATATCTTCTGAAACAAGTATTCTAACTACAAGTAAAGATGGACAAAATATGGAAGACTCACTAAGAGATTCATTAAAAATGCTTTATGAAAATGCACCACCAAATGCAATAAAAAGTTCAATGTTGTACGTCACTGGAGGAGATAACATACCAGTAGGAGTAATTAATTCAATTAAAAATATTACAGGTGGAATTACAAATGAATCTAATTCACAAATAAGCATGTCATCATCAGATGAATCTAAAGTGATAATGTTATCATCAGTTCAAGGAATGACAAAATTTGACAGTTATGATCCATTAGGAATAATCCCTCAAGAACAAACACTTGATTGGGATACACCTGATTGCAGTATAGATTGTAAATTAGACTTGTATCAATTAGAATAACATAGTTATCATCAAATTGAATTAATTTAAAATAATAAATTTATTTGAGTTTTAATTCATTACACCATTATTATCTTTAGAATCAGATTCCACTATTGCTTTAATTTGAGAAGTGTCAGAACAATTTTTTCTGAATCCAACATTGTGTTCTAAAATTTTAACCATACCATATCTTCTGTAACCCGAGATAGAGTCATCATATTCTTTTTCATGTTTAGTTAAAATTACTGCTTTTACTTTTTTGGCACAGGTTTTACAATAAACAAAGATCTCAGGCATGATTGCTTTTAGTGGATAAAGCATGAACTTAAAATTTATCAAATTACTAAACTAGTGATAAAACAACAAGGAAATAATGGAAAATAAAATATTCCATTACACTCTACCACCCAGATCTGCAAATGATAGTATTTTCTTGTTAAAACAGCTATGTTAAAAAAATATTTAAGTTTGATCTAGCCTAAAATCTGCAAAAATTTAGAGATTAAATTAGAAAATTAGTACACAATACAAAAAATAAAGTAGAACATAAATGAAAGAAAAACATTATAGATCAATGAAAAATGAACTGACAAAGGACCTAGAAAGAAAGGTATTTTGTTTCATCATGGACTTGCCTAAATCCAATTCAAGCAAAAAAATGGAAACCAAAGCGAAATTTAATCTTCCAGAAGATCACTACTCAT
>CAJQRM010000048.1 GCA_905612275.1 uncultured Candidatus Nitrosopumilus sp.
CTTATCTTTCATATCGCTGATTTCACCAGTTCTTAGCATATGTGCAATTGCAGGCTCTAAAGGTTCTACTTTCATGAAAATCTTATTGTGTCTGTTTGGGGATTTTGCCATAACGGGTTCACATCCAGATTTCACGGTTTCTCTATAGTTAATCAAAGGTTCAGAGGTAATAATGTCACATTTTGCATCTTGAATTCTATGGGTTGCGACATCTAAGTGTAATACACCCATACCTGCAACAATTGTCTCACCACTTTCTTCATCAATTTTTACAATTAGATTTGGATCCTCAATAGTTAGTTGTCTTAAAATTTCTACAAGTTTAGGTAAATCCTTAGGATGTTTTGGCTCAATTGCAATTTGAACAACAGGTTCTGAAACATATTTGACCCCTTCAAACATTGGGATGTCTTTAACAGATGACAAAGTATTTCCTGCACGACATTCAGTTAAACCCAATAATGCAGGAATATTTCCTGCCCCTAGTTCGCCAACTTGTTCTCTTTGATTACCCATAAAGAAATTAACAGATTGAACTCGTCCCTCTCTTTTCTCATCTATAATGTGAAGTGTTTGTCCATCTTTGATAGTTCCAGAGAACAATCGTCCAATTGCAACAGGACCTGCTGCAGGATCCAATACCATATTCACAACCATCATAATTGTTGGACCATCATCTTCACCAGCAAGCAAAGCTTTGCCAATATCAGATTCTAAATCACCTTTCCAAATTTGTGGAATTCTATATTTGATAGCATCTTGTGGTGCAGGATGATGTTTTACAACCATTCCAAGAACGGCATCAGCTAATGGTGCTTTTTCTACAAGTTCTGGAAGTTTTTCATCAGTATATGCATCAATTACATCTTTGAAGTTAATTCCTCTTTCTTTCATTAAATCAGCATTAATTGCCCATCTATCTTTAGCTGAACCAAATGTAACACTTGAATCCTGAATAGATACTTTCCATTTTTCCTTGTACTCAGGTTCAGCATATGTGTCAACTAATTGATTAAAGGTAGAAACAACGTCTGCTAATTGAGCCTGCATTTTTTCAGGAGTCAATCTTAGTTCTTTGATTAATCTATCTACTTTATTGATAAACAAAACAGGTCTTACTCTTTCTTCAAGTGCCATTCTAGTTACAGTTTCAGTTTGAGTCATAATACCCTCTACGGCATCACATACAACTACAGCACCATCAATTGCTCTAAGACTTCGAATTACCCTCCCACTAAAATCGACGTGTCCAGGTGTATCAATCATGTTAATTACATATTCTTGATCTTTTTGAGAAAACAGTAAAGTTACATTTGCTTGATAAATGGTAATTCCTCTTTCTTGCTCTTCTTTATCAAAGTCCATTGCAAGTGCTTTTCCAGCAGCTGAGGGTGCAATAATTCCAGAATAAGCCAAAAGACTATCACTCATGGTTGTCTTTCCATGATCAACGTGTGCAATTACACCAAAGTTACGAATATTCTGTTTATTCTTGATAATTTTCATAACTTCTGCAGTTGACTTGAATTTTGTCATTAGTCCGAAAATCTGACGAGCATTATATAATGTATGTGATATTTAGTCGTGAAATTGCATTATTAATTTTTTAATATCTACATTACATAATTTTAAAATTAAACAATAAGGATACAATATAAAAAAAATGATCGAGGTCTATCAAATTTTAAATTTTTCTATGATTTTGATTTTTATTACGATTGTTTAAGATAAAGATATGGAAATTTCTGTGGGTCATACTCCTGATTCTGATGATGCATTCATGTTTTATGGAATGTTTACAGGAAAAGTACCATCCACAGACTTTACAGTAAATCATGTAATTGAGGACATTGAAAATTTGAATCTTAAAGCAACTAATCCAGAATTAGACGTTACAGCAGTTTCAGTTCATGCATGTGCATACATTCCAGGATACACAATTTTAAGAAGTGGTGGAAGTTTTGGAATTAATTATGGTCCAATAGTTACAGCAAAAAAACAAATGACAATTGAAGAATTAAAAAAATGTAAAATAGCAATTCCAGGTAAAATGACATCAGCATTTTTGTTGCTACAATTAATGATTGGAAAATTTGACTATGTTGAAATGAATTTCAGTGATATCCCTAAAGCTGTTGAATCAGGAGAAGTAGATGTGGGATTAGTAATTCATGAAACTCAGTTATCGTATGAACAAGAAGGAAATGTAAAAATTTTAGATGTAGGAGAATGGTGGGATAAAACCACAAATGGACTACCAGTACCATTAGGAATTAACGTAATGAAAACAGATTTGGGTATGGAGACAATCGTCAAATTTGATAAATATCTACAAGCATCAATTGAATTTGGAATAAAGAATTTTGATGATGCCTTAGAATATGCAATGCAATATTCCAGAGGAAAAGGAAGAAAATTAATTGAAAAATTTGTAAAAATGTATGTAAATCAAGTTACAGTTAACATGGGAGATCCTGGTGAACAAGCCATTAGAAAATTATTTGAGATGGCTAAAGAAAAAGGATTAGTGCCAGATTTTGAAATCAGTATAGCCACCAAGTAATTATAGAACAAAAAAATAATTACATCATGACAGATGAACTTGAGGGAGACGGAATTGGGGGAGCAGTTTTAGAAATTTTAACAGGAAGTGCTTTTAGATTACTTGTGAGTCACACTAGAAAAGATAACAAAGGAGATTACGGAAAAACAGAAAAAATAATCATGGGCTTGATTAAAGAATCAGAAGATGGACAACGTCCAGAACAAACTAAAGAAGATTTAGAGAGAGCATTGAAAGGTAAATTTGTCACATGTAAAGTTCAACATAGGGATAAAAAAACAGATGCACTTGTTTGTAACGTATTTGTTCAAAGACCGCCAGAATAGTTAATTTATTTTTTTAAATAATTTTAATATACATTAGAAATTAATTTTTCATTTTTTCTAACCATGTTTTTAAAAAAATATGATGTTTTTCACCAATCAAATTTAAATTGTAACCAACCTCACCTTCTTTTTTTATAATTGGAGTAAGAATTCCTTGTTTTTTCATAATTTGTAAAGTTGGATTATTTTTGAAGGGGTAACCAGGATCTTTGTTTAAAATTTTGAAATATTCTTTACCCTTAGTAGTTAATGTAAAAACAATATTTTGTCGATCAATAGAGTCAACAATAGGTTCTAAAATCCAATCATTTACCAAGTCAGATAAAATCAAATTATCATTAGATTTATTTTCAGTTATTCCCACAAATATTAAAAAACTATAGACTATATGAAATTTGAATAGGATTATTTACTTTAAAAATTATAAAAACAGTGGCTAATGATGATACCAACGGGTTCTATCTGATTCCTCAATTTGATGATATTTTGCCGAATTTTGAAGCCCAATATTTTAAAGCTGAATTTGATTTGCAAGAATTATAGTAATAGTGCCATACACAATTAAAGAAAGTGCAAAAATAAAACATCCCCAATTTACAATTTTTTCATATTTGAATCCACTTCTGTAATCAAGTAAAATTCCTCGAAGCCCATTAAATCCATGAACAGATACTAAAATCAATATTAATTCTAAAAGTAGCGCATAAGTAAGATTTTGATAGTTAGAAATTACATATTCATATGATAATGATGCTGCAAAATTTCCAGTTGCAAATCTAACAGAAATATGCAATGCAACTAATCCTATAGCACCTAAAGCTGTACTGTAATGAATTTTTCTAATATGACTTTCTCTTATTCTCAAAATTTGAAAAACACATCCAATGCACAGTATAATGCTAATGCAGAAACACCCATGGTGACATAAATACACAATCTATTTTTTTTGCCCATTGATTGAATTTGATATGGATAATCAGGTCGAGTAGGAGTTCCAATTCCAATTCCACCTTGATTTAACATCAATCTAATTCCATTAAGACAATGAAATGCAGCTAAACCAATCATTACAGATAAGACAACAAAACCTAATGGAGAATATGTTAAAAATAATAATTGTCCCCAAGTCATTCGATCAAGAATAGACATCGCATGAATTACATGCACAATAAAAAATACTAATAAATAAATTCCAGAAATTCTCATAAGTAACCATGAAACTCGGCTTATCCCATAACCTGTTGGATTCAACCATGTTCTAATTCCCTTTTTATTTTCTTTATTCAGACTCTGACTAATTTTAGGCAGTATATAGCGTCAGATTACTTTAATTCGCTGGTGCCAAAATCATATAATACAGATAAACTGGACATTGGTCATGGCAGATAATGTATGTGATTTTTGTAAAGGAGCAGGATCAAGTTCAACAAATGTATGTGTCTATTGTAATGGAACAGGAGAATGGAATCAAGCTGCTCAATCATATGTAAAAAATCACATTTGTCAATGTATTGTATTAGATAGAAAATTCTGTCCAGTGTGTAACAAACCATGCCATCATGATACAAGTCTAAATCCAAAACAAACAATTGATTCAGGTTATGGCGGAATGTCAGTGCCTGGAATACCAATGTAATGAAATAAAGACTCAAAATAGAATTTTAAAAAAAATAAAAATAGCTAATTAATTAAAAAAATAACAGAATTTCACAACAGTTTAATTACAACATGAATCGATGAAATTTAGAAATTATGTCATACAATAGAGAAGATAGAGAAATGTTTGATGCAAAATGCGGAGATTGTGGAACGGATTGTCAAGTACCATTCCAACCAAAACAAGACAGACCCGTATATTGCAGAGAATGCTTCCAAAATCACAAACCAGAGCCACGACAAGGTGGTGGTAGATTTGGTGGAAGATCAGGTGGAAATGATAGAGGTTCTAGATTTGGTAATAGAGATGAAAGACCACGAGAAATGCATGACGCAAAATGCGGAGATTGTGGAAATGATTGTCAAGTACCATTTAGACCAAAGGAAGACAGACCTGTATATTGCAGAGATTGCTTCCAAAATCACAGATAACATAAGCAAATTGTTTTGAGAAAACACTCAGGACTTTGTATCTTTTATTAGAATCAAAATTTAAAAACTCACGCAAATTTTAATTAAAAAAATAAAGATCAAACAAAAATTAAATTCCCTAATATATGATGGAATTTAATAAATTTCAAAGAATGGTTCTAGTAAATAAAAAAATTTTAGCAGGAGGAATGTCAATGGTAATTGTAGGATTAATACTAACCATAAACATCAATGCTACAGTTCCAGTAGGTCAAGCAGGAATGACTGATGAAGAAAAGCTTGATTTGATGTTAGCAGAACAAGAAAATGAAGATTATAACACATTAGCAGGAATTTTGTTTGGTTTAGGATTTTTACTAGTATTGATTAGTTTTGGAGCAAGAAGGAAAAAAGGTAAACCAATAAAGAAAGTAGAGAAAAAAGCAGAATAATTAAAACATTTTAATCTTAAATTATTCTAAAAAACTTGATGATTCAAGCAGAAATTAGCATATATCCAATTGCAACAAGAACTACCAGCGTTAGTTTTTACATTGCAAAAGCAATTGAATCAATTAAAGACATAGAAAATTTAAGATATTCCATTAATTCAATGAGCACAGTTTTGGAATCTGTGGATATTGATACAATCAATAGAGCAGTAAAAAATATGACAGAAACAGTTCATAATTTAGGGGTTAGTAGAGTTGAAGTAATAATAAAGATTGATTCAAGAAGAGACAAACAAGTGAAAATGGAAGAAAAAATTGAATCTATTAAAAAGCAAATGAGTTAAAATTTTTTTAAAATTCCAAAATGAGTATTTCTTTGTGCAGGTATACGTCCAATTTCTTTTACCATGGTAGCTAATTCATCAACAGATGAAGTCGTAGGTTTACCAGCTGCACGGTAAATTTCTTCAGAAAATGCAGTTCCTACCAAATCACTTCCACCATTAGATAATGCAACTTGAGCCAATTTTTTTCCATATGCAACCCAATAAACAGAAATATTGTTTAGTGTATTTGCAAGCATTAATCTAGATAAGGCAGTTATTCTTAAATCATAAACTGAAGAGCATTCATTGTTCACCAAATTGTCTTGTTCTAATTCAGTATTATCCAAACTGAATTTTAATGGGATTAGTGTTACAAACCCATTAGTTTTCTTTTGTAATTCACGAATTTTTATCAAATGATCAACGATATGTTCAGGTTTTTCAATATGTCCATAGAGCATAGTGACATTACTTTTAATTCCCATATTATGGGCTTCTTCAATTACATCAAGCCACTGTTGACCAGTACATTTACCTCGTACAATTTTTCCACGAACATCAGGATGGAATAGTTCTGCACCCCCACCAGGCATAGAATCTAATCCAGCATCCTTTAAACGAGATAAAATTTCTTTAGTAGAAATTTTTGTAAGTTTAGATAAATAAAAAATTTCAGCTGCAGTTAATGCTTTGATATTTAATTCAGGATAACTTGTTTTAATGATCTTCATCATATCTTCGTAATACTCTAAAGGAAGTTTGGGATGAAATCCACCAACAATATGGACTTCAGTTGCACCCATTTGCTTAGCAATTCCAACACGTTGTTCAATTTCTTTAGGAGTTAAGGTGTATGCATCATCCTCATCCCCTTTTCGATAAAATGCACACATTTGACAACTTGCAGCACAGACATTAGTGTAATTCATGTAATAGGATGCTGCAAAAGTTACAGTATCACCGACTAATTTTTTTCTTGTAGAATCAGCAACTGCACCAAGTAAATGTAAATTATCATAATCCATCAATTCCATACCATCTTTGTAAGATAATTCATCACCAGCAAGAGCTCTATCCAATGCCTGAGAATCCCCAACAAGCTGTTCTAACATACTCATCAACTTCATTATGATGATATATTCCTTATACTGTCAAGAAATAAGTAACCAACCCAATGTAAGATATCATGGTACTACCATTAGTAGATGAACACAAACCAAAATGCTACTTGTGTCATGAAGGTTTTGAAGATATTGAAAAACTAAGAGAGCATCAAAATACAAAACATAGTGAATTCTTGGAATCTATTGAAAAGAAACCTACAAGAGAACCAGCACCAGGCGACGTTACAGTATTTTAGATTTTTTCTCTCGTATTGATTTTAGAAGTTCTTGAGCAGTGTCTTGAGATATTTGTGCAAGATCATAATGTTTGTCAATAGATAAGGCATTTTTAAAATAAGCAATTGCTTCTTTTAGTTGACCCAATTCAGCCAAAGAAAGTCCTTTGTATGCAAGAGCCATAGGACATTTTTTATCAATTTTAAGAGCCCTATCATAACAAGATATAGCATCAGAGTATTTTTTATCTAAATGAAAAGCAGATCCTTTGTTTACTAATACATCAATATTGTCAGGAGATACATCAAGTGCCTTATCATATGAACGAATAGCCAATTTTATTCGACCTAGATTTTGTAGAGTTGTGCCCTTATCAATTAGAGCATGAAGATTTTTTGAATCTTCTTTCAATATTAAATCATAAAATATCAAAGATTCTAAAAAATTTTCATCATCAATACAATCATTGGCTTGTGAAAATAATTCATCTATGTTACTATTCAATACAGATGGTAATATTTTATCAATAATATAGTGATCCTCATAAATGTCTAGATGAATTTCTTCGTTTAAAACAGAAATTAACTTTGACATAATAAAAATATAAAATATTTTTAATTAAAACCCAAGTGATTTCAATATAACCTATCAAAAAGGATAAAATCAATTAATCACAAATTAGTCATGAAAATAATAAAAAGTAAAAGAGGATAAGAAATCTTTTACTTTATGAACAATCACTACAATTAGGATCAACACATACTGGATTATGTTTTCCATCTCTTGTAGGATGAGCACTATCTCTTCTTCTTTGTGTTCTAGTCATAATCATTATAGGACATTATAATTAAAAAAGCTGATCATAAACTACAGATTATCATGAGGCAAATTTATCTCTAGGATCAATTTTTAATGAATTATTAAAACAATCAATAGATTCAGCATATCGGCCCAAACTTCTAAGAACAATTCCCTTATAGTTCCAAAGATCAGGATTTTTTGGATTTAGTAGAAGAGCCTGTTCAAAAAAATCTAATGCTTTATCAAAATCACCAGATTCCAAAAAGGATTTTCCTCTTAATACAAATTCTTCAATATCATCCATAATTTTTATAATTTTTATTTGTATTAAATTTAAAGAGTAAAAAATGAGAAAATTAAAATGTATTTAAACAAATTTACAAAAATTCATTGAAAATTTAAATAATTTTTTACCAATACAGTGTATGACTTTAGATACACTAGATAAAAAAATTCTTAACAATCTAACAGTAGATGCAAGGCAATCTGCAAGACAATTGGCGTTAAAATTAGGAGTTTCAACGGTCACAATATTATCAAGAATGAAAAAATTAGAAAAGGAAAAAATAATTTTGGGGTATGCTGTAACAATTGATCATGAAAGGATAGGATATTCTCTGACAGCCATTATTGAAATTATGGCTAAAAAGGATAGAATTGTAGATATTGAAGAAGAAATATCAAAGTTTGAAAATGTTTGTGGAGTGTACGATATCACTGGGACTACAGATACCATAATTATAGCAAAATTCAAAGAAAGAAATGAATTAAGCACATTTGTAAAGGGCTTAGCATCAATACCAAATGTGGAAAATACAATAACACATCTAGTTCTAAATACTGCAAAAGAAGATTTCAGACTAACATAGGAAAAACATAATGGATGAATTTAAAATTATTGTAATTTTCTTAATAATATTTGGAACAATACAAACATCATATGCAGAAACAAATGAATTAGTAGTTTCAGATGAAGAAAAAATAATTTTATTTACAGGGTTCTCAATTGTAGTGATTTCAATATTCTTATTTCTAGCAAGAGACGTCATTTTAAGGAAAAAAACATCATACGATAAACAAGAACATGAATCAAAAAAAGATAGAACGTATGAAAAATATCATTCAGGTTGGGGAGATGATTATGAAGAAATTGGTAAACGGGGAAATAGTAAAGAAGAAAATGAATTTAGAGAAAGTGTAGCAAATAACAATTTACCAAATTATTATGATATCCTAGGAGTAGAGATTAATGCAACTGCAGAAGAAATAAAGAAAAATTTTAGAGAATTAGCAAAGAAAACACACCCAGATAAAACAAAAGATGATTCTGAAGAAGAGATGATAAAAATCAATAAGGCATATGAGGTGTTATCAGATGAAACATCAAAAGAAAGGTATGATAAATATCTAAAAAAAGATTAGGTTAATTCTAATTTTATAATAATCATACTAAGTTCAATTGAATTTGGCGTTTGTACACTATTTGTTAAATTAGTAAAAATATCAATAGGAGTAATTTTTCCTTTAAATTCAATTTGACTAGAAATTTTTAATTCGCCAAACTCAGTATTAGGACCAAGCATTTTTTTTGTTAATAAAGGAATTATTGTAAGATCATCAATATTGCCTTTCATCTTATACGCAAATTTTTCGGAAAAATAAACGCCCCCACGAGTTGTTGGTTCATTTACAGGTATTGAAGAATTTTCAATAGTGACACTAAGTATATCATATAATGCATCATTTAGATGAAGAGTAAATTGTGGAGAATATTCAGCATTATACTTCATTAAATTTTCAAGCAGAACAGAATCCACAGACATTAAAAAAAATGTAAAAAGTAATTGTATTGAATCTTGTGCTTAAGCACAATAGATTATTAGCGGATTAAAATTTTAAAATAATTAAAGAGTATTCTGGATCACCTTTAAAAAGTCAAATTATGATCGAAGTATAATGCAACAATTTGCAAATACCCATTCAATGAGAAATGAGATTCTAAGTCAAATGACACAGAATGGATTAGAAGATGATTGTTATGTAGAAATGCTAGATTATACAATTGATTTATTTGAAAGTCAAGGTCTAGGAACAGAATATTATGGATATCATAACATCAATCACGAATTAGAAGTAACATATGTATCACTATTAGCTATAAATCAAGAAAAAATTCAATTCACAGAAGAGGATAAAAAATATCTATATGTTGCAGCGCTGTTTCACGATTTTGATCCTCAAAAAAATGTAGATAAACCACATGAAAAAAGTGTTTTAGAGTTTATTTTGAGAGATAAAAAACTTCGTCAATTTATGGCAGATGCCAAAATAGATTTAGAAATAATTAAAGTATTGATCTTAAGAACAACATATCCGTGGAGTGGAGATGTAAGAAAAGAAGCAGAAAAAGAAATTAAGAAATGTTTTGAAACTTCAGAATTAACAAAAAATGATCAACAATTACAACAACATATTATGGAAATTGGATGGTATCTATCAGTCGTAGATAGAATTGGCGGTTATGCATTAGGAGATTTTACAAAATCTATGGAAATGGCAAAAATGAATGCACATGCACTTGCATGGAGACCATCAATAATTATAAGAACTGCTGTTGCATATTTTGAAGAAATATTGAATAAAGAAACAGTGATGTCAAAAGAAATTCTCAAAGCATTACCAAAAGAAATGAGGAAAAATTTCTTTAATACAGTTTTGTCCTTCATGAGAATTAGACAGCAAGAAGTAACCATTCAAGCAGATTATGCATATGAGAATCTTAAATTAATTCCAACTATTGAAAATCAAAAACAGCAAGCAGACCCAGAATTTATTCAAACACTATTTGACATATTTTTGGAATTACCAAAACCATTACAATTTGGAAAAGAAAATTTTAAAAAATCAATAATGGAACCAGAAACAATAATCAATACACTAAGATTAAACGATAGTAACGGGGAGGTAGTGGGATTCTCTAAAGGAGGACCGCTGGAAAAATATCAATTACGTGAAGAAATAAGAGATGAAAATTATGGTCTAAAAAATACTATATTTTTAGAACCTCTAGCACTAAAAATGGGATACTGGGGATTACGAGGAGGTAGTGAAATGAGACACATGTTTATCATGCAAGCACATGCTATGAAATACAAATATTTGACAAGTTTTGCTTTACGTGATGTAATTAAAGCAAGAATAGACAAAGAAGATGCAGAATTTGTCGCATTGTTTGATCCTGAAAGATGGGATTATTATCGAATAAAACTTTAAGAAAAAAATAAATTAAAAATCCGATACGAAAAAAGTCGTTACGGAACAGAAAAAATGAGATCAGATGTTTGCCTATTTGTAAAAAAAGTTCAACAAGATCTCGCTAATATAACAATGAGCCTAATTGAACTATGACAATAGGATATTGTGTAAAGTGTCGCGACAAACGAGAAATCGGTAGTCCAGCACCATACACCATGAAAAATGGAAAACCTGCAATCAAAGGCACATGCCCTACATGTAGTACAGCCATTTTTAGAATTGGTAGAGGATAAAATTTTCAGTAGAAAATTTAAGTCGGCCAATCACTAGTAAGGCCATGCCATAGCGAAAGCAATGGCGATGGATCTTTTTCTATTTCTTGAGTAATTCTATTTTTTAGCACGAAAGAAAAATTTTCTAAAGCATCAACTCCGCCATCAGCATAAATTTCACCACCGATTTCAGTAATTCTAGCATGTTTATCAGGTAGTTCTAAAGAATTAGGATTTTGTAGACAAAATGTCATTAGATCAATTAATTCTTCTTCAAGCATCATATCCATAAAAATTATCAAAATAGTATTCCTAATGAATCTTTTTTAGAATTAAAGAAAAATTATTCCAAAAGCTTGTGCAAGTATTGCAATTATAGTAGCAATTACAATTTTTTTCCCAAGACTTAATTTTTTTAAGGATTCAAATTTCATCGCATTAAAATTTATAAAAATTTTCATTAATGTGTTACCATCAGGATAATTCAGAAAAACGATTACCTACATAGTCCCAATTAATAAGATTCCACCAGGCATCAATATAATCAGATTTTTTATTTTTGTATTTTAAATAATATGCA
The DNA here is from genome assembly GCA_905612275.1 of uncultured Candidatus Nitrosopumilus sp. GTDB lineage: Archaea > Thermoproteota > Nitrososphaeria > Nitrososphaerales > Nitrosopumilaceae > Nitrosopumilus. The sequence continues at coordinate 11,983 of CAJQRM010000048.1, forward strand.
TGCTCCCACATGTCCAATCCAAGTAAGGGGGTTTTTTGAAGAGTCCAAGGACTATCTTGATTAGCAGTTGTAATAATTTCAATTTTATGATATGTTGCATTAAAAACTAACCAACACCAACCACTACCTTGAATTGACATAGCCATTGCTGAAAATACTTTTTTAAAATTATCAAAGCTATCAAAATAGACATCAATTTGATCTTCCAATTTTCCTTCAGGAATTTTATCACTGTTTGGAATCAACGTCTCCCAAAATAATCTATGATTTTCAAATCCACCACCAAAAAAATTGATTGCAGATCTTCCAGATTCAGGAATTGTAGTTAATTCAGATAAAATTGCAGAAATATATTTCGGATGAGATTCAGCACCAATTTGGGCAAGAGATTTGTTTAGTCCATCAACATATGCTTGATGGTGTTTTGTATGATGTATTTTCATAGTTTCAGCATCAATAAATGGCTCTAATTCATGATATTCATAAGATAATTTAGGAAGCTGGTAAAGGACCATACAATATACAAAGATAATCCACATATAATCTTCAAGTTAAAATAAAAATATGAGAAAATTGGGGACTGTGGATTTAGAAATATTGAGTCTAGCAATTAAAGGAAAAGGAACATTTAATGAAAATAATTTAGAAAATTCAGATTTAAAAAGATATGGTGTTGGAAAAATTTTAGATGCATTAGCATCATTAAAAGATAGAAAATTTATTTCATTAAATAGTGATGGATCATTTACCATTACTGAATTAGCTCGAGAAATACTTTGGAGTTCAAATATTCCAATATGGGGAAGAATACTAAGATTGTTACAAATAAAATCATGTAATCTAAATCAAATCATAGAAGCTCTAGCAATTAATGAAGATAAAATTATACATGAAATAGAACAATTAAGAAAAAATCAACTTGTTTTAATGTCACCACAAAGACAAGACGATAAATTAATTAAAATTTATGAGATATTGCCAGAAGGAATTCACAAAATAGACAAAACAGAAACAGAAGGATTCGATCAAATTAATTTTGGAGAATCAAGATTAAATGGAGAAATTTTAGAAATCATAGATGAAATAAAAGAAGAAATTCAAATAACAAATATTCCAGAATCTAAAAAAAATAACATCATAGTAAAACTAAACAATTTAAAAAATAGACTTGAAATATAATTTAGGAATTAAATTTCTCAAAGTATTATTGTGGATGAGAGCATAATTCAGCTAAAACACCATTTAATGATTTAGGATGGATGAAAGTAACTTTAGTGCCTGCAGAACCAGGTCTAATTTTACCTAAAAACTGAATTCCACATCCTTCCATTCTTTCTACTTCACCTTCAATGTCATCAGTATCCAATGCCATATGATGAAGTCCTTGACCTTTTTTATCAAGAAATTTTTTAATTGGACTGGAGTCATTGGTGGGTTGCATTAATTCAATACGTCCATTTTCTAATTCAATTATAGCAATTTTGACACCTTCAGATTCTACAGTTTCAAATTCAACATGGTCTGCACCCAATGCTTGTTGATACACTTTTGCAGATTCTTCAACATCATTTACAGCAATTGCAATATGATCAATTTTCATCTAAAAGACCTCTTTTGGACGATATTCGCCAAATACTTCACGGAGAGTATTACTAATTTCGCCAGTGGTTGCAAACGCTTTGGCAGCTGTAACAATGTAGGGCATAAGATTTTCTTCAGTAGCAGCAGCACTTTGCATTGCAGACAATGCTTTTTCTAATTTTTTAGAATCCCTATCTGCACGTAATTTTTTGAGAGCCTTCTTTTGTTGAATCTCAATTCTACCATCAATTCTAAGTAATTCAGGTTGTTCTTCTTCTTCAGAATATTTGTTGACACCAACAATAATTCTATCTTCGTTATCAGTTTCTTTTTTAAGACGATATGCATTTGCTCTAATTTCAGATTGGAAAAATCCTTTTTCAATTGCTTTAACAGAACCGCCCATTCTTTCTATTTTCTTCAGATATTTCCAGACATCAGCCTCAATTTGATCACATAATTCTTCAAGATAGTATGAGCCTGCAAGAGGATCAGCAGTTTTTGTAATTCCACTTTCATGGGCAACAATTTGTTGAGTTCTAAGAGCAATTTTTGCAGATTCCTGAGTAGGAAGTGCAAGTGCTTCATCTCTAGAATTAGTGTGAAGTGATTGTGTACCACCTGCAACAGCTGCCATAGTTTGAATTGCGACACGTACAATGTTGTTGTTGGGTTGTTGTGCAGTTAATGATTCACCACTAGTTTGAGTATGGAATTTTAATTGTAATGAACGAGGATTTTTTGCATGAAATTTTTCTTTTAGAATTTTTGCATATATTTTTCTTGCAACTCTAAATTTTGCAACTTCTTCAAAGAATTCAATAGTGCAGCAAAAGAAAAATGACAAACGAGGTGCAAAGTCATCAATTTTTAATCCTTTATCCAAACAAGTTTGAATGTATGCAATTGCGTTTGCCAAAGTGAATGCAATTTCTTGAGTAGCAGTGCAACCAGCTTCTCTCATATGATATCCAGATATTGAAACAGGATACCAAGAAGGAACTTTTTCTGCACAAAATTCAATCATATCACCAATTAATCGCATAGAAGGTTCTGGAGGATAAATGTAAGTATTTCTTGCAATGTATTCTTTTAGAATATCATTTTGAGTAGTTCCTCTAAGTTCAGTACTTTTGAATCCTTGAGATTCACCAACTGCAATATAGTATGCAAGTAATGTCGATGCAGTAGAATTAATTGTCATAGAAGAACTAACTTTTCCAAGAGGAATTCCTTCAAAAGCAGTCATCATATCCTTAATTGATGTAATAGAAACTCCAACTTTTCCAACTTCACCCTCAGCTTGAGGAGAATCAGAATCATAGCCAATTTGAGTTGGTAAGTCAAATGCCATACTGAGACCAGTTTGTCCTTTTTCAAGCATAAATTTGAATCTCTCATTAGTTAGTTTTGCATCACCAAATCCAGAATATTGTCTCATGGTCCAGAATCTTTCACGGAACATTCCAGGATGTATACCTCTAGTAAAAGGATATTTTCCAGCATCTTCAGTTGGTTTTTTCTTTGGAGATTTTTGATAAATGCGTTTAACAGAATATTCGGAATCTGTAAATATTTTCTTTTCAGGGGCCTTTGATTTTGTGGATTTTTTTGTTGTCATGATATTACTTTAACAAAGATTTTGTAATTTTGTCAGCAGCAGCAAATGGATCTATTTTTTTTGATTGTAATTTTTTAAGATAAGTAAAGAAAGTTTTATCAGATTCAAGCATTTCATCAATCTTTTCTTTGATGTTATTTAAAACAATGTCTTTCAATTCTACTTCAAATCGTTCCAAATCCTTTTCAGTTTTAAATTTCTTTTTAATGACCATCATATCTTTTAGAGTTTTTGCAAAAACAGCAATGCCAGAATTCTTTTTTACAGATGTTTTTAAAATAGTGGGATTTCTTTTAGAGTCTCCAATATAATCACGTACTGCGTCAAAAAGTTGATTTGTTCCAGCAAGATCACTTTTGTTTACTACGTAGATATCGCCAATTTCAGTTAAACCAGCTTTAATAGTCTGAATGCTATCACCAGTATTTGGATTAAAAACAACAACTGTAATATCAGCAATATTAGAAATTTCAACTTCAGTTTGTCCAGCTCCAACACTTTCAATAATTATAGGATTAAAACCAGCATATTCTAAAACCCGAATACTATTTCGTAATGAGCGTGAAACAGCTCCAGTTGCACCTCTTGATGCAATACTTCGAATATAGGTTCCAGAATCAGTTGATTCACTCATTCTAACTCTATCACCCAAAATAGCACCTCCAGTTACATGACTAGTAGGATCAATTGCCAAAACAGCAGGCTTGGTTCGTAATTTTTTTAATGAAATGACAGTTTTGTTAATTAAAGAACTTTTTCCAGATCCAGCAGGTCCAGTAATTCCAATTATACTTGAATTACCAGAATCTTTAAAAATTTTTTTTAATAATTTTTTTGTTTCTTTTTGATCATTTTCAACAATAGTAATTGCTTTTGCTATTGCTCCACGTTTTCCTTTTTTTAAATCAGAAAGTAAATCCATTATACAATAAGATTTAGAGGGTACAATAAAATCTTGTATGTGATCTATGAGACATCATAGATAGTATTTGGAATAGTAGTATCAAGTTCATGAATTTCAGTTTTAATTTGAACATGACCAAATTCTTCATGTTCAACTTCCAGAACTATTGGATGAATTGACCAACCATATTTTGGCTTACTTGTAAATTGGACAATTTCTATAAATTCAGAATCTGTAAAAGATTTTTGAAATGAATTTTCCATTCCAAGTATTTCAAGTACAACTGAGGTAGTTTTATCAGATTTATCAAGATAAGAAATTTCAACATAACCGGTATCATAATAAATTGCTTCTAATTGAAAATTTTCACGAAGTGGGTCCTTATCATCAGTAGCACCACCAGTTAAAAATACAATTGCTAAAACAGTAAAAACACCAAGCAATATTGGAGGTCCTAATTTTTTAGCCATTTTTGAATTCTTTTCGCATAGTTCTTAAGAATTTAGAATTAATTCGAATTCGTTCTAATGTTTGACTTTGTGTTCTTTCAGTACCAGGAGTAGGATTATTTTTAAAAAATAATTTAATTTCGTTTTCCATAGAGTCATCAGCTACACCAGCAATACTAGCCACAATACGATTAAACAGTGGATTGCCATGTCCAACTTTTTTATTGATATTTTTCCAATTTTTCTTTAACCATGGCCATAAAACTTTTTCACCATATGGATTACCAGCAACTTTCATTATTGGTAATTGCATGTTTTGAGAACGAACTTCAGGAGTTTGAGAAAAATTAAGTGTTTTAACAAGTAATTTTTTATCTTGAAATCCACACATTGCACCTAAGAAACGAAGTTTTTCCTCCATTGTTTTTGCATTTGTATATAATTTTTTTAATTCAGCAAAAGTTTTTGAATTTCCATTCCAAGCTGCAATGGAACAGGTTGTTTCAATCAAATCAGGAGATAAAGAACTAGGAGATTTTAAGAATTTTTGATATTTTCTAATTGCCTCATCAGTAACAGAGTCATCATTCATTTTTCCTAAAACAGCTATTGTGAATGTACGTAATAATGCATCAGTATGTTTATCAGATTTTTGTGGTTCCCATCCAAGATTGGATAGTATTTTTCGGAAGTAATTGATAGCATAACTTCGAATTTCTTCTATAAATTTTTCATCAAATGCACGGAAATATAATGATGCCAAATTATGTGCAACATTAACAGATGCAAGGTAACTATCTTCATCAAAATATGCATCAGAGAAATCAAGATAATTTCTAACTTGTTCGTCACCTGAAACACAAAGAGAAAATAAATCATTTTGTATAGCCCATCTATCAATTGTAGGTATACGTTTTTGATCAACTAACATTTTAAGATCAAGTAAAATTCCTTCATCATATTTTACACGGTAGAATCCTTTTCGACCATAATTTGCAACAAAACCAATTGTATTTTTAGGTAATTTTACTGACATGGATTTTTTAGAAAATAATGTTTTAGAAGTTTCTTTTTCTAAACCTAATGATAAAGGAATTGACCATAACCCCTTACTGAATTTTTTATTAGATTCAAGCAGATATCGTTTTTGTTTGATTTTTAAATTATTACCATCCTGATTAATTTCAACAAGAGGGAATCCAGGTTGTTTTAACCAAGTATTAATCATAGCAGTTACAGGCATACCTGAAGCCTTGCCAATAGCATCCCACAAATCTTGACCTTTAGCATTTTTATATTTAAAATCAGAAAGATATTTTTTCAATCCTTTTTGGAAATTTGGTTCCCCAACATAGTTCTCCAACATTCGCAATACGCATCCACCTTTATCATATGAAATTGCATCAAAGATTTCTCGAATTTCAGCAGGAGAATTAACTTTGACATCAATTGGATGAGTTGTTTTGAGTGAATCAAGTCCCATTGCTACATTCATTGCATCTTCAACAAATTGATTCCACAAATCCCATTCAGGATAAAATTTATCGACAAATTTTGTTGCCATAAAGGTTGCAAAACTTTCATTTAACCATAAATCATTCCACCATTTCATAGTAACCAAATTTCCAAACCACATGTGTGCAATTTCATGGGAAATGACTTCTGCAATGAATTGTTTAGTTCTAGTTGAAGATGTTTTTGGATCATAAAGTAAAATTGTTTCTCTAAAAGTAATAGCACCCCAATTTTCCATAGCACCTGCAGCAAAATCAGGAACTGCAATTAAATCAAGTTTAGGTAAAGGGAATTTAATTCCAAAATATTTTTCATATGAAGTAAGAAGTTTTTTTCCTAATTCTAAAGAGAATTTTCCTTTAGAAGTATTGCCTTTTGTAGTAACAACTCTAATCTGAATTTTACCAGCTTTACCTGTAAGATATTCAAATTCGCCTACTCCAAGATAAATTAAATATGTTGAAACAAGAGGTGTTTTTTGAAAATTATAAGTTGTTTTATTTCCAGTTTTTTTCTTTGTTTTAATGGGCATATTAGAAATTGCAGTGAATTTATTATCAGTAATAATTGAAATTTCAAAAGTGGCTTTAGCCTCAGGTTCATCCCAACATGGAAATGCGCGTCTAGCATCTGCAGCTTCAAATTGAGTAGTTGCAAGATATTTGGTTTTACCATTTTGCTGATATTTACTACGATAGAATCCCAACAATCTATCATTTAAAATTCCTTCAAATTCTAAATCAACAGTACATAAACCTCGAATTTTCTCTCCAAGTTTAATTTGTAATTCCTCTTTTTTTTCATTAATTTTAGGAGTAGATTCAATTATTTTCTGACCAGATTTCACAATACAAGATTTTATTTTTAATTCAGCACAATTCATAGTTATTATATTTACAGATTTTTTACAATTAATTGAAATAGATTCTAAACCATCAAAAGTAAATTTTTTTAGATCAGGTTCAAAAGTTAATTTATAATTTAGAGGAGAAGGATCCATACTCCAGAGAGATTTTTAGCCTTTATGTAGATTT
>CAJQRM010000049.1 GCA_905612275.1 uncultured Candidatus Nitrosopumilus sp.
TGCTCTTGATTCATCATTAATATCTGAAATAATTTTTGGAATTTCAGTTAAATTATCTGGATCAACTAAATGTCCAATTTTTTCCCTAATTGAAACTTCTATTGGTGTCAAAGAAATTTTATCTGCTTCCTCATTCAATTCTTTTTTTGGAACATCTATGTAAATAATTGGTCTTTCAAAAATAAACGCATATTCTAATGAAATTCCTGACCAGTCAGAAATCATACATCTAGAGGAATGAAAAATTTCTGGCTTGATTATTCCTTCTTCAAGTAAGAAATTATTATTATTTTGGAACTTATCACGAATAATTCTAATTACATCCTCTGATTCTTTAAAAATTCTAAAATGTGGTCTAAGTAGCACTTTGAAATTGGAATCCAATAATGTTCCAATCAGTTTAACACCACAAATTTTTAAAAGATTATTATCTCCATATGTTGGGGCAATTATAATTAAATTTTCTGTGTTTAATTTCTCTTTTTTAAAATTATTTCTCTCTTTCAGTAATGTATCTAGTCTTCCAAATCCATAATCAACTAATTTTTTTGGTTTTAATCCGTATATTTTTTCTGTTTCTAAAATTTCCCTTTTATGATGTTCTCCTACACAAAAAATAGTATCATAATGATCTACTGCACCTTTTCTCAGATAAGAGTGAACACTAAACATTGAATGAAAAATGTAGATGTAGTGAACAGGAAAAATTTTTGATCTTTTAATATGAAATGAATCTAAATCAGGCATATCCATTATCAAAATTTTAGCTTTTAATTCAAGAAAAAATTTTGTTCTTACTATTCCATCTCCTATGTAAAAAGCAAGAATATTTTTATCATTAATAGATAATATGGGATCATTTTTTACTGATGTGACATAACAAATTTGAAAATTTCTTTCTTTTGTCAATTCTGAAATTAATAATCTAAAATGATTCATTGAAGCCTTATTTTCTGCATAAAAAACTATTGAACGTTGTTCATCATTCAGCTTATTGAATTTCTTTAATTCTTTCCATTCTTCACCAAAATTAAAATTCAGTTTCATGTTTTAACTATTAAAAAATTATTATTATTGATTTCTAATCAGTTCTTTGATATTTTTTCTCTAATTTTGAACCAATACAATTTTAAAGTCATTCCTGCTCCTGCTACTGCTCCAACAATCATTGCTATAATTGCCATAGCACTACCTGGATCTATATACCCTGAAATCGTTGGTATTGAAAAATTAATTAATGTTAAAGCGTTAAGATATTCCATATTGATTTATTTTACACTTTATTTATAATCTTTAGTATCAATTTGAATCTAGTAAGAACTGTGTGACTTCGTCAAAAGAATATGGTTTATCGTTTGATCCCCAATACATTCTATCATCAAGTATCTCATAATTACTTCCAAAATATGAATTAAATATTGTTCTGAAAGTATTGACTAGGGTTCGGTCATCATTTAATTGAATACGTTTTTCTTCATCAGGAAAATATATTGCGTCAAAATTTCTTAATCGCTGCCATGCATCTTCCTTTGTTGGTTCCGAATTCATTCCCTCCCATGCTGTTCCATGATCACCTTGAATTATGATAATTGAATTCTTATCATGTTCAAGAATATTTTCTACAGTCTCAATGGTTTTCTTATTTGCAAATTGAACTTGTTGAATATATTGTATTTTTGGTTCCCAACCACTATCTCTAAAATCTGGATTATCAGTGAGTAGAAGTGGTTTACCTGGAGTAATTTCTTCACCGTTAGGTCCAAAAATCCATGGTGGATGTGGTAGCATAATGTGTGCCCAAACAAAAACTGGTTTGTCAAACACTTTTCCAGAATTACCAAAATTCTCAAATGCACATAAAGTTACTTGTCTTAATTCTGCTTCTGCCCATCTTTCAATATAATATCCGAAAATTGATGTCCTAGCTAAAACATCAACTAGTCTATTATCTAACAAAAATTTATCCCTATGACAAAATGTTTTATCAGATAATGGAATTTCATTAGGATGTAATGCAAATGTATTAAATGTTATAATGTTATAATCCATTTCTTTGAAATTTTTTATAACCATATTGTTAGGATATAATCCATAATTTTTTTCACTTAACGGTTTGTAATTTCTAACTTCAGTACCAATTTCATCTGCCAAAAAATTGATGTAATTCATATTCATTGTAGCTGGAATTGATTGTATACTCATCGGATAATTAGCAAATGAATTTTTTGCAACATGGAATCCTGTATTTTCTAAAAATTCTGTGAATTTATCATTACTAAAGTTATGATATTCTAACAATGCATCATTTCTAGCGTATTCGTCCAAAATTAAGTAATAAACATTTAGTCGTGCTTGATTTTCTAATAATGAAAACTTGTGAGGTTCAAAGTAGTTTGAAAAATCTTTTGTTTCGTAAAATAATTCTTGATTTGAACATTGATCACAACTAGTAATTTCTCCTACAACTAAAAATATATTTGAGAATGCAATTATAACGAAAACAACAGATACTACATTTAAAATTGATGTTGCATTATCAAAAACTCTTTTTGATTTAACAGCAAAAAATATAGAAATTCCTAACAGTAAACTAAAAAATGGAATTAAATAAATATTTCTTCCAATATCAAATCCATCTATTGAAACATCGTTTAACAGATAATATACGTGACCATAAGAAAATAGAAGTATTAGAGTAATTGTTACAATTAATGCAGCTTTGAATGGATTTTTCAAAATAATTTTTAAAACATAATACGATCCTACCGAAGATATCAACAATAGAGCCGTAGGAAGAAGTAAATCCTCAAAATTTACTCTTCCAATATTTTGTGAATAAATTATCAGAAGTGGGAATATTGCAACCAAAAATGGATGAAAAATCTTTTGATTTTTCTTTTTATCTACGGATTTATTCAATATTTTTCTCAACTCCTAATCATTTTTATTTTTCATACTGTGTAATTCTTTTTTCATCATCACTAAACACAACTCCTACTGTTCTTAATAATGCGATATTATTCTCTTGGCAATAATCAACTAATTTTTTTATATAATTTTGAAAACTATCTTTATTATCTTTGTTACGAATAATTGATGAAAATAAATCATCGTGATCTAGCATTATCATTTTCTTTTCTGTTTTCAAGGCATTACAAATTTCATCAATATTTTGTACTGCATTTGGACTCTCAATTTTTGGTACAATATTGACCGAATTAGGTAATTTTTCCAAAAATTCAATTAAATCATTTTTTGATTCTACATTTGAAACTGCAAAAAACTTTACATTAGAATGTGCTTTAATTATTGAAATCATGTCATCCAACGTATATCTATTATTTGGAGGTTTAATCCTGCCTACAGGTAAGTCTATGAAAAAATCTGATTTTTTATTATTTGATAATTTTTCTTCAAGTTCATTGATATTGTTACACCAAGCCAAATTTATTCGAAATACGGCATCATTTGGCAATGTAATATCATAATTTCCAGCATTTTGAGATACAAGTAACATAATTTACAGAAAAAT
>CAJQRM010000050.1 GCA_905612275.1 uncultured Candidatus Nitrosopumilus sp.
AAGGATAATTGTGACATTTGTAGTTCTATCATCTCTTAAAATCTCTAAATCCATTTCATCTCCAACTGTTTTTACTCTTTGAAGATGTATCAAAATATCATCTATCTTTCTAACGTCTATTCCGTCTACTGCAAGAATTATGTCTCCTCCAACTGGATAATCTCTTCCTTCAACTTTTATTGTTTTATTAGATCCAATCAACCCTGCATCTGATGCTGGACTGTCTTCTACTACTGTGATGATTAGGAATCCTAAGGCATCCTTCAATCCTAATACATTTGCCATATCTGGATCAATATCTCTACCTGAAATCCCAATCCATGGATGTTTGTATTCCCCTTCACTGATCAAAGTTGGAACAATTTTTGCAACTGTTTGTGATGGTATGGCAAACCCTACTCCAGTATTAGTTCCTGTTGAGGATTGTATTGCAGTATTAATTCCTACAATGTCTCCTCTCATGTTTAATAATGGTCCGCCTGAATTTCCTGGATTAATAGCTGCATCTGTTTGAATTACATCTGGGATGGAATATCCTGAACCCAAATCCAATAATCTTCCCATTTGACTAATGATTCCTGATGTCATAGAACCTGATAATCCAAATGGATTGCCTATTGCAGTTATTGGTTCTCCTACTTGTAGATTAGCTGAATCTCCTAGTGACAATGGATGTAATAATTTTAAATCTGCATTAACTTTGATCACTCCTATGTCTGTGTATTTATCAATTCCAATAATTTGTGCATTGTATGATCTGCCATCTAAAAATGTGACAACTGTTTTTGTTGAATCCTCTATCACATGTGCATTTGTAATTATGTGTCCTTTCTTGTGGAGCAGTTTCTTGTGGAGCAGTTTCTTGTGTATCATCATAAACATTTCGTGATTGCGTATAATCAGTATCAGTTTTCAATTGTGCCTCACCTCTATTGGTTTGATATCCGCCAGAAGATGCACTTGTTTGATATCCAACAAGCCTGCTAGGATCAATTCCTTGTTGCCCTACTGCTGCCTTTTTCATTGATCTGCTACTCATAATGAAAAATCCAATACCCCCAATAGCTGCCATTCCAGCCATTCCATAAATAATCATAATTGGGAAACCACCAGTTGATGTAGTCATGTAATCATCAGGAGGAGTTGGAGTAACGCCAATAATTTCAACACCATCTAAAACATCTAAAGCACCAAATCCAATTGAAGACAAGTTTGCTGTATCAGCAGATTGAACACTTCTTATAATGTAAATTTCATCTGCCATTACTTCAGCTTCATACACACGTTCAACTTGTCTACCTTCTCTAATACTACTTTCACCCATAGTCCAACTTGAAACAACAAAGCCTTGAATTGACTCATCTAATCCAAATGTATTTGCATCAGCATTGATTCCAGTTGGGTCAAACAAGAAATGCCAGTTAGTTAATGGTTGTTCTACAATATAATGAGCGTTCATTAATTCTCTGTTAAGAACACTTTCAGCTTCAGTGCCTAAAAATGTTCGATAAAGTATAGGTTCCTCAGTTGCGAGAACTCCAAGAGGGATATTGATTTCAATACCATCAATAACAATAGAAGATGTAGTGCTTAATCCCCTCCATCCCAAATCAACTAATTTTTTTTGTGAATCTTCTGTAATAATATAATTAGTAATAGTTCCCTCTAAAACTACACGATAATCAACAGATGTTTGAATATTTCTACCAGTTAATTGAAATTCATATATCACATTCAAGTCAGAAATTCTTGCTTGACTTCCATCTTGTTGAATTCCTTCGTTAAGTTTCATCATTAATTTTTGAACTCCAGGATTTGTTGCATCAGCAGTTCCAGATGTATTCCATGCAGTTCCACCTAGTGCATCAAACAAATCACCACCATTTGGGTATTCAATAAAGACAGTTTTGAGATAACTCATCTTAAATGGAGATTCAGCATTATTTGGATTTAATGTAGTATCTAATTGTGCACCAAATACAGGAGCACTTGAACCAATAACAATAAGACCAGCAAGTAAAATGGTTAGAAATATAGCCTTAGTCACGACTAAAATCCACTAAATTACTGTAATAAACTTATCCTAATTTCTAAGACTAAATGATAATTTAAGGAAACCTGGATCTTCTAAAAAGTAATATGGAGTAACGCATATACAAAATACGTTCTAGAGGATATGATATGATTACAGTATTAGCAGGAGGTACAGGTTCCGTCAAATTAGTACGAGGTTTAGTTGCCCAACACGATAAAGTCAACGTAATTACCAATGTTGGGGATAATTATTGGTTATACGGACTCTACGTATGTCCAGATATTGATACAATAATTTATGGTTTAGCAGATCTACTTGATCAAGACAAAGGTTGGGGAATTAAAAAAGACACGTTCAACTTTCTACGTCAAATGGAAGTATTTGGCGAAGAGACATGGTTTGGGGTTGGAGATAGAGATGCAGCTACACATTTGATTAGAACTAATATGTTAAAAAATGGAAAAAATCTTAGTGACATTACAAAATGGATGTGTAAAAAATTTGCAGTAACTGCAAATATTATTCCAGTGACAGATAATACTATTGAAACAAGAATTACCACAAACAAAGGAGAATTACATTTACAAGAATATTGGGTAAAATATAGAGGAATGGATCCAGTAGAAGGAATTCAATATATTGGAGCAGACAAAGCAAGACCAAATCCAGAGGCAATAAATGCAATACATGATGCAGATATTGTCATACTAGCACCAGGAAACCCACTAACGTCAATTGGTCCAATGTTACAAATTAAAGGAATTAGAAAAGAATTATCAAAAATTAAGAGAAAAGTTATTGCAGTAAGTCCATTAATTGGAGATAAATCAATTAGTGGTCCTGCAGCAAAATATATGCAAGCAGCAGGAATAGAATCAAATGCATATGGATTAGCAAAAATGTATTCAGATGTATGTTCAAATGTTGTTGTAGATACAAAAGATAAAGCACTAGTAAAGAAAATTCAAGAATTAGATATGAAAGCATATGAAACTAAAATTACTATGAAAAATAAATTAGCAGAAGACGCATTAGCAAATTTCATTCTAAAACAAGTACACGTTTAATTTGAAAATAGCAGCAATTATTCCAGTTAAGACTTTCTTAAATGCAAAAACACGTTTAGAGTTACCCTCAGAAAAAGTAGAAGCATTATGTAAAATAATGCTAGAAGAAATATTACAAGTATTATCCATATCACCTAAAATTGAAAAAATAATTTTGATTACAAAAGAGAAAAAAGCTATAGAAATTGGGAAAAAATTCAATACAATTACAATAATTGATGAAAAAGAAGAAAGTGTTAATCAAGCAGTTTCTCTTGCAGATGAATATTTACTAAAAAATAATTTTAATGCATCAATTG
>CAJQRM010000051.1 GCA_905612275.1 uncultured Candidatus Nitrosopumilus sp.
ATATTTAAAAACTCAAAATTATTGAAAACACCAATTATTGAAATTGGTTATGTAACATTGGGAAAAGGGGTGTATCTAGAGAAGAAAGGGAAGAAAACTATACTGAAAGATTTAGGATGGAAACATTTTAGATAATTATTCACCATAAGAAAAATCTCGTTCAACATTATTTATAATATTAAAAACAGATTCAGCAGGTAAAACAGAAACACATTCTTTCATCCATAAATCATCAAGATACAACAATCGTCTCATATCATCTTCTAGAAGTTCATCAGGATTTGAAGCAGGATAAAGTGTATGGATTTTGTAGCCTTCATCAGCAATTTCTTGACATTTTTTTTCTAATGGTGATAAAATTATATCATTGATCGGTGTGAGAGATTGTAATAATACAGAACCTAGCAATGCAACAGCAATAGCAACTACAATTGCCAATAAAATAATTGAAGCCATTAAAAATATTCAGTAAATTACGGTATATGAATAATGAAAAATTTTAAGCCAAGTGACCAAATTGAAACGATTTAATGAAATCAATGTTTTTTAAACCCTTTAAAATCTGATAAGCATTGTCAGAAATTGAAGCCCAAGTTGAAGCAGTAGTAGAAAAAACTGAGGCAGTAGTAGAAAAAACTGAGGCAGTAGTAGAAAAAACTGAGGCAGTAGTAGAGACAAAAAAGCAACCAGAAACTAAAAAAGAAGACCCAGAAAAATGGGGAATTGCACATATTTTTAGTAGTTATAATAATACAATTATTCACATGACAGATCTTACAGGTGGTGAAACAGTCGCCATCAGTTCTGGTGGAATTCATGTCACTGCAGACAGATACGAATCATCACCATTTGCTGCAATGAAAGCTGCAAATGCAGTAGTTGAAGCTACAAGAACAAAAGGATTCACAGGATTTCATATTAGAGTTCGTGCAGTTGGTGGAGTTGGTTCAAGAGTTCCAGGCCCAGGTGCACAAGCAGCAATCAGAGCATTAGCAAGAGGCGGATTTAAAATTGGAAGAATTGATGATGTAACACCAATTCCTCATGACACCACTAGAAAGAAAGGTGGAAAAAGAGGAAGAAGAGTTTAGGTAACAGATTTTACTTTTACATTACAACCTCGAGCAACAAAATAATCACTCATAAATTTAGTAAATTTTCCTGCTTCATCATTGAGTTGATATTTTGCAAGTATATCAGAAAATTTTTCAGATATACTAATTTGAAGATTTGATTTAAATTCTAATTTAAAAAATGTCCAACCAAATTTTGAAGAGGGTTCACTAAGAGTATAACTTGCATAACAATTCAAAAGACTTTCCATATGAGAAAGATGTTTTTTTATACAGAGTAGATCATCGAGGTAATTTTTTGTTCCAATTTCTAAAGTAATACTCATTCTACATCATCATTAGAATTGGATGCATTACTAAGCTTATCAGTTAAAGATACAAATTTTCCGTCTTGTTGAATGTTAATTTTTGTATCCATCCTTACACTTAATCCAATTGAACGAAATAATGCCAACAATTTCCCACCATCAAGAATTTCATTAATTTCACCAGTTTTAATTAATTCATATAACTTGTCAATCACCATTTTAGTTTCATTAGGAAATTGAGATTCAGCATTTGTTAAAACCTCTAATCCCCTAAACCCTAATTGTTTAATTAATACATCTCGAGGGTTAACAATTTTTTCTTCAGGGGATTCCCGAGTTTCTTCAGTGGATTCTCTTGATGAAATATTTTTTTGCATTTCAGCTAAACGTTTAGCTTGTAATCTTTGAAGTTCAGAATCATCGCCGCTCAACCCTTAATCACACCTATAGGTACTAATTTTGCAACTTTGCTAGCAATTCCCAAATTATGTGAAACATTAACTACAGAATCAACATCTTTGTAAGCCTCAGGTGTTTCTTCAACAACTCCATCTCGAGTTAATGCTTTGATAAATATCCCCTTATCATTAAGAGATTTTTTCACATAATCCTCAGTAAAATTTCGTCTGGCCTTAGATCTAGACATAGTTCTACCTGCACCATGAGCAGTAGAACCAAAACTCAAATCCATAGAATTAGGTTTTCCAAGTAAAATCCAACTTGAAGTTCCCATTGAACCAGGGACTAAAACAGGTTGACCGAGATCTCGATATTTAGAAGGGATTTCACTTCGATTTGAAGGAAATGCTCTAGTTGCACCTTTCCTATGAACAACTAATTTCCTTTCTTCGCCACCAACCTTATGTTTCTCCACCTTTGCAATATTATGTGCAACATCATAAACTAATTTCATATCAAGATCAGATTCAGTTTGATTGAATATACGTTCAAATGATTTTCTAGTCCAATGAGTAATCATTTGCCTATTACTCCATGCAAAATTTAATGCAGCAAACATTGCTTTTCTATAAGAGTCACCCTCCTCAGAATTATTTGGAACACATGCAAGTTCTCTATCAGGTAAATGAATATTATATTTTTCCATAGCTTGTTCTGCAACACGAAGGTAATCACTACAAACTTGATGACCGAAACCTCTAGAACCACAATGAATTAAAACTGTAATTGTTCCTTCTTTAATTCCCATTCTATTTGCTGCTTCTTCATCATGTATTTCTGCAACTTTTTGAATTTCAAGAAAATGATTACCAGAACCAAGACTTCCAAGTTGAGGCGCTCCTCTTTTTCTTGCTTTATCAGAAACTTTGTTTGGATCAGCACCAGGTATTTTACCATTCTCCTCACAAACATCAGAGTCATTTGGTGAACCATAACCATGATCAATAGCCCAATTAACACCATTTACTAAAACTTCATCAA
>CAJQRM010000052.1 GCA_905612275.1 uncultured Candidatus Nitrosopumilus sp.
TTCAACAACTGTTTCCTCTACAACTTCTTCAACAACTGTTTCCTCTACAACTTCTTCAACAACTGTTTCCTCTACAACTTCTTCAACAACTGTTTCCTCTACAACTTCTTCAACAACTGTTTCCTCTACAACTTCTTCAACAACTGTTTCTTCAGAATGAGTTTCCTCTCCTGCTTCTTGTACTATGATTGTTCCTTGCATCCAAGGATGAATCATATCAAAATAAGCAAATTCACCTATGTTTTCTGGTATCCATTCATAAGAATCACCTGGTGAGAGAAAATTTGAATTAAATTCATCTCCTGGTAGGTCATCTGATGGAACTCCAGATGTGAATGTATGTGGATCCGTATCTGTATTTGAAAATATTACAACACTTCCAACACCAACTGTTGCAGTATTTGGATCAAAACATCCTTCTTCTGTAAGTTCACAATCTGAATCTGCACTACCAGAACCTGGTATAGGGGTAATTGTAATTTCTGAATGATCTGCAAAACTAGCAGGTGACATTGAAATTATACCTGCCACTAAAGTAAATAATAGAAAGATTGAGCTTATTGCTTTAGTCTTCATTAAACAAATAATTTCTATGGATACATAAAAACTTCTCTAGTATTCTAAACTAGTATAATTAGTTCTTTCTAATTTGGTACAACCTTAGAATTCCAAATGCTGGAAGTCCGATGTACATTCCCAAATTAAGTGCAATCACTGATAATCCAAGTCCTAGAACTTCTGATTCAGATTCTGCATTCTCCATAATTGCTAATGATGATAACATTGGAGTCAAACCAAGTTTGACTGCTTCTTTAAACATTGGATTTTCACGTTGCATATCTGCAATGTATGGTGAGAATGAGTAGTATAATTCGTTAAATCCACTCATAAATGCAGTTCCAGATTCTGTATTCATTAATTGGTTATCACGAATTTCTCTAAGTAATTGAACTTGTGGTGCCATCTCAGAACCATATGCTGCTGTTGCAATTAGACAACCGCCACCTTTCTCTTCATATGGATTTATTAGTTGAGCAGAAGATTCACCTACAACAATATCAAAAGAAACTGTTTCTGCTGTAATTGGTGTAAATAGAATTCCTTCTATACCTATTTTCATATTGTATGTTCCATCTTGTGGAAATTCGAATTTAAATCCATTAATGATTCCTTCAGATGTGTGAATTAAATTTGGAGTTTGAAAAATAGTTTCACCAGATTCTGTTATCATTATTCTGTAATCAACATGGACTTGAGTTTTTTGTAACATAGGATTGATGAATTCTATTGGTAATCTAGTTAATTCACCTGCTTTAATTTCTTCATAAGATAATTTAACATCTAATGTTCCCTTGTCAGTTGATAATATTTGAGATTCAGCAAATGCTGGAATAGTAAAAAGTGGAATTAATAATAAAACTAGCAAAAATTTCATAATATGAGTTTTAATTTAACAAATAAAAATTATACTTATTTTTAATCTCAAAAATTACCACGCATAGAAATTCTGTACCATCTTTAAATATGGAATTAGTCGAATTTTTGTATTGTTTAAGCAAATTGGATTATTAATTATTGTACTTGGAATTTTTACAATTCCAGCTATTATTCCAGATGTATTTGCACATGGGCTTGGAGGAGATCAAGCTGAACCAATTACTTTTGGAGATATGGAAGTAACTGTACGAACACAATTAGATCCATCTGATATTACAATTGGATATCTTGATCCTACAAATATGCAAATACGTTTCTTTGATACTTTAACTGACACAAATCTTGATAAGGTAACATATCGAGTTGAACTTTGGCAAAGTGGAGAGCTTTTAGCTAGAAATCTCTTTTATGATAATGATGGAAGATTAGATATTAAAATTAAACCAAAAATTGGATGTGATGCAGATCCAATTGAAACTTGTACAATTTATGGTGGTTCTGAGCATGTTAGTGCCCCTGGTGCACTATTTGTTCAAGGAGCAGAATGCAGTGATGAAAATTTAGACATATGTGGAAGACCAACAATGACTGGCCCCATATTTGTTAAAGGGGGACTGTATAAAATCACCGTTGATATCGAAGCAGCTACTAGTCCAAGAAGTGTATTAGCTGAGCGATTAACTTATGAAACTTTTGTTAGTATTGCACAAGAACAAGATTTCTTTTTGAAAACAGCAAATGCTGAGGAAATTCCAGTTATTATAAAAACATACTATGATGAAGTTGATAATTTTGCATTTGATACATCTGATAATTCAATTTCATTTGATATGCCATTTGATTGGAGTCCAGATTATGTTGATTTAGTACAAGTTGTACATGAAGAAATTAGAGTTCCAAAAACATTTGCACCATATGGAGACGGAAAACAATTCAAAGGATACGTTAATGGTGTAGAAATTGATCAAAGAGCAATCATTAATGATCCTTATTCCTCTGATGAAACAAATATTGTTCATTTCTTGATTTCTAAAAATGAGTTAGTAAAAATTAATGATAAGTTAGGTCCAAATAATTTTGTTAATCCTCAAATGGATTTCAAATTAGTTCCATTAGATGAAACTGAAAGAAGTTCAACTGAATTCTATCTTGTTGATACTCAAAATTATGAAAAAACTCCTACAACTGTAAATATTTCATGGGATGGACAGTATGGTGCAAACCAAAATGTTCCTTTTAAATTCACATTTTTTAATGAAAATAGAAATCTTATCAAAGATGTAAGATATACCTACGTAGCTCTTGATGAATTTGATAATGAAATAGCTCGTTATGGTGATGATGATTTAGTTAATCCCGGAATAGTTTCAACTGAAGGAATTGATATTCAAAAGATCTACATTTCATCTGAAGGTCCAATTCGTTTTGATATTCTAGTTTATGGAACTGGATTGGACTATGATCCAACTTATTCTGGAATTGGTTCTACTATAATTGAACTTGGTACAGGCACTCAAACTAAATCTACCATTCCTAATGAATCAGTAATTTTAGAGACCACCTCAATTCCTTCATGGATTAAAAATAATGCAGGCTGGTGGGCTGATGGTACAATTGATGATAATTCATTTGTTCAAGGAATTCAATTCCTAGTTAAAGAAAATATCTTAAAAATTCCATCTACTACGCAAGGAACTAGTTCTGGCAATGACGTTCCATCTTGGGTAAAAAATAATGCAGGCTGGTGGGCTGATGGTACAATTGATGATGCTGCTTTCATTCAAGGAATCCAATTTTTAATCAAAGAAGGAATTTTGAGGGTTCAATAATAGATTTTTAAATAAATTTTGGGAGAGAATAACATGAAAGACATCAATGACATAATGCCAAAAGTACCTAACATGAAATGGGGAGCACTAATGAACAAACCTCCAACTAATGAAAAATTTAAAGAAATGAATAAAATTTTTCCAGATAATGGTAAATGGCATACTGTATTTGAAGAAAAAAATGCAATTACAATTGATGGGAAAGAAATTCTAAAGAAAGATCCAAACAAGTGGACATAGATTGAAAAATTTATTGTTAATTTTACTCTTAATATTTTCTTGTGGATTTCTAATTAATTTTAATGATGTATATGGTCATGGTGTTGGTAGTGAAATATTTCCACCTGTGGAGTTAGATGGTAAACTTGTAAGTTTAGAAGTATCATCTTCTACAAATGATCCTACAATAACAGATGATCAGCAAATTTCCATTTCTTTAATTGATTTTGATTCTAAAATTACTTTACGTGATGTTACATTTTTAATAAAATCTGAACGTGGAGAACAATTTCTTTTTGAAAAAGAATTTAAAGCTGATAATGGATTTTTAGTTTTTAATTTTGTTTCAGAAGATACTGCTTCGATTATTATAAATGAAAAAAACAATGATGATCTATTTGGTTCATTGTTAGGTCTTGAAAGTAGATTAATTGACGTTAAAGGACCAAAACTGAGTGAAGGTGGATTATACAAGTTTGATATTAGCATTATCACAATTGATGACTACTCTAAAAAATTAGAAATCCCTCTTGTTTTCAACGCAGGAATTTCTATTGCACAAACCACTACTCACGATTTTATTGATCCAAGTTTTGGAAAACAAAATATCCAAATAGTCACATATTATGATGAAATTTCTAATTTTCAATATGAACCAGAATTAAAACAAATTAGTTACTCCATGCCATTTGAATGGACTCTATCTAACATTAATCAAACATCAGTTGTACATGAGGAAATTATTATTCCAAAAGAATTTGGTGCTTTACTGTTGTCAGGATTT
>CAJQRM010000053.1 GCA_905612275.1 uncultured Candidatus Nitrosopumilus sp.
ACACAACAATGGCGAAAACACAATCAACTTTGTTGCACACGGTTGGTTTGAAGGATCAGTTCCTGCAAACGATGCAATAGCATTAGAGTTTCCAATAGTAAACTGTGGAACCACTTGTTTTGGTGCAGGTACATACTACATCAATGACCTAAACGGTGGAGATTTCAGTACAATTACTATTGAGAAACCATACGTTGCACCAACACCTACATACCAAACAACAAAAGATGGAATAACAACAGTTGATGTATTTACCATACCATTTGATGTAACAATTACAGAAAATGGAAGCGTAACTATACACAATACTGATTCTGTGGACCATGTTGTATCACATACAGGTACTACTGGAACTTCAAAATCTGGAACGTTTTACAAAGTGATTCCAACACAACAGCAAGTAACTATTGAATTTCCAATTACAGGAAATACAATTTATGAGTCTGGAGTGTATGTCTTTGAAGATACTGTAACTGGCAAGTCTGGAAGCATAACTATACTCCCATGGAGTGGAAGCAAACAGGTTATCCAAGATGATACCGTTACTGGAATCTCACAGGGAATTGTAGAGCAAGTAGGAATACAAGAAAGTATTGTAGTAGTTCTTACACCAGAACCAACTCCTGAATTAATTGTTAATGAAGGAATCTACAACGTAGCAAACTATGACGGTGAAGTGGACTTGATTACTATGCAAACACAACTTGCAGAAGTAACAGCACAATTCAATGAGTCTATTACAAAACTTGCAGACCAAAAACTTGCAATAGAGAATCATAGTACAACGGTACAATCACTAAACACACAGATTGGATCACTAAACGCAACAAGTACTGAAGTTTCAACATTAGAACAGACTGTTTTATCTCTACAATTAGAGAAAGACACCCTTAATGCACAAATCCTCACACTAGGAAATACAACAGCAACACAACAAACAACAATTGAACAGTTGAATGCTCAAGTAAATGATACATCAATTCTAGATAGTAAAATTACTAATCTAGAATCACAAGTAGTATCACTCACTAGTGAAAGAGATCAATGGAAACAACTTGCCAATAATTGGTATGCTGTAGCCATGGAACAACTAAACGTAATGATCAATGTACTAGGACTCTAGTTCATTACGCCTATTTTTTTTATTTTTCTAACATTTTTAATAATTTTTTATCTAAATAATATGTATTGTATGCAGACGAAATTAGATTTTTAATTCTAAAATATTTTCTAATTTTTCTCTAATTGTTTTTTCTCTAGCCTTGACAAATCCCCCAAAATCATCATTTAACATACACTCAAAAGCTTCAGATGAAATGAGGTGTGTTGCTAAACGTTCTTTCATTTTTTCTTTGGTAATTTTTTGATCATTCATGATTTCAGTTATGTATCTAGAGGGATCTTTATTGCTAATGTAACGATTTGTTTTCTCAAAAATTAGAGTACGATTCAAAATTGAATCAATTAAATCACCAGTATTGAATTTTTTTGATTTTGATTTTGGGAAAATATGGTGATCTTCTAATCTACTAAAATCAGGAGGATCATCTCTGACAAAATCTAGCGCACCTTCTTTTGCAATTAAACACATAACTGCTTTGTAAATTGAACTACTACTTTTTGATTTAGGGAAGTTATCAGGAATAGTTTGTTGTTGTACAGTTTGTTCTCCACCCTCAAACCAAACATTCATCTCTTTAAGATCAGATTCCATTGCAGTATCTGTAGAACCAGAATATTCGTCATCAATTACATTATTCCAATACCAAAAACTAATTTTATCAAGACATTTGGTTCTATCTGCTTTTTCTTCTGAAATTCTCAATAATGCTGCAAGAATTGGAACCATGGTTGTATATGGAATGAAGTCATAATTTGCAGCGCCAAATCCTTTAGAGGTAGTCAAAATTAGCCTTGTAATTGCATCCTCCACCCATTTTGACATTTCATGCCAGTCTTTTTCAAATTCATCCTTGTCAAATTTTCCTGAGATTGTATATGATTCATCTAATCTCAATAGATAACGTCTTCTGGCATAACCTTGTTTGTATAGAGACATAGCTTGAAGAATGTATTGTGGTAATTTTTCATTTTTAAATTTTTCAAACCATGTGAGAATATTTTCCTGGTTTTCCAAAGTTTCACTCCAAAGATCTCTTAATATAATATCATGAATTCTAAATCGTGCATTTAATAAATCAAAGACGTCTAATCTAGTTCCCTTACTGTTGATTCTCTCAAAAACTTCAACTACGTTATCTAATGACAGGTTTTCAGGTAATTTTACAATCGGAATTTCAAAATGTGACCAGACATAATTGAATATTGATTCTAAAGTACTACGATATTTTTTAGCTGTCTCTTTTTCAAATTTTTCTGTTTCCATTAAATATTCATAAAAATCAAATACCCAATCGGTGTATCTTTTATCATTCAGTTCTGACAGTGGAAATAATTTTTTTCTAAATTGTGTCTTCTGTTCTAAAAGTCCAAGTCGTTCTACTTTCTTAATTCTATAACTACTGACAATATCTGTAGGTGGCCTACTTGGATCAAGTAATGCATTGATATCCAGAAAAAATAAGTAAGGATGATCAGTATTGGGTAAACTAAGATCTGGTGCTTTTAATGGATAATATATTGCCGTGGTTCTTTGTTGTCCATCTAGAATCATATCAGGATGATCAGACAATTTGTCA
Source organism: uncultured Candidatus Nitrosopumilus sp. (assembly GCA_905612275.1). Lineage (GTDB taxonomy): Archaea > Thermoproteota > Nitrososphaeria > Nitrososphaerales > Nitrosopumilaceae > Nitrosopumilus. The sequence continues at coordinate 2,700 of CAJQRM010000053.1, forward strand.
GCACCTGAAACAGGATTTGAAGCAAGATCTTTTCCTCTTCCATCCCAAACTAGGATTGATCCGATATAGTACCCTCTGAAAATTGATTCCCATAACTCTTCTATTTGACCTCTACTCCAAGTCCATGCTCTTTGGAAATCAGGAATTGCAAATATGCCCTTATCCGCATCTCGGAAAATATCTCCGATTGATTTTTTGTCAGGTGTGGGAAGTTTTTCAATTTCAAATGAAGTATCTGGTAACTCTACTAATTCTTCTGGTTCATCAGTTTTTTCTTTTTCTTTGTTGAAATTTGGTTCTGTTTGTACTGCTTTTAGTTCTTCGAAAATTAAATCATAATCTTCTTGAGAGACTGGTTTAGCTGAGTTTGCAGGACCCATAGGCGTTCCTCTTAAATAAAGACCAGTGTGTCCTTTCTTTTTTTCAATAAAATTCAAAGAAGATAATAATTTATGCACACTTGCATATCCTAATTGTATTATTTCTAAATCAATTTCTGCACCAGTCTCTAAAACTTCTGAACCATGTTTTTGATCAGGCCATACTGTTATTCGATCATGCCAATCACTTTTTACTTCAAAAATTCCATGAAAATGCATAGTTCCGTTAACATAGAAGATAATTCTGTCTCCCTTTTGGACCCTTTTTCCTTTTCCTTTTTTACCGACTGCCCAAACTTTTTTCTCTTTTACAGTAGGCCAACTTTCAGATTCTGTGGGCCAAATCCAATTACTCAATAAAATATCAACATAGATAATACTAATAAAATGATCTTAGAATTTTAACATGCTTAAATTCATAAGAATGGAAGACAAACCATAGCATTAACAAATTAACACACAAATTTCCACGAGCAATAAAAGAGATAATGGTATAATCGAGTCTACACACAGAATTTTGAAAATTTCTGTAGAAAAAATGAATTATAAATCTATAATTTTAGAACTAAAGACTGACTTTTGAATAACCACAATGTTCAGTAGAAAAAATTAATATTTTTGTTATTATTTCTAAACATGTTAAACAAACTATCAGTATTATAACGAAATTTGTGTTAAAAATTATAAAAAAGATTGATTTTAAATTTAATTCAATTATGCCAATTTTTAAAAATGGTAATTATTCTGATTTTCTTAAAGGAAAATATCCTGAACCTGAAGACGTTTTAGTTTGTCCAACAGATGCACTAGATATAGATCAAAAGGAGATAAGTCTAGAAAAATGTGTTGAATGTTTATTGTGTCCATATTATTTACCTTCTAAAACTATAAAGTATTCTGAAGAAAATTCATTAGAAAAATTTATGGAATTTGTAAATTCAGATAAAAAATATCTCACAAAATGGATTGGTCAAGCGATTTCTACATCAAACAGCGACATAAAATGTGGATTTGATGTGAAAATACAAAGTGGAAGTAGAACAAAACGGATTCCTTTATTGATAATAATTGAAAACAAACCATTAATTTTGAAAATTGTTGATTCATTCAAAGATATAGAGTATGGAGTTTTGAGTCTTGAAGAAATTGAAGAGGGGATTAAACAGTATGATTTACAACTACCTGGAAAAATTATTGTGACAAACGAAATAAAAATAAAATATGATGAGGAATTGCAAGAAATGGTTACTAAATTGAAAGAAAAACACAACTTTGAATTGGTATTTGCTGAAAGTATTTGGAATACTGTGAAAGAAGGTTGGCTTGCAACACAAGTAGAGTGGAAAAAGATATTTTGTCTTGAAACTAGATAATAATATGGCAGTTTTAATTAATAGAAATCCTAATGGTCGATTAATTTGTCTTCATGCATTAACAAAAACTTTAGATAAGAAATTTGACGCTGTAGATTTTACAATAAATGATCTAAAATATGATGAGGAATTGTCAGTCAACATTACAGATTTTTGTGAACTTTTAACAAAAATTTCATCGGTTAAAGATCCAGTTTGTCCGTATTTAGATAATCCATTAAGTAAAGCCAAATGTTATTTGACACAAAGTAAACAATCCGATACTCAAAAAAATAAATCTGCAAGTGATGCAATGAATGCATTAGACGGATTAGGGTTTGTTACACTTTGTAATTTTTGGAAATTGATTTTATGTTTTTTGATTTTAGGTTGATAAGTCATCTTATGTACTAATGTGAGTTTTTAATCATTTTATTTGTCTCTATGTATTTTTGATTGACTTTTACCTTACTATAAAGCAAATTTCCACAAGCAATTAATTTAGACATAACTTCAGAGGATAAGAAATTGAATCTTCTAAATGAAATTACAATATCCATAAAATCTTAGAATTTTACGCCTAAAACCATATGAAAATATCATAAATAATAAACTAAATTTGGATTTCAATCATGAATAATAGTATGTACAGTATGCATACTATTGACATCATATTATTATCTCTGATTATTGTATAATAACCAATGACAGAACAAAACGAAACACAAGACGTACAATCAAGTACAAATGAATCCAAAGTAAGAGAAGTATTCATTGTAAAAAGAAGTACCAAAATGGATTCAGATGAATATGTTTCAGTGCAACTCAAATCATCTGATGACAGTATTGAAAAATTACTTAAAAAAGCAGTACTAGCATCTGTTTTGAATATTCCTCAAAAGAGTATCACAACCAAGGGGGTTCAATAACTTTTTTTATTTTAAAATAAAAAAAATGAAAAAAAACTATGGTGAGTAAATTTTGGTTATATCTTGGAATAATTTTAGCATGTAGTGGAATAGGAACCGGGGTAGGAATTTTTCTAATCATTCTTTATGTTTGGGGTGACATTAGGGGCGCAATTGACACCAATAATGTAACAAACAATAATGTAGAAGAAGAACAGTACAATGCTAATTATTATAGTGAAGATACTGCAGAGGAAATGAGATAATATGTTTTTAATATAATTTGATTAACTCTAATTTACATATTTTTTATTTTAATTCTTTTTCCCATAACTTTCTTAACTCTGGCATTTCTTTATGTAACCACATATACCATTTTACAAATTCTGTAGTTTCATTTTTAATATAATCTATAATCTCATCATATTTTTTTACATCGTACCATGCAACAACTGGGTGGCCACTGTGAGTTTTTCCTGTTAGTTTATCTAATCCTGATCCTCTGAACTCTCCTTTGTTCATCATGATGGCAATAGCATGTAAATCAATACAAGGTCTCGTTAGAATTGAAATTGGAAACAACTTATATTTTTCAGATCTGGCCTGTAAAAATATATGCTCAAAATTTAAATTAAATCCGACTGGAATAAAATCCCACTCATACTTGTTTGTAATGGTTGTTTTTTCTATGAATTGTCTAAGCATCTCCTCTTCTCCCAACTCCCATTCTTTGAGTATGGTTAATTCTCCTAGTTGCTTTCCTGTATCACGTTCAAGTTCTACGTATTGGATAGTTGTTATCTTATTTTCAAATTCATTCAAGCCTGTAGTTTCAATATCTAGGTAGTAATTTCCCATACATAACGTGTGTTTTGAGATATTTTACTATGATCATTAATAGTATTAATAGTATGCATACTATTGACATGTCCCATAATAATACTAACTTCGTATATTATACATGAAGCAACAAGTAATTCAAAAGAAATCAAACTCTAAGATTTCATTTTTTCCAAGAATAATTAGAGAGTTTGAAGACGACGATGAACCAATGTATTGGGCAGGAAAGGCATGAGCGAAATATTTGGAAATATTCCAAAAAGAATAGAGGTCCTGCAAATAAAACATGACATTTCAAAAATGGAATGTGAAATGCAATATCATCAAGGGATGACACAGTTATTTGATGAAAAGCTCTGTCATCTGCAATCTATTTTAGAAAAATCATTAGAGCAATGCACTATTCAAAAACAGGAGGAATCAGTTTGAGAAATAAGGAACTAAATTCAAATGATTTACAATCAATTCTTTATTGGTACAGTAAAGCATTCACTAATCATGAAGACGATGATGTTGAAGTATATCAAAAAACATTGATCAAAATTCAAGCATTAGCAGTGTATGCACAAGAAGAAGAAGAATGGAGTGATAAGTTCTTCAATAGGAGAAAGAATTGAAAGTTTTAGATTTAGGACATTTAGAAGCACAATTCGGATTAATTATTCGTGAAAAAGAAAATCATGATAATTATGCATTACTTCGATTTGAGGACCTTCATAAAGTAGTAGAATATTATAATTCATTCAAAGAGGAAGATAAACATGACTGAGTGTCCAAAGTGTGGGGGAACTGACATTGCAATGATTTTGTGGGGGTTACCTCACATGTCAGAAGATTTAGAAAAAAAGTCAAAGAAAAGAAAATTGTTTTTGGTGGTTGCTGTGTTAGTGGAAATGATCCTCAACTAGAATGCAATGACTGTGGATGGAGATATTAAAAATGACCATGCTTGATTCTAAAAAGAAAAGTGCATCTGAAGCATTAGTTAATTCCTTAGGAGGTTATCCTATAGGGTATGGAGTGGGAATTATTATTTTACCTCTATCTACGGGTTGGATTCAAGAGGATCCATACATGGCAAACATTGCAATTACAGGAGCATTTGCTGTTACTTCCTTTGTAAGATCATATTTTTTGAGAAGAATATTTGAGAAATATGGAATTGATGATAATTTTATTCGTCTAGGTAGAAAAAGTATTCAAAAATTAATTGAGAGATTATCATGACAGATGACTTTAATCCACAAATTCATTCAGATGCTCCTCATGTACAAATTTGTCATTATTGCAATGAACTAAAGAGATTTTGTGGTAGAGTAAATTTTGGAAATTATTATTATTGTACAGGATGTACTATCAAAATTGGTAAATTAGATATAGATTATTGGAAAGAATGCTCGAACATTGAATTTTTTAATGGCATGCTCAAAGAGATGAGAAAATTCAGCGAAGACAGCGAAGACAGAAAAAATAGAGAAACCAGATCTTCTGATACGCCTAAGAAAAAGAAAACTAGGAAAACAACGTGGGGATGTGGAAAATAAAATGATTAAAAAATATCTTGTAAATTATTTTGATAAAATTAAAGATACAAAAAAAGTTGCTAGAGATAAAAATGTTGGAGTCTGGTGGTTACCTGTATTTGATTCATTTTTAATTACAATTTATTTGTCCTGGCAGTTATCTGTGGGAGTTTGGATTGTGTTAGATGCATGGCAAGGTGGTCAGACATACATCCCTTGGTACATGGATTCACTGTGGGAGGTCTCATCCTTTTCACTAACAATCTTCATGAGCATAATCACATTTACAATCCTTGATAAGATAATTTTATTTTTCATTTACGTTCATTCGTATGCAAATAAACTGGTGTTACGAGGAATCACCAAACTTGACATGTATTTGTGGAGAAAGACAGGACGAGATACTGTAATCACAAATGCAATATGGAAACTACAAAGAAAATACATGAGTCGTTCTAAAAGAGAGAGAAAAATAATGACTATGGCGTTTGTTGGATTAATTGGGACATATTATGGTTGGATGATACTAACATGAGTTTGATGAATTAATGTTGAAAATTAGTTAATTGAAAATTTCGAGTCCTGAAAAGATATGACGTATCGACGTTCTTTATCTCACCAAGACTATCTAATTGTAGATCGCACTCCTATATTTAGATCGCTATTCTATTGAATTAGCCATTTTTAGCGCCTGATGCCCCATGTGCAGATGTGACATAATGAAAAACTTCATCAATTAACTCCACACTTAATTCTGATTTGATATCCTCAGGAATCACTTTTAGAACAAAATCATACATTGTTGTATTTTTAGGTAGTTCATCTCTTTCTTGTAATAAAGAAAAAACAGCAATACCGTTTGAAATGATAGATATTATTTTTTCTTTATTGTTTAAGGGCATGATTGTAATGAAATACCCCCCTTCTAATTAATCTAAAACTATTGAAAAATTAATTTGTTTAACTAATTCTCTTACTACATCTGATTTACAGAATAACCCATTCCTCATTAACTAAAATTCAGTATTACTCTTGTAGCCTATGTTTATTCCATGCACTCTTTGCAAGAAAATCATGCCTTTTGATGAACGAAGAATCAGGAATCAACATTCCTATCATAGGTCATGTGTGTGGCACGTTGCTCACTTGATACGATTGGAGAATTTCTTTTGATTATTCATTGTACTCTTTGTAAAAAGGAAATTCGACTAGATCCAAGAATCAGAAATGCGCACTGGTATCATAAGAAATGTGTTATGAAAGTGGATTTAATTATCTAGATTTTAACAAACTAAAGTGTATTGTAGATATTTTGATGTAACAATATTTCTTCTTTGTTTTTGCCATAATCCATACGCTTAAGTCCATACAATTTGTCAATTATCTACTTGGCTAGTTTTAAGAAAATCACCGTTGATCAAATGAATCAAACACAAAAAAAGATTCGTGATAATATTTTAAGCATGTTGGATTTCCTTGACAGATGTGTAGGACAACCTGATAAACCAAATCAAGAAATGTCAGAAATTCACCTAAATGAAATGTATTCAATATTTGCTAATGCCATAGAAGAATATGGAAAATTAGTCTACATGAAATCAATAATTCAGGATTCAGATAACAATTATGAAATTAATTATCGACACAAATTTCGTGATCATACAACAAAATATCATCTTGCACTAACAGAATTACCTAAATCCATTGGAGATGTATTTGAAGATGGATTTACTAAAATGCCAATGAATATTCTAAACGTAGATTTAGATGATAAAGGCGACCCCAAATGGATTGAATTTGATATAGATATCGATACATTAAGAAAATGTGTATTTGATTTTAGAAATCAGCTAGTTTAGTAAAGAAAAATCACCTACAAAAATTAATTATACGAGAAAATATGCAATAATTGTAAATTATGATAGAAACTGAATTAGGGCAATTACGTAGATCTCATTATTCTGATGAATTAAACGCATCAATGGATGGTACTCAAGTCACTGTAATGGGTTGGGTCTTAACTGTAAGAGGTCATGGGAATATCAGTTTTGCAACTGTTCGAGATAAAAATGGTGATCTATCTATTGTTGCAAAAAAGGGGGATTGTCCTGATGAAATACGTGAAAAAATTTCTTCGCTAAAAGCACATTCATCTATTGGTATTATTGGAATCATAAAGGCATCTGAAAAAGCACCAAGTGGATTTGAAATTATTCCAACGGAGCTACGTGTATTTTCAGAAGTAACTAAAATTCCTCCATTTGAGCCAACTGCAAAAACTGTCAAAAATATTGATACTCGTTTAGAAGTAAGACCAATTGATCTTAGACGCAATGTATTACAACATGTTTTCAAAACTAGAAGTTTAGTTTTAAAAACAATTAGAGATTACTTTATTGATCAAAATTTTATTGAAATTAATACTCCAAAAATGATTGCAACAGCTACTGAAGGTGGAGCTGCATTGTTTCCAATATTTTACTATAACAAGGAAGCATTTTTAGCTCAAAGCCCACAATTGTACAAAGAACAATTGACAATGAGTTTTGAAAAAGTTTTTGAGATTGCACCAATTTTTAGAGCAGAACCATCTAGGACTAATAGACATTTAGCTGAAGCAATATCCATAGACTTGGAAGAGGCTTTTGTGGATTACAATGATGTGATGAGCAGAATAGAGGAAATTATAAAAGTTTCAATCAATGCAGTTAATGATTATATCAAAAATAATCCTGATTCAGAATTTACACCAACTCCAGTACCTGAAAGTATTCCAAGATACACATATGATGATCTTGTAGATAGAATGCAAAAAGCAGGGGCAAAAACAGAATGGGGCGATGACTTGTATCCATCAAATCTTAAAAAAATAGGTCTAGATGGTTTTTACTTTATTACTGATTGGCCTTTAGGACCAAAACCATTTTACGTAAAAGATAGTAAATCTAATCCAAAAATTTCTGAGTCCTTTGATTTAATGTTTGGGGATTTGGAATTATCTTCAGGTAGTACAAGAATTGAAAAACGTGATGAGTTAGCCCAAAGAATGAGCAACAAAGGTATGAAAACAGATTCCTTTGAGTACCATCTTAATGCATTTGATTACGGTGTTCCACCACACGCAGGTTGTGGTATTGGTCTTGAGAGATTAATTATGGCTTTAACTGGAACTGAAAATATTCGTGATACAACATTTTATCCAAGAGATGTTGATAGACTAACCCCATAATCTCTGCATTGAACGATATACCGCCAAGAAACAAGATATCCATAGGAATTATGGTTCAGATAGTCCAAAAACAAGATCAACGTACAGGTAAATTAACTGAAGGTAAGGTAAAGAGAATTCTCACTTCAAGTCAAGTTCACCCACATGGAATCAAAGTTGAATTGGATACTGGAAAGATTGGTAGAGTTCAACAATTGTCATGAAGCAGAACAATTTCCTAAATATCCCTAAAAATTAGACAATAACATGCCAAATTCAGGGAATTTTCACATGTCAAAATCTAATTCTCCCAAGATATTTTGTGCATGGTGTCAGAAATGGAAAACTGGTCACATAGTTTTGAAATTCACAAAGGGTGCAAATTGGAAAATTCACAAACATTCCAAAGGTGACAAAGCTTGCAAAGGTTCAGATAAAGTTGTCATGAAACCAAATCCTCCTGTACCATCTGAAAAATAATCTTGAAAATCATATTTTATCTAAAATTTGACCTGTATTGGTAAGTTTTAACTTGGTCTTTTATGCTCATCTCCAAACAAAATGTAAATTTAATGTTCTTCTATTTGAGAGGGTCTAAATCTAACAGTTCTTGAAGTTCTTTTTCTAATCTTACATGATCTCTTTCATTTTCTTTTATCAATGAAGTGATGATGAATATCCTATTGCTTTTTTCTTCTTCTGATATTTTTTCCATTTTTCCAATATCTGATAATTCTTCAAGTTCTTTTTCTAATCTTACGTGATCTGTTTCATTATCTCTTATCAAATTCTTGATAAAATCTATTCTCATTTTTCTTTCTTCTTCTGATATTTTTTCCATTTAAAATTAAATGCATTTAAATCCATTTAAATCGATCTAAGGATTATGACAAAAACAATTAGTTGTAATTTTACAGGCAAAGATTGTAGTTGGTCAGCAGAATCAACAAGAAATGATGATGAGGAATTAATGTCAATGGTTAAAGAACACGTTTTAGCAGAACACAAAGAAATTGAATTGAATTCTGAAAACATTACAAATATCAAATCACTAATCAAAGTAACTAAGAGATTTTGGTGGTGGGGGTAAACATAATTGGAATCCTAATTGAATAAATTTTTATGATAAATTTTGATCTACTAATCAATTTTTTCATTGTTTTTTTATTTTATCAAAATTTAGAAATAGAAATCAAGCCAAGATTACAAAGGAACATGAAAAGAAAGGGGATTTGAACCGAACTGGAATTCATGTTAATCTAGGCATAAATTTTGTATAAACCAAAATTACTGTTAAGATCAATTTTTTCATTGTTTTTTTATTTTATGAAAATTTAGTGAAACATAGTATTGCCATGGGTGATGCTGGGCTGCGATAATTCAAACTAACGCATCTTTTGGGATTATCGCTCTACCTTGTGGCTATTCCCATAAATATCGGACATATTTGAAGATGATATTGAAACCTGTATTCATTATTGCAATAGCAGTTGCTGCTATGATTGGAGTTATGGTTCCAAGTGCTTTTGCACAACAATTTGATGATTTTGATTATACTATTCGGGGTGGAGAAGTTTTAGACTTTGAACTTGATTTTGAGAATACATCTCTACTTATTTTCATTGATGCTAGGGCAAGAGGGGAATTAATCATAACATTGCCCAGAGCTATAATTGATGCAAAAATTGGTTCTGAAGACACTGACTTTGGTGTCTTTGTTCGTGGAATGTCACTTACTTCGTATGATGAGACCATTACTCCTTATGATAGAACAATTACTATTCCTTTCAAAAGATCAAATGATGAACTATCTATTGTGGGAACACATATTTTTTCACAACCCGCTGTTACTGTTCAGATACAATCAATAGATCAAACTGTACAATCTGAATTAAATGAAAAGATACCTGACGGACAAGCAAAATTATTGATATTTTCTGATACTGAATGGACTGGTGCATTCCAATCTTCAAGTGTTGATTTTACTGAAATAGCTGGTCAAAATGATGATGATATTCTTTTTGAATGTAATTCTACTTTTGGACAACAGGCTATGTTTGGTACAAAAATTCAAAAATCAACACAAGATGGCTACTTGGAAATTTTTGTAATTCAAAATCAAAAAATAATATCACAAGGTTCTACTGAAGCAAACTTTGGTGAAGTATACCTTACTGACAATTGTGTATCTAATTCTAGTTCTGCCCCTATTCCTGTAGGTGGTGGTTGTCTAATTGCAACAGCAACATATGGTTCTGAAATGGCACCGCAAGTTCAACAACTTCGAGAACTTCGTGACAACCAATTACTAAACACAGAATCTGGAACTGCATTCATGGGAATGTTTAACGATGTGTACTATTCATTCTCCCCATACATTGCAGACATGGAACGAGAAAACCCATTATTCAAGGAAGCAGTCAAGTTAGCTATTACTCCAATGATTTCCACATTATCATTAATGGAGAATGCCGAATCTGAAAGTGAGGTTTTGAGTATTGGAATGTCTATAATTGCACTCAATTTGGGAATGTATCTTGGGGTTCCAGCCATAGTTATAATTGGAATTAGAAAGAAATTCTAAAAAATTAAGCATATTTTGAGTTCTCTGCCTTGTGGATAAACAAGAAGATCAAAGTATTTTGTGCCTACCATTTTATAGTAAGATTGATAGATTAACCTCATAGGAGTATGGAAAATGGTTACCGTTGAAGAAATTGAACATGTTTCAAAATTAATGAAAATAGATGTAGATGATCATAGTGAATATCTAGAAAAAGTTCAAACAATGATTAGTTATTTTGATATCTTGGATTCTGCAGGTGTTGAATCTGAAGAAATATCCATGCCAGAAATTCCGATTGAAGAATTACGACACGATGAACACATACCATTTGGTGAAAAACTTATTGAAAAAATGAATCATTACAAAGGAACCTATGTACGAGCACCAAAGATGTAATGATGAATCTAAAAATCTCTGCCCTTGAATTTGTTGAAGAAGCTAAAAATGGAAATGTTTCTGTAGAAGAATTTATTGGAAAAACACTTGAAAGAATAAATGATGTTGATGATAAACTTCATGCATTTTTATCTATAAATGATAAAGCAATTGATCAAGCACGTGACATAGACAAGAGAATTAAATCTGGAGAAAAGGTTGGAGCATGTTTTGGAATGCCAATATCAATCAAGGATAATATGTGCATCAAAGATAGTAAAACTACATGTGCATCAAAAATGCTCGAAAATTTTGTAGCGCCTTATGATGCAACAGTAATTTCTAAATTAAAAAAACAAGATGCAATTTTTATTGGAAAAACAAACATGGATGAATTTGCCATGGGTCTATCTACTGAATTTAGTGCATTTGGTCCAAGTAAAAATCCATGGAATATAGAACATGTTCCAGGAGGTTCATCTGGGGGCAGTGCAGTATCAGTTAGTTCCTATGAGTGCATTGCATCATTAGGTTCTGATACTGGTGGTTCTGTTAGAAACCCCGCAAGTTTTTGCTCAACTGTAGGATACAAACCAACTTATGGTCTAATCAGTAGGTATGGACTTATTTCATATGCCAACAGTATTGAACAGATAGGACCACTCACTAGAACGGTAAAAGATACAGCATTCATGCTAAATCTAATTGCAGGAATAGATCCTAATGACAGCACTACTGTAAATAACAACAATGAAGATTATTTGGCAAATATTGATTCAGGTATTGAAGGTAAAAAAATTGGAATAATTACTGAGATGATTGGAGATGGAATTGATCCAGAAGTGATGGCAGCTACAAAAGAAGCAATTTCAAAACTTGAAGGGCTAGGAGCAATTTGTGAAGAGGTTTCATTGGAGATGGTGAAATATTCTGTTGCAGCATATTATACAATTACAGCTACAGAAGCAGGTAGTAATCTGGCCAGGTATGACAATTTGAGATATGGGTATGATCTCCCAGTTGAAGGTTATGAGTTTAATTCTTACATTTCAAAAGCTAGAAAAAACTTTGGACCTGAAGTAACGAGAAGAATGATTATCGGAGGATTTGTACCATCTGCAGGTCATGCTGGAAAATATTTTCTTAAAGCTATGAAAGTAAAAAGTAAATTAACCAAGGAAATCAATGAAGCATTTAAAAAATTTGATTTATTGATTGCACCCACAGTTCCAATTTTACCATTTAAGATTGGAGAAAAAATAGACGATCCTGTATCTCTATTTTTAGTTGATATCAATACAGTTACAGCTAATTTAACTGGAAAACCTGCAATTTCAATTCCATTTAAAATAGTAAATGGATTACCAATTGGAATTCAATTATTGGCAAATTCAATGAATGATAAATTGTTATTACAAGCAGCACATGCACTGGAACAAACTGTTACCTTACCTGAGGTGCCAATATGACAAAAATTGGTTTAGAGATTCACTGTCAGTTGACAAATTTACAAAGTAAATTATTTTGTTCATGTAAAGCAAATTATCGAGCATTTGAACCAAATGAAAATATTTGCCCTGTTTGTGCTGGAATACCAGGAAGTTTACCTAGGCTAAATCAAGAAGCAGTAAAAAAGGCAACAATGATTGCAATGGCTTTGAATTGTTCAACACCTGAAAAAATTGCATTTTTTAGAAAAAATTATTTTTATCCTGATTTACCTAAAAATTTTCAAATTACTCAATTGAATATTTATGGAGATACTAGTGTGGGGGGTTCTGGAACAATATCTGTTGGTGATAAAAAAATTAGAATTACTAGAATTCAATTAGAAGAAGATCCGGGTAGATTAATCTATGAAGGTAGTTCTTCAAAAAATCAAATTACTCTGGTAGATTATAATCGTGCAGGTACCCCACTAGTTGAAATTGTGACTGAACCTGACTTTGAAACTCCAAAAGAAGTTCGTGATTTTCTCAACATATTATCTGATTTACTTAAAAATCTAGGCGTGGCTGACCCTAGTTTGGAAGGAGCTATGAGGGCAGATGCCAATGTGTCGGTATATGGAGGAAACAAAGTTGAGATTAAAAATATTGGATCATTTCATGATTTAGAAAAAGCATCACATTTTGAAATAACAAGACAAGAAAGTCTACATGATAGAGATATCCCCATAGCCCAAGAAACACGTCATTGGGATGATAAAAGAAAGATTACTGTATCTTCTCGTTCAAAAGAAGAAGATTTAGATTATCGTTATTTTCTTGAAGGCGATATACCATGGGTAAAAATTAATCCTGAAATTAGAAATGAATTAAAATTACAAATGCCTGAAAGTATTAGTTCTAAAAAAGAAAGGTATGTTGCTAAATATCAAATACCTGAGCAAGTTGCAGATGTTTTATCTTCAGATAAGTTTTATTCGGATTTATTTGAAAATGCACATACTGAATCTAATGCAAAAGAGGTTGCAAATATCATAACAACTGAATTAATGGGGTTAGAAGACACTAGAGAAAAACGGGAAGTATCTAAACTTACTTCAATTCATCTAAGGGATTTAGCTGATTCTATTCAAACGGGAAAGGTATCACGAAATTCATCTAAAAATGCTTTACATGAAATTTTAAAAACAGGAAAAAGTGTTTCCCAAATAATTTCTGAATTGGATTTAGGTAATGTATCTGATGAAAGCGAATTACTAAAAATCATAGACAAAATAATTTCTGATGAATCCGAAGCGGTAGATCAAGCAAAATCTAATCCCCAAACAATCAATTATCTAGTAGGTAAAGTAATGCAGGCCACTAAAGGAAAAGCTGATCCTACATTAACATTAAATTTATTGAAAAAACAAATTGGCATATAACGATGGATTTATCCCTAGAAGATATTGAATTTATTAAAATTCTTGCCACATCAGACTCAACTATTTTACAAGCAGGCATGAATGATGCTACAAAAAAGAGATTAGATGACCGTGTGGGTATGATTTTAAGAGAATATTATCAAGAAAATACCCAAAATACAGGTACAAAAATGACTGAACAGTTAATGAAATATGGTATTACTGAAGATGATGGAAAATCTGCAATTGCATGTGCAAGACGTCTTGGAATAGATATATCATAAATTAAATATTTTATTATAGCCATATTTTTACGCTTATTTTATAAACAATATTGATAGAAAATCAAAACCACATGGTTACCAACGGGTAACTAGCATCACACTAGTTTTACAACTTACCGTGTAATGTTTTGGAATTATTTGATTTCTATCTTAACTTAGTATGGAATTATGGAATAAAAATATAATTTTAAAAAATTTAACATTCATTCAATTTTTTCTTTTAAATTTAATATTTGATTAATTTACTCATCCTATAATTAATCAATGATAAAAGATAATTTATTTCATGTCTGAGGAACAGCAAAAAGTTTGCAATGACTGTAATCATGAAGAAAACATACATGATGTACTTAGAGAACCCTATGGACGTCTATGTACTGGATGTTTAGATGGCGGCAACAATGATCCATGTAGAAATTTTTCTCAATGATTACAAATTATTTTTTTAATTGGGGATATGTAAATTTTAAAATATAAAAAATTTATATAATTTGGATGTCTTATTGTTATGATGATTTCACCACCAAATAGCGAAAAGATTATCACAGAATTTCAAGAGAAAATTGATTCATTGAATACAGTAAAACAAATAACATTTCTAGAAAAAAAAGAATTAGTTTTGAAAGATAATGATACTTTAAAGCGCCCTAGTTATCATTTGTAGTGCAGATATTCTTATGAAATGTACTCATAATGGACATATGATTATTGAAAAATATGCTATGTAAAATATTAAAATTGGGTTGAGAAAATTTATCTCTTTGATCTTTTTCTAATTTGTTGGACCACCATTGGTAAAAAGGCTCCAACATCAGATACAATTCCAAGGGCTTGCCATGTACCTCTATCCATCAATTTAGTTACTGTTGGTTGACTAATATCTACAACAATTACTTTTACACTAGCAGGTAACATATTTCCAGTTGCAATAGAATGAAGCATAGTTGAAATCATTATTACCATATCTACACCTTTGAGAACTTTTTTGTATTGTCTTTGAGCTTCTGCAACATCAGTAATTACATCAGGTAATGGTCCATCATCACGAATAGATCCTGCCAATACAAATGGAATTTTATTTTTTACACATTCATACATAATTCCCTTAGTTAATTTTTTAGCTTTAACCATATTAGCAATTGAACCTGCTTTAAACACCGCATTGATGGTATCCATATGATTTCTATGACCATGATAGGCCAAGGTTGCATCTTTAACATTCATTCCTAGTGAAGTTCCAAGTGTTGCATATTCTATATCATGAACAGCAAGAGCATTTCCTGCTAAAACCCCATCGATGTAACCTGATCTAATTAATTCAGATACTGAATCATCAGCACCAGTATGTACAATTGCAGGACCTCCAACAATTATGATTTTGCCTCCTTTCTTTTTTGTATTAAAAATATCATCCGCTACTTGTTTTGCAATATGCTGAGTTGGTCTTTCACTGGAACTTGAACTTCCCATAAATTCAAATACATTAACTCCTTCTCTTGGACGCTCTGGTGGCGTGATTTTAATTCCATCTTCGCCAACAATAATTTGATCACCTTTTTTTACATCTCTTACTGGAACACAAAATGCCTTATTTCCTTTAACAACAATACATTTGTCCATCATCATATCTTCAACAGAAATCCATTTTCCTTTTAGGAAAACTTGAGTGTGATTATTAGTAGTGCTGTAAAAATTATCAGGCATAACAAAATTTTTTGGTGATTTTTTTAATTTAATTTCTTTTTGAGTTTTTGAAATTGCACCCTCTCGATAAATGGTATTTAGAATTTCATCCAAGTGAGATTGATTTTTCCCCGTAACTGTTAATTTTGCATAAGAGTGATCTTTTTTCTTTGTTCCAATATTAATTTCATCAACATTAAACTCTCCTTTCAAATCCATGATTTTATCAAAAATTTTAGTTAGAATTGAGGAATCTATTAGATGTCCACTAACTTCAATTTCCTGGGAGAATTTACTCATTTTCTTACTATTTCATAATCATAACTAAAGGTTTTCTTTGTATAATTTCATTAGAATTGACTTCAAGCTCTAAAATCATGTGTCTAAATCATAAAATTTACACTGGAAGTATTACTTTTCCTTCAAATTTTTGAATATTGTCTTTTTCAAATATTTTTTCTAAATTCTCTTTTTGTAATTTTGTTACCCCTTGAACTATAGTTTTTGAGGATCCTGATTTATCCACTAAAGCAAGAATGTAACCGCTATTATCAGTTAAAATGAAACCAGCAGATTCATCTACAAATGCATAGAGATTTTCTTCTCCAACAGCTTGCCACACATTAGATTTTGTATCAGTAAGTGCCAAGGCAGGCATAGCTTTACCATTAGTTAACGTGTTCAGATATTCTCTAGATGCTGCAACTCGTTTTTGTCCTAGTTTTAGTGCTTGAAAATATTGCATATTCATCAAATTATTTGATTGTTATAAAAACATCACAAAAGATAGTTATAGAAACTATGCCTCCCAGATACTGTGCCTTTAACAAATCCCGTTATAATAAAATTAAATGAAATTACAACAATGGTTGAAGATAAATCAAAACTAACAGAGCATGAAGTTGATGAAATTAAAATTATTTTTAAAGAATTAGTTAAAAAAAATGAACGTTATGATCTGGATGAAATTGAATTTTGGTTTGAAAATGAAGGTAGTTGGAAAATAAAAGAGCCAAGAGTGCGCATAACCAACCTTGCAAATTATGTTCAAGATAAATATCAACAAACTGCACATTTGAGAATTATTTCTGATGATGACTGTGGTTGTTAAGTTTCTAATTGCTCCAATAATCTACCAACAATTTTAGAATTTTCTTCCCGTTCATTTATGATATCTTGAATTCTTTTATTATTTTTATCATCTTTTTGCATAATTTTAAAATATTCTTCATCAAGATCATTGTTTGTTTGAAGTCGTTTTATTACTTCAAACAAGATACCTATAACTTCCTTTTGAGCATCAATTAATTGATCTTTTTCAGATTCAGACATTTTTTCATTTTCAGACATTGTAACTATTCTTCTTCAATAATCTTTGTAAATATTTCTTTTAATTTTGGATGAATAATCTCACTTTCTGCTGATTTAAAAAAAGACACAACTGCCTCTGTAGGTGCCCCTTTTTTTTGATACATTTTTGCTTGTAATACCATTTCTAATTTATCAATTTGATAAACAATTTTAGATTCAGGAGACTCTTGTTTTTGATATTCTTCCCAAATTTCACCATATTGTAATTTTATGGTATCGGGTAACATGTTAATTATTTCATCATAGGCATTATTTTCAATTTTTGTTTTATTTTCTTTACTTATTTGGTTGGGAGTATAATCTCCAATTTTTGATTCAGCCAAATCGTGTAATAATATCATTTTTAACATTTTTTCAGAATCATAATTTTCTAAATCAGATATCACCATACCAATTATGGCCATAGAATAACTATGGTCTGCCACAGATTCTGGATACTCTATAGATAACTTATCTATCCATCCCTGCCTGGCGATATTTTTTAAATTTACTGCAGTTTTAAAAAAATCTAAAATCATTATACATTATGTATATTATTTTCTCCTAATGAATTTTCATGTTTAATTTTTCGAATTATATAATAGGTAAAGAAGAATAGGAAAAATATGAAAATCTATACAAAAACAGGAGATGATGGAAATACTGGATTACAAGGTAATTTTAGAATTGCAAAATCACATCCAAGAATTATGGCATATGGAACAGTGGATGAAGCAAATGCTGCAATAGGTATTGTTTTAACAAATTCACTAGATGATGATGTTAGTCAACTTTTAAGTCAAATTCAAAATGATTTATTTTTGCTTGGTTCTGATTTATCTAACCAGAATCTAAATGATCTTAAAAATAGAGTATCATTAGATATGATTGAAAAGTTAGAAGGATCTATTGATAAATTTGAATCAGAATTACCGGCAATAACAAATTTTATTTTACCTGGAGGTAATGTGGCTGCTGCTCAGATACATCAAGTTAGAACAATTGTACGTAGAGCAGAAACTTTAGTGGTAAAATTAAGCGATAAAGATGAAATTAATTCTAATTCTATCAAATATCTCAATAGACTATCAGATTTGATGTTTGTAATGGGCCGTTTAATCAATAAACGTAATGGTGTAGAAGATATTATTTGGAAACCATAAAAAGACAAACTTTAATGCCTCATCTAAAGTATTTTTTTTAGTGCCAAGGTAGCTCAGCCTGGAAGAGCACTCGGCTGAAGACCGGGCTGTCGCTTGTTCAAATCATGCCCTTGGCACTCTTATTTTAGTTCAAATCTGATCGGGGTGTTCCACAAGACATAATCTTTAAAAGCCACCCCCTCCCAAGATTTTCGATATTAATGGCAGAAAAAAAAGTTACAAAGAAAACTACTGTAAAAAGTAAAAAAATATCTAAATCCACTAAGGTAAAATCAACGAAATTAACGAAGAAGAAAATTAAAAATGAACCAATTGGGGATGGTGGAATTGTAATTGTGGATGATGATATTGTTATTGACCAGGATAAGATAAATGAGGAACGAAGAGCGTATTTGGAAGAAGCCAGATCACAAGAAGCTGTAGACTAGAAATCTTTAACACATTCAACGGCATGATGGATTTATGCATGCATTATGTCTGATTGCAGTTAAACCAGGAAAAGTAGATTTAGTAGTTGAAATATTACAGAAAAAAAGAAAAATAGTCAAACAGGCAATGGTAGTTACAGGTAGAGCAGATATCAGTGTAATTTTGCAAGGCAATATGGAACAAATTAATCAAATGGTAATTGATTTTAAAAAAATTAAAGACATTGTGACCACAGAAACTCTAATTGAAGTGGAGGTGGATTTAGGATGGTAAGAGCAATAATTTTAGTAAAATCTCCAAAAAAACTCATAGCTGCTAAATTGAGAAAACTGTCAACCGTAACAAATTCATTTCCAACAAGTGGTCAATTTGATGCAGTGGTAATGATTGATGTCAAACAATTAGGGGAAATAAGGGAAATTACAAATCAAATTCAAAAAATTAGTGGAGTAGAACGAACTGAAACTATGGTTGAGGTTCAATAATTATTAATAAAAATTTAAAAAGACTTTTTTAAAAAATTTAAAATTTTAATGGTAATTGATTTAAGCAACTTTCACCCATATTGTTTGTGAATATCAAAAAAGTTGGAAATGTAATATTGGCAGTCAAGGATTTAGAAAAGTCCATACAATTCTATAACGAAGTAATTGGGCTTCCAATCAAAGACCAAAGAAAAACATGGGTAGATTTAGGTACATCCGGAGCTTTGTTGAGTTTACACCCCGCATCATCAACTGCTGAACATGTTGGTAGCTCTATTGAAAATGGAATAAGTATAGGGTTTCTAGTTGGAGATTTAAAATCTGCACTTGAAGAATTAAAAGCAAAAGGCGTTACAATTCATCGTGACATTGTTGAAAAAGATGTAGGTAAAAATGCAGTGATCTTAGATCCAGATCAATATCTAATTTCATTGTTTGAACCAACATACGAAGACAAAGATCAACAAACTAGTGGATATCAAGGATTTACTCCAGCATAGATTGTTTTTTAAAAAGCAATCCCAAAATCTTCTTTTTTAAATTATTATACATGAAATCTTAATTAAAATTATTTATTTAATTTTTCAAAATATATTTTTCTATGAACAATAATTTTAATGGATAAAACTATCAGTATACCTGAACCTAACACCATTACCCAATCATTTGCTTGAAAAGTTAAGAAACTATTACTAATTGGAGTGAATAATGGAAATGAAGATCCGCCTCCCAATAATATGTCAAATGAAATATGAGATAATATTGCAGCAAATGAAATTACACCCAAAAAATAATCTTTTTTTCCAAACAAGAACATCATAATGATAATAATCAAAATAGCAAAAATGAAACTATGTCCCATTCTAGCAATATTTTCAACACCAAAAAATTGTATTAAATGATCAGCATCTAACAGTATTGCAAATCCACCTGATGCTACAATATATCGATATGCAAGAGTTGGAAGGGCAACAACCATACCAAATACAATATGTCCAAACACGTGTTCTAATGAAGCAGTTTTTAAAATATCACTACCAATTTTAGCATCTTTTTCAACATCATTGAAAAAATAATCTAATGTAATACCAATCAGAGAGAAAGATAAAGACAACAACCCATATACCAAAAATGTCTTAAACCAAAATTTTATAGTATTATTCAACATTCAATATTTTTAAAAACATTATTTGTAGTTTAAGTTACAGGCATATCAACTAAAAAAATACTAAATAGTTTTTTTTATTTTAGACACAAGTTGTTCAAAATTTTTCTCTTTAGGATTAATTGAAATATAGAAAGTAATTTCTTTTTTATGTAAAATTATAATATGAACTTTTGAATGTTTTAAAAGCATATAATCCAATTTTCCTACTGAACTATCACTGGCTTGTCTTAATGAGATTAATGTAGAAACTATAAAAAATTCATTTTTTACTTCTTCAGATTTTAACAGGGGTGTTAGTTTTGGTTTAATTACACCCGTTAAAGTTCGACCATATGCATTGATTACACCAGCATATCTAATATTGTTAGATAATTTTAGAATATTTTGACATTTTTTTTTATAATTTGTTATTGTATTTTGCCATCTATCTGTAGGAGTTTTTTTCATATCAAAAATTAAAATGGGAATGTAATAAGGCTTATCAATATTTTAAAATTAAATTTCTATGGATTATGTTTACTCGAAGGTCTATTTTCTAATTTTTTTCTTAATTCTAAATTTTCTTTAACTAATTTGTCATTTTGAGTTTTTAATGTTTGAACGGAATTTTTGCTAGTGAATAATGGATGTCCTGGAGGAATTACTGGGGAATTTTTAGACAGTAAACCCGAAGCATATTCTTGATACATTGTTTGAAATCCTTGAAGTTTTTGATTTAGTGTTTCATTATGTTGTACCAATTGTGGCTTCATTTGATTTTGATGAACTGGAGATAAAGGATGAGTTAATCCTGGAGGTAATCTTGGAAATTGAAATGCCATATGAGGTATGTTTGGATTTAATCCATAGAGGTCTTGTAAATGTCTCATTACCATATTATCCATAATATCTGTCTAAATTTGGCATATTTGTGGCTTACTTTAGGCATTTCATATACCCTTTAGTCTAATCTCAGTCATTTTTGCTCAATTTGAGTTGATCGCAGATCCTTATAGTTCACTATTTTTGATCGAAATTAATCATGATGAAATTAAAAAAATCCTGCTTAAAATGTAAAAAGGATATCAAAGGAGAGGAACTACATAAAATTGTAATGTATGTGGTTCAAGAAAAATTTACAGAGCACCACTATGAGCATGTTGAATGCCCAGAAAAATTTACAATCTAACTAGAAAATTGAGAAATATAATTATCCTTTAAATCCAAACACGTCATACATTTCTCCAGTTGATCGAGAACGATATTTCCATTCATCATTTTTCCAAACTATTTGTTGAAAATGATTTTTTAAAGTTGGATGTATGCGATTGCAGACATCACCGCCAATTAAAATTTGATTAGGTTTTGCCATATTTTGAATTTTTGCTGCAATATTCATTGCAGGACCCATTAAATCTACATGAGAATTTTTTTCATCAGAACCATATCTGACAACAATATTTTGACCAAAATCGACGCCAATTTTTACCATTAAATCAGGGTAATCATATTGATTTAGTATAGGATTAATTCCTTTTTGAATAACTGTAATCATAGATTTTGCACAATTAACTGCATTATCTGCGGTAAGTAACGAATTACCTTCTGCAACAAAATAACCAATAACTGCATCTCCAACAAATTTTAAAACATATCCATGATGTTGTCTGATTACTGCGGCCATTTCTTGTGCAAAGGAACTCATAATAATTGCAATTTTTTCTGAAGGCAGCTCTAAAGCCATTGTTGTTGAACCAACCAAATCCACATACAAAACAACCATGTCTAATTTTGCAAATACATGTTTTCTAAGAAAGTCATCAGATTCATCTATAACACCTAAATATTCATATCCTTTTTTTAAAGCCCCCCAAACCCTCTTTTGAGTTTCTAAAATCATTGTTTCAGAATCTACAACTTCTTCAACATGCCTACTAAGTAGCATGTCCACTACGGCATTATCTTTTTTATCATTAATTTTTTCAGTCATTTTTGTTCAATCACTCCAACGGAAAATCAATGTTACAAACGATACATTTACCTCTATTACCCCTATATCCATCATCATAATACTCAATAATCACATTATTACAATTATCGCACATAATTTTTGATTCCGCCATGACTAAAAATAGTAATGAATCTATTTAGATATTGTTGAACATTATCGAAATGTACCAGAATTATTAAAATTTAGAATGATTTTGATAATGAAGGTTTAAGGAGAGCAATATCTTGGAATTTTTGTGCGGTTAGATTCAAGATCACAAGATGATTTCATCCAAATACTGAATAAAAAAAATGAAGATATTCAACAAGAATTACTATCCAAAATTTTAGAATTAACAAAAACAGTAGAAGTGAAAGTTATGATGGGAGATTCAACAATTACGGAACAAAAAACATTTGATCCTAAACAAATTATGGATTATCTGGAAAAAATAAGTCAAAAATTAACAGATTGGTCATTACATGATGTATCAGTTACTAACAATGAAGATCTTAGAAGAATATTTACAAAGTTTGAAATTAATGAAGGAAATTATTTAATATCAGGACACATATCATTACAATTTCACGTATTATTATTTTATAAACCACTTCAAAGGGTAATTGACTGCCAAAAAGAACTAGCAGAAATTGTTGATAAAACAAAAAATAAAGAAACAGAATTATCGGATAATAGTGATCAACATGTATTAGATAAATTAAAAAAAATGGGATACAAAGATTTTGATCATCAAAAATTATTTGAAATATTTTATGAAAATGAAGAATTTAGTAAAAAAGTATATGAAGAGATTGAAAAAGATGCAGGAGAGGAATTTAAAAAATTAACAGAAAAAAAGAATGAGTTATTCAAAGAATTAGATTCATTGTTAATTGAAACATATCAAACAAGTTCTGTACTTATTGATGATACCAGATTAGTTGCAGGAGAGGAAGGTTGTTTGTGTACATTAGATATAGAATTTATTAAAAATAATAATCGGGAAGGTCTATTTGATCCAAGAAAAATGTCAAATACAGTAAAAGAAAATATTGTAAAAAAATTAGAAAATTTAGAGGAAATAATTAAAAAATAATCATAAAAACTGAAAATTTAGAAATATAGAATTTCATTAAAAAAATACACATCGATAGACATATCCAATAAGTGAAAAATATGAACAGGTATATTTCTAAAAAAATACGCACGAAAATTAAATAAATGAAAATAGCATATCGATGAACTCAAATACACCAAAAAATTAGCAACATCTCAATGAATCCAACATATGATGAAATAGTAAAGGCAAATTCATTACGAGGAGACGAAATTAAAAAAACTCCATTAATTTACTCTTCTACATTTAGTGATTTAACAAATTCCGAAGTATATTTGAAAGCAGAATTTAGACAAAAAACTGGTTCATTTAAAATCAGAGGGGCATATTATAAAATTAAATCATTATCAGAAGAAGATAAAAAACATGGGGTGGTTGCAGCATCAGCAGGAAATCATGCACAAGGAGTGGCATTTGCATCATCGTTAGAAAAAATCCCATGTACCATTGTAATGCCTAAGAATGCATCACCAGCAAAAGTTGCCGCAACCAGAGGTTATGGTGCAAATGTAATATTACAAGGAATAAACTATGATGAATCATATTCTAAAGCAAAAGAAATTGCAGAAAAAACAGGTGCCACAATAATACAGGCGTTTGATGATCCTCAGATTATCGCAGCACAAGGAGTTGTAGGATTAGAAATTTTAGAAGATTTACCTGATGTTGATGAAATCTATTTACCCATAGGGGGCGGAGGTTTAGCTGCAGGAATAGTTATTGCAATTAAAGAAAAAAATCCAAATGTCAAAGTAATAGGAGTACAATCAAAATCATTTCCATCAATGTATGAATCAATTAAACAAAATACACGAACTATGATTAGAGGAGAAAAAACGATAGCTGACGGAATTGCTGTAAAAATCCCAGGAGAGTTAACATTTGAAATTGTGAAAAATCTAATTGATGACATTGTATTAGTAGATGATAATGAAATAACAAAAGCAATGTTTTTGCTTATGGAACGAATGAAATTTGTGGTGGAGCCTGCTGGAGCAGTGGGTTTGGCTTATTTAATTTCAAAAAAACCATCACCCGGTAAAAAAGTAGTTGCAGTTTTAGCTGGTGGTAATGTTGACATGTATCTGTTAGGCCAAATAGTTGACAAGGGATTAGCCGCAATGGGAAGGTTACTAGTAATATCCATGGCATTGCCAGATAGACCCGGAATTTTTAAAGAAATTGTGGATGAAATTGCTTTAGCAAATGCAAATATTGTGGAAGTTGTTCACGATAGATTAAGTTCAAAAGTAAACGCAGGTTCAGTGACTGTTACACTTAGTCTTGAAACTCAAGGTAAAGAGCAATCCGAAAAATTGATTGAAAAATTAAGAGAGAAAAAGATTAAATTTGAATTACTAACTTAATTATTTAAATTTTTTTTTGGCAAATTTTGAAAGACCTTGTTTTTTCAATTGATCAGATTCGGCCATAACAGAATCATGTTGATTGGATTTATGGGTTTTTAATTTTTTTTGTAAGTCTAAAAATTCATTTGCAAGTATTTTCATTGCATATATTGCAGCATTTGCTGATTTGTTAACTCCAACTGAAACAACTGGGGAACCTGAAGGCATTTCAGTTATTGATAACAATGAGTCTAATCCACCAAATGCAGAAAATTTTGAAGTGTCAGATTTTTTTGCGTCCTTATCATTGTATACTAAAATTGGTACACCAATAACAGGAATAATTGTATGTGAAGCAATCATGCCAGGTAAATGTGCAGCACCTCCAGCACCCGCAATAATTACTTTAAATCCCATCTTTTCAGCATGTTTTGCATATTCAGATAATCTAGCAGGAGTTCGATGTGCAGAAACAATTTGATCTTCATGTTTAATATTAAATTGATCTAAAATTTCGGATGCACCCTGCATGATTCTACTATCAGAACTAGATCCCATAATAATGCCAACTAGAGGTTTTTTTGAATATTCCAACACTTTAGAAAAAGATTGAGAATAATTAACAATTTCGATTTAACTAAATAACACAAGGATTATGCTAAGTAATGCCTCTTTTTTGTAAGCAGTGCACAAGTAGGAGATTACCTAAAACCGTAATGCCAGAAAATAGAACATTATGGTTATGTGAAAATTGTAAAAATTTTGTAGATTTGGAAGATTTCATAGTACGAGAAGCAAAACAGGATGAATACAATTCATCACAAGAAGATTATAAGAAATGGGTGAAATCCATCCCCCCTACAGACGGTACAAAAGATTCTTTTCGCTATTAAGAGAAATTAAAAATTAAGTTCAATTCCTAAAACCAGTAATTCAACAAGTAATCCAACACCCAATAATGCAGATCCTAAAAGAATTTTGAGGATTTTAGACATTTTACATTAGATATTTTTAGTGCTTTTTAATGAATTCATCTAATGGTAAAAATTTTGGGAATTATAGGAGGAGGTCAACTTGGAATGATGTTAACTGAAGCAGCTAAAAAAATGCCTGAGCATATTTCCAAAGTAATAGTTTTAGATCCAAATCAAAATTGTTCAGCATCACTAGTTGGAGCAGAACAAATAATTGCAGATTTTAAAAATAGAGATGCAATCATAGAGTTATCAAAAAAAGTCGACATAATTACATATGAAATTGAATCAGGAGATAGTGATGTACTAAAATCAGTAGAAAATAATTCGCAAGTAAGTCCATCACCTGAAACATTAAAAATAATTCAAGATAAACTACTGCAAAAAAAATTCCTAATGGATAATAATATTCCAGTTCCAGAATTTGTAGAAGTTAATGATATTAATGAATTAAAAATAGGGTTAGAAAAATTTGGTTTTCCTGCATTACTAAAAGCACGAAGAGATGCATATGATGGAAAAGGGAATTACAAAATTGATTCTAATAATGATGTCCAAAAGGCATTTGATTATTTTAAGGGGAATTCACTGCTATTGGAAAAATTTATTCCATTTGAAATGGAAGTTTCAGTAATATCTGCAAGAAATACAAAAGGGCAAATTAAATCATATCCACTTGTTGAGAATATACATGAAAAAAATATTTTACGTCAAACAATAGCTCCTGCACGAGTTTCAAAACAAATTATAGATGAAGCAGATCAAATTGCAGAAAAAATAATGTCAGTTCTTAAAGGTGCAGGAATTTTTGGTATTGAAATGTTTGTAACAAATGAAGATCACATTCTAATTAATGAAATTGCTCCAAGAGTGCATAATTCAGGGCACCACACATTACAATCAGGAAAAACATCTCAATTTGAGCAGCATTTACGAGCAATTTTAGGATTAGAGTTGGAAAGTACTGAATTAATTTACAATACTATAATGTACAATATTTTGGGAAATCTAGATTTTGAAGGAGAATATAAAAAAATAGATTTTTTAGAAAAAAACATATTTTTAAAAATGTATGAAAAGAAAATTTCAAAACCATTAAGAAAATTAGGTCATTTGAATTTAGTTGGAAGTGATAAGCAAACAATTGATGAATTATTAATTGAGCTATCGCACATCAAAGATAAAGTGGAAGTCAAATCCATCTGATTAGTTTTTATGTTGTGAGTAGTAAATTCTAGTATGGCACTAAAGGCAGCAATGATATTAGCAGGAATATCTATTTTATTATTAGTATTATACGGTGCAGATGTTGTATCCAGCATAAATATGGATGGTGAGATTGGTGTGAAAAGTGACGGATTTCTACCGCTAAATGATATGCAACGAGGTATGGGACTTGGAGGTCCAGCAATAATTTTACCAATTATAGCATTTTTCATTTCGCTTAGAGAAAAATCAAAAGGATTAGGAGGATTAATAATAATTTCAGGAGTTTTAATTCTAATTGGAGGTTTAGCAATGATAGGAACTCCTGCACCAGAAGGAGTAGAAAGAAATCCTCTAATGCTATTTGCACCAGCAATAATTCAAATTGCACTAGGTGCAATTAAGATAGTAAAATCCTAGGAGGATTATACTCATGCCAATTTGTGCAAAATGTAGCAATGATGTAAAAAAAGTATATGATTGTGATCATACAAAATTTGAAGATTATTGTGTAGAATGCTATACAGAACTGCATTACTACATAACGGAGAATAATAAAGACGAAGATGTTAACTGCTAGAGAAATTGCAATCTATGCATTAGGTAAAACTGAAGGAGTGAATTCACTTGCAGAAACACTTGGAAAAGGAATGGAGGATGAAAAATATATTGAATCATGGAATAAAACGTTGAAATTATTGGGAATTGAAATGAAATTAGAGGATCTGGAAATCATTTATAATGAATTTGCCAAGAAAATCGAAGAAGTTGTTAACGATATAGAAACTAATGAAATAAAGAAAAAATGAGAAAATTTTGATATAGTCGAAAAATATTGAATTATCATTGAAAGCAATTATTTTAGCAGGGGGTAGAGGTAATAGACTTAGACCAATTACAGATTATGTTCCAAAACCACTAATTTCAATAAAAAATATTCCAATAATTGAATGGCAAATAAAATATTTAAAAAAATTTGGTATTTCAGAGGTAATAATTTGTTCAGGATACAAAACAAAAATGATTGAAAATTATCTTAAAAATAAAAAATTAGGAATTAAAATTACTTTCTCAATAGAAAACAAACCTCTTGGAACAGGAGGAGCAATTAAAAAAGCAGGTAAAAAAATTAAGGATAAATCATTCATAGTAATTAACGGTGACATAATAACAAATATTGATTTAAAAAAAATGATGGAAAAAGAAAATTCCATAGCTTCAATTCAATTAAAAACAAAATTTGGGATATTACAAACAGATGGAAATAAAATAATAAAATTTGATGAAAAAAAAGAGATAAAAAACACATGGATGAATGCTGGGATTTATAATCTCAAAAAAGAAACCATTAAAAAATTACCAACTGTAGGAGATATTGAAAAAACATTATTTCCAGCTTATGCAAAAAAAGAAAAATTATCTACAATAAAATTTACAAATTCAGAATGGTATTCAGTTGATTCCTTCAAAGATATGGAAGAATGCTCACTAGTAATAGAGAAAATAATAAAATAGAATTACAAATTTTATGCACCGGTTCGGTGTAATGTGACCATCATGTATGCTACTTCGTCAACAAATGATTCATCATCACTAGTAGAAGCATATTTTGTTGCATTATGCCAAAATATACCATGATTACTGGATTTTTTAATCATACTTTGTTCCGTCAATATTTTTAATTAACAAATAATGGGATAATGATCAGCCTCAATCAAAATTAACCTATTACTAAAAGAGATACACTAGAATATCCATTATTCATACTAATTTCATGCGTATAGCATGTAGTTTAGGCTCATTACTTTCAGTGGAACAAGTTATTGAGTGTACAAAGATGATATCTGAAACAAAAATTGATTCTATTTGGATTCCTGAAACTTGGGGAATGGAGAATTTTTCAATGTTGGGGGCAGTATCAAGTGAGACTAAAACTCAAAAAATAGGCTCGTCAATTATCAATATCTACTCAAGAAGTCCATCAACAATTTCAATGGGTGCTGCAACTACAGATATTTTATCAAATGGACGATTAATACTAGGTTTAGGCACCAGTAGTGTACCAATAGTTGAAGATTTTCATGGAGAAAAATTTGAAACCCCAGTTCAAAGAATGCGAGAATATGTAGAAATTATTAGATTATCATTAAGCAAAAAACAAATCAATTATTCTGGAAAAATTTTTAATTTAAAGAATTTTACTTTATTGATAGAACCAAAAAGACAATCAATTCCAATTTACTTAGCAGCAATTAATCC
>CAJQRM010000054.1 GCA_905612275.1 uncultured Candidatus Nitrosopumilus sp.
TTAGACACAGTTTCAGAACTTGGAGATGTTGTAGTAACATTAAGTCCATGTATGTCAATAATTAAAGGACTAAGTCCATCTCTAAGTGGAATTATGCCAGAAGCAAATGCTTCAATGCAAGACTTATCACAAATACTAGGAGACGTAATGGCAGGATCATCTATTGGAATGGAAGATAACTTTAGTGCAGGTACTGAAACAAATTCAGATACTCTTGCAATTTTAGAAGAAGCACATAATGTAATTGCAGGACAAACAAAATCATCAATTCCAGAAGTTCCAACATCATTAAAACAAAAAGTAGCAGAAAGAAGATCAGATATTTTGATTTAGAAAAATAATTACTTCAATTTAGATTTTTGTTTACTTTTTTCAATTAAGATTTTTTTAATGCGAGAGATTGTAGGATAACTATATCCCCTTCTACGATAATTAGAGATCATCATTTTCCAATTTTTTAATCTCCACTGAGCTTGTTCAGTTGTAACTGAATGTACTTCTTTTTGGACTATACTTTTACGCCCTACCTTTAGAGTTCCAGCATCTTTTGCACTCCACCTACTTTTTGCAAATTTAAGTCCTGAAATAATTTCACTGACAGGCATCTCTTTAAAATAATTTTTTATTTTTTTTAATTCAAGATCTGTAGGTTTACTAGAAATTGGAAGTTCAATGAAAGGCGTTATCATGAAATTGTTAGAACAATATACTTTAAGAGAATCATGCTAAATCAGAATTAACTAAATCAGAGAATAAGTGAAAAGATTTGATTAAAAAAATAGGCATGAGAAGTTAGTTTATGTAATATCAAATATGAGATTAAATCAAGTTTGACATTTGAAGCCATTTTATTCATAGCAGTTTTAGTAATTGCATCAAAACTTGGGGGGGAACTGCTTCACAGAATTGGGCAACCCACAATTCTAGGAAATGTACTTGCAGGAATTATTGTTGGACCCGCATTTTTAGCGATAGTGCATCCAATAGAAGCGATTGAATTATTTGTTTCAATTGGGGTATTTTTCTTATTTTTCCTCATAGGTCTTGAAGAAATTGATATTGCAGGATTATTCAAAGTCATGAGAGGTAAAATTTTTGCAGGATCTATTGCAGCATTTATGATTCCATTTTTAATTGCAGGTTTTTTTGGATTAGCGATAGATTTGAATTTTATACAATCATTTGCAATTGCAAGTGTAATTGCAGCATCAAGTTTAGGAGTTACAGCTAAAGTACTAAGTGATCTCGGTAAACTGAAATCTAGAATTGGTCTAGAAATTTTTACAGTAACTGCAATTGTGGAATTTATTGCAATAATTGTTGTGAGTGTTTTTATTCAATTAGATGCAAATTCTGGAACCCCAGAAATTGGAGAAATGGTATGGTTATTTGCAAAAATGTTAATCTTTTTTGCAGTAGCAGGGCTTCTTTCAGTTTTTGGATTACCACATTTTTTCAGATTGATAAAAAATCATTTAAGAGTAAAAGAAGCATATTTTGCAATAGTAATCGGAGTTATTCTTCTTGTAGCATACTTTGCAGAAGTTAGTGGAGTTCATGGAGCTATAGGGGCACTACTGTTAGGAATTGCAGTATCTAGGATGAATAAAGAAGAGTATAATGAAATATCAAAAAATATCAGTGTGATTGGATATGGAATTTTTATTCCAATATTTTTTGCAGGTATTGGAATTCACTTTAGTTTTGCATTTTTAGAATTAGAATGGTGGATAATTGCAACATTTTTAGTAATTATGACGGGTGTAAAATTTTTGAGTTCATACATTGCAGTAAGAATAGCAAATATGCGGCCAGCAACAACTGTAGCATATGGTGTAATGTCAAAAGGAGCAGTTGATTTGGCATTGATGTTATCCCTACTTCAAGCACAAATTATGGACAGTAGGTTATTTTCATTATTAGTTCTTGGAACTCTCATAACCATGATAATATCAAGTGTAGAACTTCAACGTAAATTAAAAAAAATAATTCATTTCAAAGTAGGTACATCAGAATTAGGGTTCATGCCAATTTATTTTAGAAGAGTTGTTTCAGATACACAGGCAATATCAGTAATGAATAAAGAATATCCAAAAACAAATTTTGATATTTCAATTAAAGATTTTTCTACAAAAAATAGCATCAAAAAAATACCATTTTTAGTTTTTGATAATTCAGATAAATTAGTAGGAATGATATCAAAACGGGAAATAGAAAAAGCTCATAAAAAAACACGGGATCTAATTAAAATTTCAGATATCATGTATACAAAATTTCATACAGCACAACCAGATGAGTATATTTATTCAGTAATTCAAAAAATGAATTCTCACCCATTTGACACCATACCAATCGTAGATCCAGAAAATAGTGGAAAAGTTATAGGAGTCATAACAGATGAAGGAATTATGGAATTATTGACAGATATCAAGAATAAATAATCAATTATTTTTCATTTAAAGCCTGCAACTAATGATCTACAACTAAAGTTTCTAGGGACAGTCCAAAATATTCAGTATTAGCACTACTCAAGGATTCTAATAATTCTATTTTTAAGGTTCTAAATTCTTTTTTGGTTCTCATAATTATTAGATAACAAACCATTTCATAATCATGCCTTTCTAATTTATGTAAAGTAATAGCTCGTAGTCCATCAACAATAATTCCAAATTATTAAAAAATCCTTTTATGACAAAAAAAAATTAAAGCAAGAGAGATGAAATTCTGTCCTGAATGTGATACAAAGCTTTCAAAAAATGTAAAAGATCTAGCTGCACCATGGATATGCCCAAAATGTAATCCTGAAAAAATAATTCCAAGAAAACCAAGTTATGGAGTAAATTATTCAGGGAGAACAAAACAGTGTTCAAAGGGTTGTGGTTCAGAAATTTATTGGGATGAAGAATTTAAATCAGATAGTGGAAAATTCATTCCACTTGATGCAAGAACAGATGAACCACATAACTGTAGTGGTCCAGAAAGTTCAGACTCATATTTTCCAGATGAAATAAGAAACATTACTAAAAAAACAATACCTAAAAAAATCATAACAGAATTAAAAATTACATTACCTGAAAGCATTTTATTTGATATTAATAAAATACCAAAATTAGAAATTGATAATGACATAATAATACATGATTTAGTAGAAGGACATAGAAATCAAACACTAGCAATCATTCATTATGAAAAATTAATTTCATTAGAACCAGAAAAAATACCTCTAGAAAATCTAAATGATATTTTATCAAAAAAAATTATAGTAGGTTTAAAAAAATATGGATTTTCAGGAGTGCTTCCATTTCAAGAAGAATCAATTCGCTCCATACTAAAAGGAAACAATTCAATTATTTCTGCACCCACAGGTTCAGGAAAAACAGAGGCATTCATTATTCCAATTTTGCAAAAAATATTAGAAAATCCAGTTGAAGGAGTTTTTGTGTTACTAGTCTATCCATTAAATGCATTAATTGATGACCAGGTATCAAAAATTTCAGAATTAATTGAAAAATGTCAATTAAACAACATAATTTCCACATATTCAATTCATGGGGGACAAAGTTCTCAATACAAGGACAAAATAATTACAGAGTCATATAAAAAATCAATTATTCTTGCAACAAATTTTGATTTTATCAATTATCATTTAATTTTACAAGATAAAAAATGGAATCAGTTATTTAAAAATGCAAAAATAATTGTAATGGATGAGGCACATTCCTATACAAGTTTTCATGGTTCCAATGTGTATCAAGTATTAAAAAGGATGAAAAAGTATATGAAAAAATTTCAAATAATAGGATCCTCTGCAACCTTAGATAATCCAAAAGAATTTTTTTCAAATATGTATGATCTACCTGTAAATTCTTTTTCATACATCAAAAGCGATTTTAAAAGAAAACAAAATATGCACCAATTGTTTATTATGCCAAGAAAATTTGGCCAAAGAACTACAATGGAAATGATATCATCAATTTGTCACAAAAAAAATTCAAAACAATTAGTTTTTAGTAATACTCACAATGATGCAGAATTTTTAGCATCAAATGTAGAATCAATGAATGAAGAAATCAGGATTCAAATTCATCGAGGTGGATTAGATCAAAAAGATAGAAAGTTGTATGAGTCTCAAATGAAAGGAGGGGAATTAGATATTCTATCATGTACACCTACGTTAGAATTAGGAATAGACATTGGTAATGTGGATGTTGTAATTTCTGCATTCAAAAATGAATATGATTCATTTGTTCAGAGAATTGGGCGTGCAGGAAGAAAAGGCCAGAAATCATATGCAATTTGTGTATTTGATCCAGAAGATGCAACATGTCATTATTTTGCACGAAATATTACATCATATCTTAATCAAAATCATCATGTTGAAATCAATAAGGATAATTCCATAATTTCAGAAAAGCACATTATAGCAATGGGGATGGAAAAACATGCAGCAATTGAATCAGATAAATCAAAATTCTTTGAATTTGCAAATAGTGTGAATCTTAGAGGAGCATCTGGGGAGATTACAATATTTCATAATTCTAAAAAAATTGGAACCAGAGATGTACCTGCAGGATATTATCAACTTCATCAAAATGGAATATATCATTTTAACAAACAAAATTATAAAGTAGAATCAATAGTCAAAACTCAAAATGGTGCAGATGCATATTTAAAAAAATCTGATGAGTTACAGAAAAGAACAATTCCAATTGTTAAAACATCACTGACACAAATATCTGAAGAAAAATCAATTAAAAAAGAAATTAATTCTAAAATGAAAAAAATTACTGTACGTTATGGATTAATCGATATGAGTAGAACGATTACAGGTTATCTAAAAGGAAATTATAATGATTCAGTAGATAAATTTGAAACAATTAATGGAAAGTCAATACCCACTTGGAGTGATTTTAATTGGAATTCTAAGCATTACTGTACAAGTATTTTTATTCCATTAGAATTTACAAGGAAAATAAAAACAGATACAAAAAATTCAATTGTATCAGACTCAAAAATTCATACGATAACTCACGTTTTAGTTAATGCAAGTAAAATTTTAACAAAATCAGAGTCAAATGATATTGATGCATATTATGAAAATGGGGCAATTCATTTGTTTGATAATACATCAGATGGGTATAATGGTTGTAGTAAAATAATTTATGAAAATTTTGAAAATATTATGGATGCGTGTTTTGATCTAGTCAATGAATGTGATTGTCCTGTTGATCCAAAACAAAAGAAATCAGTATTGGAAGGAGATGAATGGGGAGGATGTCCAAAATGTACATTTACAACTAATTATTGTCAAACAAAAAATAAAAAACTCTCAAAGAAAGAAGCACTAGAATTTTTTTCTATTTTTAAAAGAGATAAAATATGACCCTATTAGAAAATGCAGAATTATTTGCAAAATCAAAACATGCAGGCAAATTAAAAAAAAGTGGTATCACATATTCCAATCATTTAGAAAACGTAGTGAGTAGGCTCAAAAGTTTAGGAATTATTGATGAAGAAGTACTTTGTGCAGGATGGTTGCACGATATTTTAGAAGATACAGATACAAGTTTTGACGAGCTATTTGAAAAATTTGGAAGGAGAATTGCAGTATTGACATTATCATTAACAAAAACTAAATTTGTTATAGATACTGATGATGATTCAACTTTATCATTAACAAAAAAGAGGGCAATACCAGAAAAACAAAGACAAAAAGAATACGCAGTAAAAATTAAGGAATCAGAAATAGATGCAAAATTAATTAAATTATGTGATATATCAGCTAATTTAGGAGATTTAAAAAAACAAATAATTTCGAAAACAAAAAAAAGAAAAATTCTTAAAAAATTTAGATATTATCTTTTAATAATTGAAAAAGATTTAGTAGAAAACACAGAATATCCAAAAGCTATTACATTGTTAGAGACAATTAATCAAAATATACAAATTCAAACTCAAAATATGATTAAAATTAAAAAAAATAGGCACAAAAATATTTTGAAAAAATAATTTTAAGTAGATAGAAAATTAGAATTAAATACTGTAGATTTATGAAATAAATATGAATTTGA
>CAJQRM010000055.1 GCA_905612275.1 uncultured Candidatus Nitrosopumilus sp.
TTCCATCAAATCTAAAACTTGAAACTATAGTCGTAGATGATAATTCTCCTGATAATACTGCAAAAATTGCTGAAGATTATTTTCATTCAATTAAAGAAAAATCAAGTCATACAATTAATGTAATTAAACGAAAGGCAAAAAATGGATTAAGTTCTGCCATTCTTAATGGAATTCAAGAATCTTCAGCAAATACAATTGTAGTTATGGATAGTGATTTCTCACATCCTCCTAGTATCATTCCTAAATTAATTGATGCAATCAAACAAACTAGATGTGATATTGCAATTGCTTCACGATATGTACATGGAGGTTCAATTCAGGGTTGGCCAATTAAAAGAAAATTAATGAGTAAGGTTGCAACATTAATTGCAAAAAAAGGATTAGGAATAAAACCTCTTGATCCAATGTCTGGATTTTTTGCTTTTAAAAAAAATATTCTTAATGGATTAAAATTTGATGCACTTGGTTACAAAATGTTATTAGAAATTTTAGTTAAAACTAAGGGTGTTAAAATCGAGGAAGTACCTTATACATTTACTGATAGAGAATTAGGTTCTAGTAAACTTAATGCTACAACTATTGTTGATTATTTTAAATCCGTTTGGAAATTATACAAATATGGAAGAACAGTTGAAAAAGATGAATCAAGAGCATCTGTTAGGTTTCTTTCAAAGGCTGCAAGATTTTTTACTGTTGGAGCTTCTGGCTTAGTAATTAATTATTTTGCATCTATGATTTTTTCATTAAATTCTGATATGTGGTATATTCATGCTACTACATTTGGAATAATATTTTCCATTTCAAGTAACTTCCTACTAAACAAGTATTGGACATTTGAAGATAGAGACTTTTCTCCAAAACGAACTATTATTCAATATGGAAAATTTGTTGGGTTTAGCTCTATTGGTGCATTAGTTCAACTTGGCATGGTTTACAATCTTGTAGATCAATGGAGTATTTCATATCCAATTTCATTAGTATTGGCAGTTGGTGTTGCAGCATTTGGTAATTTCTTGTTAAACAAGAGATGGACATTCAAAGAAAAAGTTTGGAGTTAGAATAGTATCTCTAATTTTTTTAAGAAAAATTGAATTAAATTTTGATACTTAGGCATAAAAATTGAATTATTTGTCTAATCTTTTATTCGTAAGGTAGTTTAGTGAGATTTCTTTGTAAAAAAGAAATGGAACTATTTGATTCATTTATGATATTTATTGCAGATTTTTTAGGTGAACATCTCTATGAAGGGATATTCTTTGCAGCGTTAATTGAAACTATAATTCCTCCAATTCCAACACTTGCAATATTTCCAACAGCTGGATTTCTAGCATCACAACAAGGAATTACATTATTTGGTGTTGTTCCTATGATTATTCTTGGTGCAACTGGTGCTACAATTGGAACATCTGTCATCTATTTTATTGCATTAAAACTTGGACGTACTGTTTTACTTCGATATTTAAAAAATTTTAGAATTTCAGAAAAAAAATTAGAACGAGTAGAAATATGGTTTGAAAAATATGGTGATAAGGCAGTTTTGATCGGAAGAATGGTTCCAGTTATGAGAGAAATGATTTCAGTGCCTGCTGGATTATTAAAAATGAAAATTCCTAAATTTATTTTATTCACTTTTATTGGTTCTTGTATTTGGTCATCTATCACTATACTAGCTGGATATTATTTTGGTGAAGCAATGGGTCTTGCTAAATAATTTAATTTTTAATTTAAAAATTTCCTAATATTTTTTATTTTTCCTTCCAAAATTAATTCCCACATCCTTGATAATACTATCCAATTTCAATGTCCACATTTTTTATCTATACTCATCTCCACAATCACCTATTACATCAAACAAATCATTTGACTTTGAAGTAACTGTAGATATTAATGAAATATCATCTTGATCTATTTTCAAATCAAAAACTTTACTATTGTCTTCTATATGATTTGTAATTCCTAACCTTGTTCCAATTATTACGCCTGCTACTCGTGGTTTATCTAGAATAAATTTTGTAGCGATATTTGCGATACTACAATCATGTTTTTTTGCTATATTGTTTAAAACTTCAAGTAATTCCTGAAATAATTTCCATCCGCCCCATATGTCAATCATATTTTTGTATTTTTGTAAACTGGCTGTAGTTAAATCTGCTCTAGTTGGTTCATCTGTGTTAAGATATTTTTCTGAAAAAAATCCTCCTAACAATGTTCCATATGTGATGATTTGAATTTCATGTTTTATAAAAAATGGAATCATTATTTTTTCTGGTCTTTGATCTAAAATCGAATATTGAACTTGATTTGATATAATTTTAAAACCTTTTTCAATAATTATTTTAATTCTTTTAGTATCAAAATTTGTAAGTCCTAAATGTTTTATTTTTCCTTCATTTTGTAATTTTGATAAGTGTTGTAATGCATCAAGATAATTTGAATCTTGATAATCCCACCAATGAAATTGAAGTAAATCAATACAATCTACATTCATTTTTTTTAATGATTCTTCAATATAGTAAGTTACAATACTATTGCTCATTGGTCCTGGATTTGGAACAAATTTTGTAAATGCCTGAAAATTTTGTTTTGTTTTTTTGTTAAAATCTCCAATCAATGATTCTGCAGGACCATAAATATCTGCAAGATCCCATGTTGTAAAGCCTAATTCCTGATATTTTTCCATATCTTGTATTGCTAATTCTGAATCAATTTGACCATGACCTCCTGCCACTTGCCACATTCCATTTAGAATTCTACAAATTTCTAAATTGTTTCCAAGAAATGTTTTCTCCATATGATTAATTATATTAAAAATCTCTCTAAAAAATAGTTCACTTTTTAGTTATTATCATAATTGTGATTCTTACATTTATTCAATTCTGTTATCTTTTTTTTAATTATATACTAAATGTGATTATTTTGTTTTAGAAAGATCTATAAGATAAAAAAAATCATTTTAATTAGATATGATTGACGCTAAAGATTGGTGGGATGATTTTCCTGACCTTGAACAAGATTTAGAAGAAAATATTGTGTAGTTTTATAGAAATATCTAAATCATAATCATCTAACAGATAATTGACTTGGAATTACCACGTGGAATGAAAGATTTTGTAGGTTCGGAAACCGCAAATATAGAACATATTAGATCCCATTTTAAACACCTCTCAAATCTTTATGGATTTTCATTTATGGATCCTTCTCCAATTGAATTACTTTCTACTCTTGAAACAAAATCTGGTCCTGCAATCAAAGATGAAATTTATTATTTCAAGGATAAAGGAGATCGAGAAATTGCTTTAAGATTTGATTTTACTATGGGTCTAACAAGATATGCTACTTCTCAAAAATCTATGAAACTTCCCGCAAAAATTTCCAGTTTTGGTGGAGTATTTAGATACGATGAACCTCAAAAAGGACGTTATCGATATTTCCATCAATGGGATCTTGAAATTTATGGTAAAGCAAATTTAGAATCAGAATCTGAAATAATTGAACTAACATCCAGATTATTTGATTCATTATTGCTAAAAAATATTACAATTGATGTTAATCATAGAAATCTTGTTGAATCATACATTAACAAAATTTTTGATTCAAAAGATCCACAATTAGTAGGCGATATGTTACGTGCAGTTGATAAAATTGCAAAAAAATCAAAAGATGAAATAATTAAAGAATTTGAGGATAGATATTCTAAAGAAAATTTGGAAAAAATTCTAGAATTCTCACAAATTAAAGGATCAATTAAAGAAGTTGAATCTGTATTTGATGTATCACAATTGGAATCTTGGGATGAAATTAAAGCATTATTTGAGTCTCTAGAAAATCGAGGTGTATCAAATGTTAGAATTAATTTTGGTATAGTTAGGGGATTAGATTATTACTCTGGAATTGTATTTGAAGTATTTGATAAAAATTCAAAACTTGGTGCTTTAGCTGGGGGAGGAAGATATGATACATTAACTAAAGCATTCAAAAGAGATGATCTTGGTGCAACAGGAGTTGCAGGTGGTGTAGAACGAATTATTTTAACAATGCAAGAACAAAATATTATTTCAGAAATAGAACAATCTAGAATTTCAGTTCTATACATTAATGATGATATGCAAAAAGTTGCACATTCTATTACATCATTACTTCGATTAAATAAAATTCCAACCGATATTGATTTAGCGGGAAGAAATTTGAAAAAACAAATGGATATTGCAAATACTGCAAGATTTACAATTATTGTTGGACCTCAAGAATTAGAACAAGGAAATGTAGTACTCAAAGATATGAAAACTGGAACTGAAGGAACTATCTCTTTAGAAAAATTAACTGATGATCCAAAATCTATTTTTAATTTAGAAATGCTTTAGTTAAATTCATAATTTCAGGACCATTAGTTAGTGAACCTACTACAATACAATGATTATTTGCTAAAATTCCTGATGAGACATATGGTACTCCGCCATTTATTGATGATTGTTCTACTTTCACGCCTAATACATCTGCAATAATTTCCATATCTTTTTCTTCTGCTTCTGGATGAATTAC
The DNA here is from genome assembly GCA_905612275.1 of uncultured Candidatus Nitrosopumilus sp. Lineage (GTDB taxonomy): Archaea > Thermoproteota > Nitrososphaeria > Nitrososphaerales > Nitrosopumilaceae > Nitrosopumilus. Next base: position 4,540 of record CAJQRM010000055.1, read on the forward strand.
AGCACCTGTATTGTTTGCTTTAACTGAAACTCCTGATAAATGAGAACCAGCTATTTTTTTTTGGAGTACTTCTACTCCCATTACATCTGCAATCACTTTACAATTTTCTTTTGATAATGCCGGTGAAACAATAGCTCCTTTATCATTAGCACAAATTACATTTCCAAGTGCATTAAATTTAGTATCTAAAACTCCAATTTCCAAATCTGTTTCATTTTTCAAATAATCATATTCATCTTGATATGCAGTAGATGGTAGCAAAAATCCTTTGTTGTTCATTACTGATAATGCTCCAATTAATCTAGTGTTGGCAATTGCTGTGTACATTACTTCGATATTCAAATATTCTGCTAGTTTATCTGCTTTAGTTTCTGCAAATCCCATTGGAACTAACCCAATTGTATCATTAACACTGACGTAAACACCAATGTTCGGTCCTCTATACACATCATATTTGATAATATCCATATCCCGATTATTGATAGTTCAACATTATGAACGTAAGGAAATCCTTCCTGCCTAATTAATCAATTATTTCCATCTTAGTTTGTTAGTTTCAACTAATTCTATCTATCTTTAAATAATAACTCTAAGAAAATTTTATTATGCCAATAGCAGAAAATTTTCCTGAAGGCTTAACACCAACTGGAAAAATTAATCTGGATGATGGAAATTTCCATATAATGTGGGGTCCAGGTAAAAAAACAAACACTGATGGTTCACAAGCTGAAGTATTTGCAGATTCAGATGTTGTAGCAGCATATGCAGCAAGAAACGAAGAACAAGTCCCTCTTGGTGTAAGTGGTACTTATGTTGCAGTAGATTGGGATTCCTGCGTTGCAGATGGTGCTTGCATTGAAGCTTGCCCTGTACAAGTATTCCAATGGTACAGAACTGAAAAAGACATCCCAGCAAAAGATATTGTTGGTCAAACATTTGCAGGAACTGGTAGTGATATTAAAGATGAGCGTAAAGATCTAACTGATAAAGCAGATCCAATCCGAGAACATGATTGTATTTGGTGTATGGCATGTGTATCTGTATGTCCGCCTCAAGCTATCAAAGTTGATCAAATAAATGTTGAAAAACATGAGAGTGCAGCCAAATCTTTGTAAGTTTAATCAATTTCATATATACTTCAAATTTTTTATTTTTAATTTAGTCTCGACTAATTTTCTTTAGCTTTAAATAATATTCTAAAATAATTCTAATATGGTAGATCTACAAATACCGGAAGACTTTTGTCAACAAGGAGATCCTAAAGGAAAAACAAGCCACGGTGATGGTGAAAATTTCCATTATATCTGGGGTGACGGAAGAACAGATGGTGCAGCATTCTCAAACGAAGATGTAAAGGCAGCCTACGAAGAAAGAGGGGAAGAACAAGTTCCTCTTGGAATTCATGGTACTACAGTTGCAGTCGATTGGGATTCCTGTATAGCAGCTGGTTCATGCTTTAGTGTATGTCCAGTTCAAACATTCCAATGGTTCAGAACCGAACAAGATATTCCTGCAGCAGACTGCATGGATGCAACTTTTGAAGGTACTGGTTTAACAGAAATGGATGAAAGATTAGATTATACCGACAAATCACAACCAATCCGAGAACATGATTGTACGATTTGTATGGCATGTCAAGAAATTTGTCCTGAAGGAGCAATCCTTATTGAATCAGCTAATCAAGAATGGCACGAGAAAGCAGCTGGAACATATGTTGTAATGCCCTCAAGTGGGGGCGGACCTCACGCACACGATTAAAGAATTTTTTCTTTTTTCTTATTTTTTATATTTCATTATCAACAGATTTTAATCACTATTTTCAAACATTTTTTGCCGAGGTCGCTTAGTTCGGTAGAGCGCGGGCCTTGAGAGCCTGTGTGCGCAAGCACGCGGGGGTTCAAATCCCTCTCTCGGCGTTTTTATTTTTCTATTTTTGAAAGTTCTGCAAGCATTGCAGATAATTGAATTTCTGAATTTGCTCCAACTAAAATTCTATAATCATACTTTGCAATTACTTCTAAAATTTCTGATAGTTTTTCATGTTTGGATTTAAAGACAGCTGAGTTAATGTATTTGAGAAAGTCTGATACTGACATTCCATAAACTTTAATCAATTCAATCATTTTTTCTCTTGATTCTATTACGTTACCTGATAATGCAATTTTTAAAACATCATCAACATCTGTTGTTTTAGTTAGTCCTGCTGATGATTTTACAGTTTCTTCAGTAATTTCACCAAGACTTGCAGTTGCTTGCATTAAATTAATTGCGTGTCTTAAATCACCTTGTGAATAATCATAAATTGCCTTCAGACCTTTTTTATTTGTCTTTATTTTTTCATTTTTAGAAATCATTTCTAATCTACCAATGATGTCTTCTTCTGATACTATAGTAAACTTGAATGTGGCACATCTACTTTGAATTGGTTCAATAATTTTTGAAACATTATTTGCAATTAAAATAAATCTACAAATTTTAGCAGTATCTTCTATAATTCTTCTTAGTGCTGTTTGAGCATCAGAAGTCATTTCATCTGCTTCGTCTAAAATAATAATCTTAAATGGTGCATCTGATAATCCTGCAAACCCTGAGAATTTTTTCACCTTTTCTCTAACCATTCCTATACCTCTTTCATCCGAGGCATTTAGCTCTAGAAGATTTCCTTCAATATTATTTCCTAGAATTTGTCTTGTAATACATAATGCAGTAGTTGTTTTACCTACTCCTGCAGAACCTGAAAACATCAAGTGTGGCATATCTGTTGGATCTTTGATTAAAGCTTTCAAACTGCCAATAATTTCAGTTTGACCTACAATTTCTGAAATCTCCTTTGGTCGATATTTTTCTACCCACATTCCTGTTGCAGACATATGTGTATCAAAGCCTAATCCCATTAATAAATCCGAATTGGTTATTCTACTATACTCTACCTTAAAATGAAATTACTTCTCATGACTAATAGATTCAGCCTGTGATTAATTAGGATCAAATGATCTCACTAAATTGTTAACAGAATTGATCGATCCGATACTTGAGGATCTAAAAATGATAAGTGATCTCACATGGAAATTGAAGAAATAGAAAAAGTGCATACTATAGGATACCGGCTAAAGGATGCTAAAGTTACAGTTAATCAAGATTTCAAGTATAATATCGCTGGAGTCAAAATTGAGGGTGTTCAAGGTGACACAAATAACATGCCACAATGGATTGGACAAATCTTGAATGATAGTGGTGTGGGTACACTAAATTCTCCTGATATGATTACTGAACTAAAACAGGCATTATCTAAAGAAAAAATGGTTGGAGAATATCAGTTATCTACATTAGAACCTCATTTCTATATTAAATTAAAACAATCAATGAAAGAATTGAATCGTGATGATTTTGATAAAGTTGAAAGTATATTATTAGAATTATTTAGAATGCGAAGGGGTAAAATTGTAAAGCTTGCAGATTCTATTAAACTAAATTCAGATATTTACAAACAATTAACAGTTGAAGAAAACATTTTCTACAAAACTATCTATGACAATAGTAAAGAATTTGAAAATCAAATAAGAGGAAATTCAAATGAGTAATACACAAACTAGTACATTTACTGATTCTGCATTATCCGATAAAGTAAAACAATTTTTAACTAGATTCAAAGATAAGCAAGGCAATTACACATATGTTGATGCAATTGATGCAATGATGCCAAAAAATGCAAAATACATTGTAGTTGATTATAATGATCTTGTCACTGAACCTGAAATTGAAATAATTTTTTCTGAAAACCCTGATAGAATTTTTGATGCTTTTGGAAGGGCAATTAAAGAAGCATTACAAACAAGATTTCCAGAATATGCTGAAAAAATTAAAGAAGAAGTTCGTGTAAGAATAGCTAACTTTCCATTAGAGAGAAGTTTAAGACAAATCAATGCTGAAACAATTGGAAATATCACAAGTGTTTCAGGAATGGTTGTTAGAGCATCAGAAGTAAAACCACTTGCAAAAGAATTAATTTTTGTTTGTCCTGATGAGCACACTACAAAAATAATACAGCTAAAAGGAATGGATGTAAAAATTCCAGTAATATGTGATAACCCAAGTTGCAAACAAAGAGATTTTGAATTAAAACCCGAAGCAAGTAAGTTCATTGATTTTCAAATTCTTAGATTACAAGAACTTCCTGAAGATTTACCTCCAGGACAATTACCTCATTATGTTGATGTCACAATTAGGCAGGATTTAGTTGATAATTCAAGACCTGGGGATAGAATTATTCTCACAGGCGTAGTTAGGGTGGAACAAGAGTCTGTTGCTGGAGTTCAACGAGGTCATAGTGGATTGTATAGATTAAGAATTGAAGGTAATAATATTGAATTTTTAAGTGGTCGTGGTTCTAAAACTGATAGAAAAATTGGAAGGGAAGAAATTTCTCCAGAAGAAGAAAAACAAATCAAAGCTCTTAGTCAAAGTTCTGATGTCTATCAAAGATTAATTGATTCATTTGCACCCCACATTCAAGGTCAATCATTAATCAAAGAAGCTATTTTGTTACTTATCGTTGGTTCCAATCAAAGAGTGTTGGGAGATGGTAGTAAAATTAGAGGAGACATTAATGTATTTTTAGTTGGAGATCCTGGTACTGCAAAAAGTGAAATGTTAAAATTTTGTGCAAGAATTGCACCACGAGGATTGTATACTTCTGGTAGAGGTTCAACAGCTGCAGGACTTACAGCTGCTGTAGTTCGAGATAAGACAGGAATTATGATGTTAGAAGCAGGTGCAGTTGTACTTGGTGATCAGGGTTTAGTAAGTATAGATGAATTTGATAAAATGAAACCTGAAGATAGAAGTGCACTACACGAAGTTATGGAACAACAATCAGCAAGTATTGCAAAAGGTGGAATTGTAGCTACACTAAATGCTAGAACATCAATTTTAGCTGCAGCAAATCCAATGTATGGAAAATATGATCCATTCAAAAATATTACAGAAAATGTAAATTTGCCTATTCCGTTGTTAACTAGATTTGATTTAATTTTTGTTGTTAGAGATATTCCTACTAAAGAAAGGGATATGCAAATTGCAAAACATATCATTCGACGTAATACTAGTTCAGGAACTGATAAGAAATCTGTAGTCGAAGTTGATTTGTTAACTAAATATCTCTCATATGCAAAACGTGGAACACCTGAATTAACTAAAGAAGCAGAAGCAAAAATTCTTGATTACTATTTACAAATGAGAAATGTGGAATCTGAAGACATGATTACTGTAACTCCTAGACAATTAGAAGGAATAATTAGATTATCTACGGCTAGGGCTAGAATACTCTTGAAAGATAAGGTTGAAGCGGAAGATGCTGATCGTGCAATTTTCCTAATGCAGAGTATGCTTGCGGATGCAGGTGTTGATGTGAATACTGGTAAAGTTGATCTTGGTGTATTACAAGGAAAGCCAAGAAGTGAAGTATCAAAAATGCAATTATTTATGGATGTTCTCAGAAGTCTTGAAGGTGACAATAAAGTTGCCGTTGAGGAAAGAGCATTTGTACATGAACTTGAAAAAAGTGAGAAATTCACTGAAGAGGAAGCAAGAAATTACATTCGAAGAATGCTTAGAGAAGCATCTATTTATGAATCAAAACCCGGTCATTATAACCGAGTATGAAAATAGAAGAACTTGATTTAGAACCTAAAGTAATTGATTTTCTAAAATCTGAAGGATATGAAGAACTTTTTGAACCACAAGAACAATCTGTAAAAGCAGGATTATTTGATGAAAAAAAGAATTTTTTGATCACAATACCTACTGCAAGTGGGAAGACACTCATTGCAATGCTAGCAATTCTTTCACATCTTTCAAAATATAAAACCAAAGTTGTTTACCTTACTCCATTACGTGCATTAACTAGTGAAAAATTTGAAGAGTTTAAAAAACTAGAGAAATTAAATTTAGGTCGAAAAATAAAAATTGCATTATCTACAGGAGATTCAAAAGAAAAAAAAGAGAAATTAGAAGATGCAGATGTAATATTTCTTACAAATGAAAGTATGGATGCAAATATGGCATTTCAGAAAGATTGGATTTATGACATAGGATTAGTAGTTTCTGATGAAATTCATCTAATTGGTGATAATACACGTGGTCCTACATTAGAAATTATTCTCACCCGATTTAAATCTGGATTTATTGGAAAAAATCCCCCTAAAATTATTGGACTTAGTGCAACAATATCGAATAGTGATGAACTTGCAGATTGGTTGAATTGTGAATTAGTTGAGAGTACATTTAGACGTGTTCCATTATCTGAAGCTGTTTACAGTCGACATATTATAACAAATCAAGACAGAGAAGAAACCGAGGGAAATTTTGCCAAAAATCGTCAAGAATCTAGGCATCCAAAAGCTTGGATTGGTTTAGGATTAGATACTGTGGCTGAGAAACATCAGTGCTTGATATTTGCAATGACTAGAAAAAATGCTGTAGCATGGGCAAAAGAAGCTGGATTAGATGTTGTAAAGGAGCTTAAACCAAATCAGAAAAAAGAATTAGAAAAAATTTCAAAGAAAATTCTTCCAAAAGAGGATTATGATAATACAAAATTAACTAGTGAATTAGCAAAAACAGTAAAAAACGGTACGGCATTTCATCATGCAGGACTTGATCAAAGATGTCGTACAATAATTGAAAATGCATTTAAAAATAGACACATAAAATTATTAACTGCAACTCCAACTTTAGCTGCCGGTGTAAATTTACCAGCACGTCGAGTTGTAATTCCAAGTGTAATGAGATATACAAATAATGGTTTGGAAAAAATTAGTATTTTAGAATATAAACAAATGTGTGGCAGAGCTGGAAGACCACAATATGATGATATGGGCGAATCAATAATTATTGCAAAAGGATATCCTGATGAAATACTAGAACATTATGTTGATGGTGAACCAGAACCATTGGAATCAAAAACATTAGATGAAGATAGTTCTTTAAGAATTAATTTACTTGGATTTATTTACACTGCATCCAAATTCAATCCTACATCTTATGAAAAAATAATAAAATTCTTTTCACAAACTTTTGCTGCCTATCAACTTTCTGATGATTCTGTATTGGAAAAAAAGATAACAAAACAACTTGAAACATTAAAAGAATATGGAATGATCACTGATGAAAATGGTTTTGAACCTACAAAATTTGGTATTCGAATTTTTTATTTAAGAATTGATCCTGAAACCGCATTTGATATGACTGGTTACATTGAAGATTATCTAAGAGGAACAAAACATACATTTGGAATATTCTACATGATTACAAATCTTCATGAATTTTATTCACAATATCCAATACCTGATAAATATCAAGGCGATATGGATGATCTTATTGATCCAAATGAAAAATTATACAGAAATCAAGAATTTTCAAGGGAATACTGTTTCAAAAGTTTGTTAATTCTTTACAAGTGGATTGATGCTATGACTTATCAAGATATGTCAGACCATTTTGATGCTGAACCGGGTGATATATTCTATATAAAAGAAAATGCAAAAAATTTAGTCTATATTTTTACAGAAATTATTAAATTTTGGAGAGATTATGCTAAAGAAAATAAACAAAAAAAGATTGTATCTGAATATCAGAGTCTTATTGATGAATCAGATTTATTGAAATTACAAATTCAGCATGGTGTTCCAGAAAAATATCTTGAATTAGTAAAAATTAAACAAATTGGACGAGTTCGTGCTCAAATTTTGTACAAAAATGGTTTCAAAAATCGCCTTGATTTGGAAAAAGCGAAAATAGAGAAATTAGCAAAAATTGATAAAATTGGTTTAATCATAGCAAATAACATTAAAGCTGAATTAACGAAGATTAGATATTGATTGAATTAATTATACCTGCAATAATTTCTTGCATACTTGCATTTTTTGTAGTATATTTCACTACTCCACCATTAATCAAAATTTTGGTAAAAAAGAATTACACTGTAAAAGATATGAACAAAAAAGAAAATGTAATGGTTGCAAGACCTGGTGGAATATCTATAATATTGGGAATTGTTGTCTCCGAGCTTGTTCTTTATGGATTTTTTCAACTAAATGAAATTCTTGCAATAATAATTACAACTACCGCAGCATTTGCAATTGGTTATGTTGATGATAGAAAAGTAATGGGAGGTTGGTTTAAACCTGTAACTCTTGCAATTGCAGCACTTCCAATTATTTTTCTTGGTACATATGATTCAGCTCTTGCATTTCCATTATTTGGGGATGTTCAAATCCCGTTACTGTATCTTGGATTGATAATTTTTATGATTCCTATTACCGGAAATACAATTAATTCTATTGATGTTTTTAATGGTGTTGCTAGTGGTTTTATGGTAATCGCAAGTTTCACATTATCTATTTGTTTATTTATTTTGCAAAATTATGAAATTGCTATTGTTAGTTTACCTTTAGGATTTGTTTCATTGGCATTTTACAAATACCATAAAATACCAAGTAAAATTTTTCCTGGAGATTCTGGAGCATTAACATTTGGTGCTATGTATGGTGTTATTGCAATTATTGGTGGTGTAGAAATTATTGCAGCCATTGCACTCTTACCTGCTGTAATTAACTCATTTTTGTTCCTATCAAGTGTAAAACGAGTAGTAGAACATAGACAAATCAAAGGAAAACCTGTTGAATTTACTAGTGATTTTAAATTAAAAGCAACTAATGACAAAACCGCACCAGTAACTTTAGTAAGATTAATTCTTGCAGGTGGTCCATTAACTGAAAAACAAGTTGGATTTGCAATTTTCAAACTTGCAATATTTTCTGGAATCTTAGCTATTATTACTGCATTTATGATGGGTGTTTCTCTTTGAAGTCTGGACTTTATGGTTTTTTATTTGGAATGTGGGGTTTGATAATTATTGGTGGTGGAATAATGGTTGTTTTGTTAGGTCCGTTTTCAATACAACAATTTGGTGATTTTCATTGGATAATTTCATCTGGAATTAAAGTCACTATTTCATTAATACTAGTTGTAATATGGATTTTAATTTTATCTAAATTAAAAAATTATATCTTTAAAAAAGAATTAAAGTTTTAACTTTCTATCCATTTTTTTCTTTTTTTATCATATTCTTCTCTACTATATCTTAGAAAAGCTGGTGACCCTGCAACAACAGTATTTTCTTCAACGTCTCTTGTTACAATTGCACCCATTGCAACAACACTATTTTTCCCTATAGTTATTCCTGCTTTGATTACTGCACGTGCACCAATTATTGCATTATCTTCAATTGTAACCCCTGCCATTTTATCACACATTGGAAATGGATCATTTGTTAAAACAGCTGCTGGACCAATGAAAACATTTTTTCCAATTCTAGATAATGGTGGAATGTATGCTTGTCCTTCAATTTTTGTATTATCTCCAATTTTTACATCATAATCAATATGTGCAAGGGATCCAATTTTCACATTATCTCCAATTTCAACATCATCACCAACATATGAGAAATGCCAAATTTTCACATTTTTTCCAATTTTTGCTTTTTCAGAAATAAAATTTGTAACCATTATCTTACAAATGCCATGGGTTTGCCTTTGTAATAATTTTTTCAGGCAATTTATCTTTATTATTTTTTAAAAATTCCATTTCATGTTTTTTATCTCTAAGGTCATCTGGTAACATTATTGGAATTTCTTCCATTATTGGATAAAATCTAGCACACTTTGGACAAAATATTGCACCCTCAATAACAACGTCATTTTTTTCTTTAATTTCAAATAATTCTAAGGGATGATTCTTGTCTATTGGACATGCGAGTATTTCCATCATTGTTTTATTCATTTTAAATTCAGATAAATTGGAGTTCCTTTTTGACTAGATAAAAGTGCCGCTTCTGCAATCTTTGTAACATTCACTGCTTCTTGTGATTTGACAACTTGTTTAGTTTTATCTCTAATGGCATCTAAGAAATTTTGAATTTCTCGCATTAATGGCTCTTCTTTTTCATTTTTGATAATTTGAGTTTCTTCATCTTTTTCAACTATAATTTCTTGAGTGATAAAATCTGATGAAATAATTGCTTCTGTACATACTGCACTAAATTTTCTAACTTTTTTTGGTGTAATCCAATTTGATGAAATTATTGCAACTTTATTATTCTTATATCCTAACATAATACTTGCAAAATCTTCATGTTCATGCTTAATTTTTCCTGCACGTGCAAAAACTACTTGGGGCATGTCATTAAACAACCAATTTGCAGTATCTATGTCGTGAACTGATGTATCATAGATAATTCCAACATCTTTGATGTGTAATGGCATTCTATTTTCTCTATGAAATTCAAGCATTACTAGATCTCCATATTTTTTTGCATTAACTATTTTTTTTACAATATCAACTGCAGGATTGAATCTTTCAATATACCCACATGTTAGAATCACTTTATTTTTTTCTGCAAGTTTAGCAAGTTTTTCACCATCTTCAGATTTGTATGTCATTGGTTTTTCTACAAAAACATGTTTTCTAGCTTCCAATAATTTTATTGCAATTTGTGTGTGTGTTGATGTTGGTGTGACAACAAATGCACCATCAAATTCCTCAGAACGTAATAATTCATCTAATGATTCATAATTATTTACCGAATATTTTTCTCCATACTCCTTACTTTTATTCGGATTAGTATCACATATTGCTACAAGTACGCCTAACTCTGATAAAATCCTGGTATGATTTTTCCCCCATCCGCCAGTTCCAATTTGAACAATTTTCATCTAATAAACCTCAGTCAACCAATGAGCATAATCTATATTTTTATTCATTACTATGTCGGAATACTCTTGCATCATTTTTTTTGTAATATCTCCTGGTTTTCCATTGCCTATTTTTTTAGAATCTATAGAAATTACTGGTGTAATTTCTGCAGCTGTACCTGTTAGAAAAATCTCATCTGACATTATTAGTTCACTTCTCTTGAAATTTCGTTCAATTACATCCATGTCTAAATCTTTTCCAATTTTGAGTACTGCATCTCTAGTTATACCTTCTAATGCTGAAGATGTTAATGATGGTGTAATTAATTGACCTTCTTTTACAATGAATATGTTTTCCCCTGGTGCCTCACTTACATTTCCATTTTGATCAAGTAAAATTGCTTCATCTACGCCAATTCTTTTTGCTTCTTGTGTTGCAATAATTGAATTGAGATAATTTCCTCCCATTTTTGCTTGTGTAGGTGTAGAATTATCTGAGAATTTTCTCCAAGATACTATTGCTGTGGTAATGCCATTTTTATTAAATAAATTCCCAAATGGAAATGTAAAAATTGCAACATTTGTTGGAGATTTTTCTGTTACATGGAGATTAATCCCATAATCCCCTACAAAATAAAATGGTCTAATGTAACAGGATTTTTTAATATTATTTTTTTTACAAATTCCCATTATTGCATTAGTTATTTGTTTATCTGTAAAATTTAATGAAATGTTATAAAATTGACCTGATTTTCTAAATCGTTTTACATGTTCTTCTAATCTAAATACATGAAGATTTTTTCCATTCCAATATGCTCTAATTCCTTCAAAAATTGATGTTCCATAATGAAGAGCATGAGTAGTTATTGGTATTTGGGCTTTTTCTGCAAGGATGTACTTTCCATCAAACCAAACATATTTTGATAAGGGAAGTTTCATACAAAAGTTTTAGACAATCTCTATTAATCTATTTTCAATTAATTTACTGATTTTATACTAATGATTTTTTTATTTTTTTGACCAACCTTCTTTAGGAAATTTCATTCCTACGACTCGTGTAGTCATATCTTCACCAGATGAATATTTTTCTACAGTTTCCCATTCATCTTCAATAATTTTGACTATTTCTTTTGGAACATCTTCTTTCCAATTAGAATTTTTTTCTAATGCTGCATCATACAATTTCTCTTTAACTGATGCTGCAGATAGAGATTTTCTTTCACCAATTTTTGGTTTTAATCTATACATTTTCAACATGTATCCTTCTGCCTTATCACCAGTATATGAAAAATAATCACCTTTAACTCCATTAAGAATTTGTTTTCTTAGTTTCCATGATTTTCTTCTTACTAATGGCGGGAGATATTTTTTAAACGGTGCTAGAAAAGCGTAATCATCAGTTATTTTAATTGAATCTCCAAAAATTGATTCAAGCATTTTTTTTCTAGTTTCAAAATTAAATGGAAAACTTTTACTGTTTACTTCTCTATTATCATACTTGAAAATAACAGGCATTACTTTTACAATATCTGCATTTTTTTTCAATTCTTTAATGATCTCTACATGAGCATTTGTTACTGGATTTAGATGAGCAAGGTATAGGGCTGTTGTCAATTATACTTTGTAAATAATTCTCATATTTCAATGATTAATTTTATGAATAATTCTATCCGTATGATTCATACTTGACTTCAAAGCTACCATCTTTACGTTTATCGTGCTCCGTGATGAATCCTTTGGGTGTTAAAAAGTCCATAACTCCATCAATCGTTCCTTGCCATCCACAAACATAGAAAATTGTATTTTCTTGAGTAATTTTATCATCAATTAATTCTTCTAATGGTGACATGTCCGTACCTCTAGGTCTTAGAAATGTTTCAACTCTTCCAATTTGACCAGCCCAACTTCTGTTAAACCACTCTTGTGGTCTACTAATTGCTGCTCGATATTTAAAATTCCATTTATCTTTGCCTTTTGCAACACTCTCATCTTCAAGACCAGTTAGCAAATCTTTGTAACTTAATTCATCAACGTAACTTGCACCATGTAAAACAATAATCTCTCGTTTGTCATTAGTATCATGAAGATGTTGTGCAAAACTGACAAATGGTGCCAATCCAGTTCCACCGCCAATACAAATTATTCTTCTTGTATCTTTTTCGCCGTTTGGTAATTCTTCACTAATTCCTAATGCTCTACCTGTAGGTTTTAACCAAAGGATTTCATCTCCCTCTTTTGCATTAAATATTTGTGTAGTTAATCTTCCTGGAAGTGGTTTTCTAACCCATCTTATTACAAATTCAATATACTCTTTGTTTTCTGGATGAGATGCAATTGAATATGCTCGTCTAACAATTTTTCCATCATTTGCTGGATTTGGTAAACCTAATGTAAGAAATTGACCTGCTTCAAAATCTGGAACTGGACCATCATTTGGAACAATTCTCATTATAACCAAATCTTCTTTTAACAATTGAACATAAGTAACAGTTGCTTTGTTATCTACGACCATGACAATTCAATCATCATATTGAAGTTTAAATATATTGTGATAATTTCACTAACCTAACATATTAAATCGCTAAACGTTAATAACCAATTTAGAAAATATTATTCAATCAGTATTTGATTATTGGGCCGGTCGTCTAGTCTGGTAGGATAGGTGCATGGCATGCATCGGATCAAGGGTTCAAATCCCTTCCGGTCCACTTATTTTTTTAATTTCAATAATAGATTTTTTATTTGTTGATCATTATTTTTTGAAATTTCTTCAATTTTATTTTTTGAAATAATTGCATTTACTTGAATTGCTGCTTGTAATGCACTTTTTTGTACCTCCAAATTAGAATCTGAAAGTAATTTTAAAATAATATCTGTAATTTTATCTGCTTTTAGATATCCTAATGCTCCAATTGCACAAGACCTTACCATTCCATGTTCATCTTCTATTAGTTTCATTATTTCTGGAATTGCAATTTTTTCATTTCGATTAGCTAATACTAGTGATGTAAAACCTCTGATATTTTTATTTGAAGAATTGAGATTATTAATTAGAATCTTGGAAATTTTATTTTGATTTAATAAAAGTGTGTTAAATGCTTCTCCTCTAACTTGAATACTATCATCATTTAATCTTAAAATTATTTGTTCTAATATTTTTAAATTATTTGTATTATCTAAAGTTTGTAAGATTTTAATTTTATTTTCAGCCTCTCCTGATTCTAATATTTTTATAATATCTTCCATACTAATGCTAAATTCTATTTTGAACTTAATAATTCTTAAATTTTTTATAAATATTGTAAAAAATTCATTTTAACTTTAAATTATCGTTAGATCCTAAACTAATCATGTCCACTGAAACTAGAGACACCATATTCATTGGTAAGAAACCATTGATGGCATATGTAACATCGACGCTAATTCAATTAGCAAATATACCATCCGTCAACATCAAAGCTAGAGGACTCAGTATAGGTCGTGCTGTAGATGTAGCTCAAATTGTTGCACGAAAAACTGAAAATGCAGGATATTCTATCGGAAATATCAAAATTGGTTCCGAATCATTGGAATCAGAAGATGGTAGAACCCGAAATGTTTCAACAATAGAAATTGAAGTAAAGAGAAACGCAGCTTAATTGTACTTTACTTGAAATTTTTTATTTTCTTTTTGAAAATTTGTACTTTGTTTCCATTTTTTTGAATTTATCTAGCTCCACCAAATTATTGAACTGATCAAAATTTACTACTTTTTGTTTATATTTTACCGTGGTTCCTGTATTTTTTAATTCTTGTAAAATATTCATTGTTGCAAACGTATTTGCAAATAATACTGATAATGGATATAGGATTATGTTGAATCCAATCTTGTTTAATGTTTGTGCTGAATTCATTGGTGTTGCTCCTCCTTCAATCATATTTGCAACTAGTGGAGATTTGATCTCTTTTCCAATTTTTTTCATTTCATCTAGTGATCTTGGAGCTTCTATAAACACAGCATCAGCACCTGTCTTTTTATTTTGAATTCCTCTTTCTATTGCTGCTTCTAATCCTTCTATTGCTCTTGAATCTGTTCTAGCAACAATAATGAAATCTTTATTTTCACGTGCATCAATTGCTGCACCCAGTTTTTCTGTATATTCTTCTTGTGGTATGACTTCCTTTCCTTGCATATGTCCACATCTTTTAGGCCATTTTTGATCTTCTAGAAATATACCTGCAGCACCTGCAGATTCTAATTCTTTTACTAATTTCCAAACACTTAGTGCATTACCATAACCAGTATCTGAATCAACGATAAGTGGAACTGAAATTGCATTTGATATTCTTCTTGCATTATCAACTGTTTCAGTTGCTCCAATAAATCCATAATCTGGCATTCCAAATAATGTTGCTGATGTACCATATCCAGTTTGAAACATTGCATCAAATCCCACTTTTTCTGCAATTTTTGCTCCAATTGCATCATACACACCTGGTATGACAAGAGGTTTTTTTGATTTTATCATTCTAGATAATTTTTTCATAGATTTCTATTTTTTTTGAATTATTTATGATTTTAAATTATTTTGTTTTAGAATTATTTTTTATTATTCTATTTTGATTTTTTTACCTGCTTTTCCTACTTTCTTTCCATCCATTTTATTTAATTCATCTTGTAGAAACTTTTTGTATTTCTGAGTCTCCTCATCTGTCATGTTTGTTATGTTAGAACTTAGAATGGATCCCATTGAAGAAATTTTTTCAAGCAAGTCTATTGCAACAAATTTTCCTACATTTCCTAATCTGAATAAAACTTCTAACTGCTTTTTAACAATGTCATTAATCTTATCAACATCTTGTGCTGTCTCTGCACCTTTTTTTGTTAATTGATATCTTCCGTCTTTTGTTTCTTCAATTAAATTCTCATCTAAGAGTCGACCTAATAATGGATAAATTAATCCTGGAGATGGCTTCCAAATTCCGTTACTTTGTTTTACTGCATAATCAATAATTTCTTTTCCAGTGTACGTTTTCTCTTTTAATAATTCCAAAATAAAATATCTTGAAAATCCTCTTGGAACCGAACTTCCTACTCTTTGAAACCATTCTGAAATCATCACTAGTGATATCACTAGTGATATATTTTAATATTTCTAAATATGCCTGACATTACTTCATATTTAACCCAAAAATAATAATTTTGTATTAAAATGGTTAATTCTTTAGAATTTGATCTAATTATTTGTGGTTCAGGTCTTGCTGGATTACGGGCTGCAATTGAAGCAGCAAAGAAAGGTCCAAATCTAAAGATTGGAGTTGTTTCTAAAGTACAAGTGATGCGTTCTCATTCAGTTTCAGCAGAAGGTGGAACTGCAGCAGTACTTTTTGAAGATGAGGGTGATACGATTGAATCTCATGTTTATGATACTGTGAAAGGAAGTGACTTTCTTGCAGACCAAGATGTTGCTGAACGACTTTGTGTTGAAATACCAAAACAAATACATCAATTGGATCATTGGGGAATGCCATGGTCTAGAAGAGATAATGGTAGAATTGATCAACGAAATTTTGGTGGTTATAGTTTTCCTAGAGCAACATACGCATCTGATAAAGTTGGTTTTTATGAAATGCAAACTTTGTATGATACATGTCAGAAATATGATAATATTGAATATCTTAACGAATGGTTTGTAACATCAATTATACATGATGGTAAAAAATTCATGGGAGTTACTGCAATTGAATTATCTTCTGGAAACTTTTACACGATTAAAGGAAAAGCTCTAATCATTGCAACTGGTGGTGCTGGACGTTTATACAGCTTTTCAACTTATGCTTTATCTTCAACTCCTGATGGATTGGATATGGGATTTCGTGCTGGTATGGCATTAAAAGATATGGAATTTGTACAATTTCATCCAACTGGAATTTTGCCTTCTGGAATATTGATTACTGAAGGTGCAAGAGGTGAAGGTGGATATTTGCTTAACAACAAAGGAGAGAGATTTATGAAAACTTATGCTGCTGGAAAAATGGAATTAGCTCCACGTGATATTGTTTCAAGATCTATTATGACTGAAATTGAACAAGGTAATGGATTCAAACATGAAACTGGAGTTGATTGTATGAAACTTGACATTAGACATCTTGGTGATGAAAAAATTAAAGAAAAATTAGGTGGAATTAGAGAAATTTCGATAAAATTTTCAGGGATAGATCCTGCTAAAGACTTGCTTGACATTAGACCTGTTTGTCACTATATGATGGGGGGATTACATACTGATATTGATGGTGCAACTGAAATTCAGGGTGTTTGGGCAGCTGGTGAGGCTGCATGTAACAGTGTTCATGGCTCAAATCGTCTAGGTGCAAATTCTACTTCAGAATGTATTGTATGGGGAAAAATTACTGGTGAACTTGCAGCAGAATATGCTATGAATAATACTAATGACAATGAATGGCCTCATCATTTAGTTGCTTTAGAAGAAAAAAGAATCTTTGATGGAATATTTAGAGGAAATGGAGATGTAAATCCATATGAAATTAGACAAGAACTTACTGATACTTTGAATGATAAAGCATATGTTTATAGAAATGAAACTGATCTTGTTGATGGTTTAAAGAAAGTTCGTGAATTAAAAAAACAAGCTTGGAAACACGTTGATGATAAAGCAAAAGAATACAATACTAATTTTGTAAATGTAATGGAATTAGATTCTATGTTTAGAGTTGCTGAAGTTCTTTTAGTTGGTGCTATTAATCGTAAGGAATCTCGTGGTGCACATTCAAGAACTGATTATCCTAAACGTGATGATGCTAATTTCTTATACCATACACTTGCATATTATGATCCAATTGAACCAATTATGAAAACACATCCTGTAACTATTACTAAATATCAACCAGTGGAGAGGAAATATTAGATGACTAAAGATGAACATCGAGAAGGTATCAAAGGAATGGCCAATCCTGGTCGTTATGGAATTGAACGTATTGCATATTTGTTAATGCGTTTAAGTGGATTGGGATTGTTAGGATATTTTATTGCACATATTTATGAAACAAGTAATATTTTACGAGGTCGAATGGGTTGGGATGACTTTTTAGCAATGACCCAAACTACTGAAGGGCATATATTTTTAGCACTTGTAATTGGAATGTGTGTTTTTCATACTGGAAATGGAATTCGAATTATGTTAGGACATGGCGGTGTTGGTGTAGGAAAACCTGCTAGACCTGATTATCCATATGAGCCAGCATCCCAAAATTATAGGCATAAAATAGGAATTTACTCTTCTATTGTCCTTGCAGCTGTTGCAATGATGTATGGAATGGCAGTAATGTTTGGTGAATAAAATGAAAGAAAGTACAATAATGAAAATTCACTATGGGACTGCTTTAGCCTCAGTTGGATTAGTTGCAGTTCATATTTTGATGCGTCTAACAACTGGATTTGCTGATTCTTTAGAATATGAAAATGTTTTAGCTAATTATCGATCTGTTCCATATGTTGTAATGCTTGAACTAATTTTGATTTTACTTTCAGTACATGGATTTAATGGATTGAGAGTTATCTTATTAGAATTAAAACAAGGCAGAGTATATGAGAAGGCCGTTTCATATGGTTGTGTAGTGGCAATGATTGGTTTAATCGGATATGGTTCAAGAACAATTATTATGACAAATATGGGGATGGTATAGAGATGGCTCAAGTATCTAGTACTGTAGATGAACAAGTACCGACTCTATTATCTGTATCAAAATCTATTCTTTTAAGAATTTCAAAATTTAATCCAGAATTAGACAAATCAAGTAAATTTATGGAATTTACTGTTTCTTATGAAAAATGGACTACAGTGTTGGAGGCAATTCTTGATGTCAAAAAACACTTTGATCATTCTGTAGCTGTTCGTTATTCTTGTAGACAAGCTACATGTGGATCATGTGGCATGTTGATTAATGGAAAACCTAGACTTGCATGCTTTACTAAAATTAGTGAATTGGATTCTGATGTTGTTACTGTTGAACCTATGAATAATTTTCCAGTAATTCGTGATTTGACAGTTGGCTTTGAAAAATTATTTGATACACATCAAAAAATTAAACCTTATGTAATTCGTGATGATACTGAACTAGAATCAGACCAAAGAGAATTTTTACAATCACCTCAAGAAGTAGAACAATACATCCAATTTGCCAATTGTATCAAATGTGGTTTATGTAATTCTGCATGTCCAACTATGGCTACTGATTCATCATTTGTAGGACCTCAGGCATTAGCACAAGCATATCGATATGTTGCTGATAGTAGAGATAAAGGAAAAGATACTAGATTAAACATCATCGATGAATCTCATGGTATTTGGAGGTGTCACTTTGCTGGTTCATGTAGTCAGGTATGTCCAAAAGGTGTTGATCCTGCAATGGGAATTCAATTCCTTCGAGGATATTTGTTAGGATTTAGAAATTAACCTGATTTTTTAGGAAGTTCACTTAATTTTTTAGGATTAGGACTATTGTTAACCTGATTGTTGATTTGCTCTGCCATAAAGTGATTTGATACATTCACTTTGACATCTTCTACACCATCTACTTTTAAAAGATAATCATGAACATCTTGACAAATTTTGAAACCAAACACTGCTGGACAGAAAGGACTAGTTAGATGCAAATCTACCTTGACATTACTATCACTGATATCTACCTCATCAATTAACTCTAATTCTACAATAGATGTGTTAATTTCCGGATCTACAATCTTTGATAATTCATCAAAAATTTTAACTCTAAGTAATTTGATATCTTGACTCATGTCGGCAAAAGCATTTATGCTATATATAACCATTTTACAACCTTAGATGATGTATCGCTCTCGACTTGGTACTGATTTGAGTAATATTACTTTAGATTATGTTTCATCAATAAATGATGATTCTGAAATTGCTTTGTATGACATTATTGGAAGTCAAGCTCATACCATAATGTTATTTCAAAATAACATTATTACAAAAAATGATGCAAAAAAAATTCTATCCTCCTTGGAAAATCTGAAAAATAAAAAATTTGATTCTTCATCTGGAGCAGAAGATATTCATGAATTAATTGAATCTCTAGTAATTAAAAAAGCAGGTATGGCAAGTGGTGGAAAAATGCATACTGCACGATCCAGAAATGATCAAGTTGTTTTAGATATTCGAATGAAAATTAGAGATGACATTAACATTATTTGTAATTGTCTTTTAGATACAATTGAATCACTTGTGTCTGTATCTAAAAATCATCAAAAAACAATTATGCCATTTTATACTCATCTTCAACAAGCTCAAGCTGGTTTGTTTTCTCATT
The DNA here is from genome assembly GCA_905612275.1 of uncultured Candidatus Nitrosopumilus sp. Taxonomy (GTDB): domain Archaea; phylum Thermoproteota; class Nitrososphaeria; order Nitrososphaerales; family Nitrosopumilaceae; genus Nitrosopumilus. The sequence continues at coordinate 24,618 of CAJQRM010000055.1, forward strand.
ATCTTTTAGCTCAAGCAGATGTTTTATCCAGAGATTTCCAAAGATTGTTTGATACTTTTCAAAGAATTAATCAAAGTCCTCTTGGAGCTGGACCTGTTGGAGGAACTAGTATTGCAATTGATAGACACAGTACTGCAAAGATGTTAGGTTTTGATGGTGTTGTTGAGAATTCTATTGATGCAACAAGTGCACGTGATTTTGTAGCAGAATATGTGGCAATGGTTTCAATTTTAATGACTAATCTAAGTAGAATTTCTGAAGATTTCATAATTTGGTCTACATCTGAATTTTCTTTTATTGAATTATCTGATGAGTTTACGTCACCTTCAAGTGTAATGCCTCAAAAAAAGAATCCTGATATCTTAGAATTAACTCGTGGTAAGACTGCAGAAATTATTGGAAATTTAACTGCCATTTTAACTACCATCAAAGGTTTAGCTTCAGGATACGGACGTGACTTACAACAAATCAAATCGTCTATTTGGTCAACATCAAAAATATCTATCAGTGCATTACTAATTATAAAATCAATTGTTCTAACTATGAAAGTGAATGAAAAACAAATGAAAAAAGTAACTGAATCTAGTAATCTAATTGCATTAGATATTGCTGAAAAATTAGTTCAAGAGGGCATTCCATTTAGAGTGACTCATAAAATTGCAGGAGTTTTAGTCCAATTGGCACATACTTCAAAAAAACCAATTTCTAAATTAACTACTTTAGAAATAAAAAAATCTGTAGAAGGAACTAAGATAGATCCTAAAATTGTATCTAAAATTATTTCAACTACTAGTGTTGTTTCCTCTTTAAAAGATAGAAAATCTTTTGGTTCTTCTGGTTATGATGAGCAAAAAAGAATGATTTCTGATAGAATTCAGAAAATTAATACTTGGAGGTCTGACATGTCTGAAAGAGACAATAAAATCAAGTCTTCTATTGATGAGTTACAAAAATTAGTCAATGAAATCATTTAATGAATAAAGAAGACGCGGGTCTAGAGGGATTCGGACCCTCGACAACCGGATTAAAAGTCCGGTGCGCTACCTGGCTGCGCCATAGACCCACAAAAAAAATTGTTTTCGCGTATAATTTAGTCTTTTACAAATCTAGATGTTATGTCAGAAACTTTTAATCTAGGATTTTGATTCATAGTACTTGTGCCCTTGTAGTATAGCCCGGTCTAGAATTCGGCCCTGTCACGGCTGAGACGCGTGTTCAAATCCCGCCGAGGGCGCCATTATTTTTAATTAATCACTTTTTTAAAAGCGATCACTTCTTGTTTTCATTTCAAGTATTCTTTGGCATTTTTCAACACAAGAATATTAAAATTCAGGCAATTTTAGTGAAATTTGTTGTCTGAGGAGAAAAAAAAATCTGAAGTAGAAATAAAACCTACAGAAGATTCTGTATCTGAAAAACCATCAGTTAAAGATGTTAAAAAAGTTGAAGATGTTAAAAAAGTTGAAGATGTTAAAAAAGTTGAAGATGTTAAAAAAGTTAAAGATGTTAAAAAAGTTGAAGCAGAATCTAAAGATGCTCAAGACGCAGCAGCTAAAGTAGAGGTAAATGCAAAAGTACTTGCTGATGCAGAGGCTGCATTACAAATAGCTCTTGAAAAAGCAAATGCAGCAAGAGCTAAATTAGAATTATCCGCAGAGGAAGAATACAAAGTAATTGCTGCTGAAGTTAAAGCAGACATTACAAAAAAAGTTGATTTTACATTCAAACGAAAAGGTGAAGAGATTTTTAGACGAGAAATGGGTGAACCTGAATTTTGGTTAGATAAAAAAGATAGATTCCCAAGACCTATACTTACACCAGATCAACAAGAATCTATTACACAGATAGCTGAAACTCCTCATGATCAAACTCCAGAATATAATCCACAACATGTTCTTAGTCCAGAATATGGTGGTGTTTCAAATTATGAGCGTGGTGTAGATTCTTTCTTAGATGAATTAAAAATTAAACTTGCTAAATTAAAAAAAGATCCTGAATCAACTGAAAAAGAAATACTTGCAACAGAAAATGAAATTACTTATTTAGAATCAATACATGAAAATTTCTATATTGGAATGAATGTCTTCCGAACAGCAAAAGGTGGACGGGATAAAATTAACGCATAAGTTGGTATGATGATATGAATCACGTAATCTTTGATGTAATGAATGCCCGAGTAACTTTCAGAAATGTTCCAATTCATGAATTATCTAAATTTGCTTTCAAAGATGTTTGGGCAGCAGCAGACGAATTTAAGAAAATCCCTGGTGTTGATGAATGTATTATTGTTCAAACAGCAAGTAGAATTGAAATTTTTACCGTTAGTAATATTGAAACTATTGATTCTCCTGATGCACGAAGAGCTGAAGGAAAAACTCTAATTTTAAATCAAGTTAAAGAGACTTGGATTTCCTTAACTACATTAGAACAAATTGACATTGATCACTTTGATCAAACTCTTGAAGTCTACAAAAGTGATGATGTATATCTTAATCTTTTACGATTAGGATCTGGCATAGATTCATTTGTTGTTGGTAAACAAGAAGTCTTTGATGAAATAGTTCAATCATTATCTCATGCTAAATCTGCAGGTACTTCAGGTACTATTCTCAATAAATTATTTGAAAATGTCATTCGATTATCTACTAGAATGAGAGATACCACTGGAATTTCAAAAGATGTTATTTCACTTGGAGACATTGCAGTAAAATTAGTCGATGAAAAAGCAGGATTAGATTCAAAGAAAAAAGTATTGTTAATTGGTACTGGTAATTCTGCTGCTTTGGTTGCTAAAAGTCTTAACAAAAAAGAAATTTCTTATGATGTTACAAGTAGAACTGTTGAACGTGCAAATGGATTTAGTAATATTGTTGGTGGTAATCCAATAGAGTTTGATGATGCTTTATCCACTTTTAATAAATATGATATAATTTTTGTTGCAACAACATCTGATTATTTCTTAATTACATTTGAAAGAATTCGACTTGTAATGGAAGAAAAGAAGAAAGGTACATTGATTTTAGATTTATCTGATCCAAGAACTGTAGATGAAGGAATTACTGCTCTTCCTGGAATTAAGTTATTATTTAGAGACCAAATTGCAGAAATTTTTGAAGAAAGCGTAAAAGGTAAATCTGATATTGTTCCATCAATTGAAAAAATTATAGCAAAAGAATTACCTGTATTATCTGCTAGAATGAAAAGATTAGATGCTTAGTATTTTTTATTATCCTTGTTTTCTTAATATGAATTGCATTACTGCTTCTTTTGAATAATCTATTCCGTGAACATCTTCTGTATGACTTCTAAAATCTTCTATCACTTTTTCTGTTTCCCCTTCTACTGAAAAATCACATTCAAAACCATAATCATTACACTTCAATTTTACCATGTTTTGGAGAAAAATAGTCGCTATAAAAATTATGATATTTGTTAATTTAAGATTAACACTATTTTAAAAATAGATTTTATCCGTATGATTCGTATTTAATTCCAAAACTACCATCAGATTTCTTTTCATGTTCTGTGACAAAACCTTTAGAATCCAAATGATCAATTACCCCATCAATTGTACCTTGATATCCACAAATGTAAATAATTGAATTTTCTGGAGTTAATTCCTCGCCTACCATTTCTTCTATTGGTGATAAACCTGTTTTTTTATCAGGTTTGAAAAATGATTCAACTCTACCAACATGACCACTCCAAGATCTGTTAAAGAATTCTTTTGGTCTGCTAATTGCTGCACCATATCTAAAATTCCATTTGTCTCTTCCTCTTCTTTCACTTTCTAATTCCATATCTGTTAAGAGACGTTTGTAACTTAATTCATCAACGTAACTTGCACCATGTAAAACTATGACTTCTCTAGTATCATTAGTATCATGGAAATGTTTTGCAAATGCAATAAATGGAGCTAAACCGGTTCCACCACCTACACAAATTACTCTTCTGTTATCTTTTTTACCATTATGTAATTTATTGCTAATTAGTAATGCTGCCCCTGTTGGATCTCCAAGAGTAACCTCATCTCCAACACTAAGATAAAATAATTCAGTTGTTACACGACCTGGAAGTGGTTTTCTAACCCATCTAATTACAAATTCAAAATAATCTCTATTTTGAGCATGTGATGCAATTGAATATGCTCTTCTAACTACTTTTTTTTCTGCTGGAATTGGAACCCCAATTGTTAAAAATTGTCCAGTTTTGTATTCTGGCATTCCGTTTTCAGGAACTAATCGTATGATAACTAGATCTTCTTTTAGTAATTCCCTGTAGACCACCTTTGCTTTCATTTCAGTAACCATACAACGAGGTTTCCCGTTACTTTGGTTAAATATATTTCTCTTATGAAATAATCCTAAAGATCAGATATTACTATAATTCTAATTAATTTGTGACATAATTTCATCAAGAATTTTTTGATTTGCTGCAGCGATAAATGAGACCCTTATTTCATAACTTAGATCTGCATCTAGTGGATTCAAATTTGCATCTAGCAGTAACCCTCCAGCTTCTTTTACAATTATATATCCTGCAGCAATATCTTGAATCCTGATTTTATCTCTAAAATCAATAAAAACATCCATCAAACCCCTTGCAAACAATGCCATTTCTAATGCATTAGCACCAAAATGTCTTGTATGGTTATGATTTTGAAATATTGGGTACATTCGTTTCATTAATTCATTTGACCCACCAGATGTGTTGATTCCAACAATTTTGTAAATTGGTTCTTTTTGTTGAACTTTGATTTGTTTTTCATTAAAAAATGAACCCTTATTTTTTGAAGCCCAATACATATCTCCATTTGTTAAATCTGTTATTACGCCATCTGTAATTGAACTAAGTTTATTTTCTGTTGCAAATGCCAATGAACTACAAAAAAATGGTACTCCACGTACTGCATTAGCAGAACCATCAATTGCATCCATTATGATGTAACCTTTTGGTTTATCTGATAATTCAACTCTACCACATTCTTCTCCTAACACAACACATTCAAAATTAATTTTTTTTAGATAATCTAAAACTGTTTTTTCAGCAACAATGTCAATATTTCGTGAAATATCTCCACCTGCTCCTCTTCCAAAATCACCTGCAGCATCTTCTGTACCTGCAAGATCCTTTACATTTTGATAAATTTGATTTGAAGCTTCACGAAGAATTTCTATAACTTCCATAAAAAAATAATTTTCTCTTCGTAATTTAAGTGAAGAAAATTTTTGTCTTGAAAGCATAAATAACAACAAATAGGATTGTGTTTGTGAGTGGAAAAGACGAATCAATTTTTAGTAAAAGTGCTTTGATGGGAACTAAACCAGGAAAACAAATCATAAAACAAGGTTTATTCAAATCAAAAGGATTCAAACAATTTAATCATTATAAACAAGAAGCTGAAGATACATTTCCTGCATTTGCTCAAAGATTTGCAAAAAATCTTTTTGATCAAATTAACGCAGATGATTCTCCAAATACAACTCAACAACAATTTGCCGAAGAAGTTGGTTCTACAGAAATTATTTTAAATGCTTCTGAAATTGAGCCTATAAAATCTAAATTACAAGATTTTGATACTTTACATGATAGAGTTCTTAGAATTTTAAATTCAAATTTTGTCAAAATGACATTTCCTGTCTTTAATGGTCTTTTTGATGCATCTACAGATTATTTCAACGATGATAAAAGTACTACAATGAGAGAAGATATTGTTGATGGTCATATTATTGCAATTGATCTCAGCGAACCAATGGATAGAATTGTAGACAAAGATGAAGATTTAGAATATTTAGATGATTACAAATTAATGAATCCATATATTTTGAAACTTGCTAGAGAAAAAATTTCAAAAGGTGGTGAAGATGTACTCAAAGAATTTGAAGAAGGTTTCAAGCAAGCAAGAATTGGACAATATCTTGATACAAAATTAAAAGATAAACCTGCAGAAATTACAGAAGAAGAGCTAGTTGAAAGTTACAAAAAATATCGCTCTGTAATGGGAACTGCTGGTAGAAACATGGCATTGAATCGTGCACCTTTGGCTGATATTTTTTACACTGGAATGGCAAAAGCAGCTGAATCTGTTGGATGTGGAAATGAAATTGAAGATAGTATTAGAGATAGAGCCGCAAAAATTCCTTCTTGGCCATTATTTTTTTCATTGAAAATGAATGATGCAAAAAGTGGATTTGAAGAGACCATGAATCATAGTGAATCATACCTAAGTGATGCAAGAGATGCTCTTGAAAAATTACCTGATAAATTCTCACATACAAAGTTCTTAGAATTTCTATTTCTTACTGTTGAACACTATAATCAATTCTGGTATAAGAAATTACAAGAAGAAAATATTTGGTCAGATTTGAACAAAAATCTTCCAACTAAGTGATAACATTGATGTGGTCTGAAAAATATCGGCCTCAGAATATTTCTGATATGGTGGGGAACGAGGAACCACGTGTAGCCATTATCAAATGGTTTGCAAAATGGAAGAAAGGAACAAAACCTCTTTTGATAGTAGGACCTCCTGGAATTGGAAAAACTACCATTGCATATCTTTTAGCTAAACAATTTGGTTACGATATGATTGGTCTTAATGCCAGTGATGTACGAAGTAAATCTAGAATTAATGAAATTCTTACACCTGTTTTAGGTAACGTTAGTGTTTTAGGAACTCCCATGATTTTTGTTGATGAGGTAGATGGTATTCATGGTCGTGGAGACTATGGTGGTGCTGCTGCACTTGTTGATATCTTAAAAAAACCAAATGTCCCAATTTTACTTGCTGCAAATTATGATGATTCAGATAAAATGAAGAGTATAAAAAAAGCCGTAACAACAATATCATTTAAAAAAATTCCACCACGTCTTCTACGTGTTTATTTGGATAATATTTTACAAAAAGAAACTGAAAAACTTAGCCCTGGTTCTTTAATCAAAGTTATTGATAAATCTAAAGGTGATATTCGTTCAATGATTAATCTCACTCAATCTTTGGTTACTGGATTTAATCCTCAAACAGAAACTTCTTTTGAAAGTATCAACATTGAAGATGGAATTAATGCATTTTTCAAAGCAAATTCAATTGACGAAGCTAGAAGCGTTTTGTATTCAATACAAATTAATCCTAGAGAAAAAATTAATGCATTTTACTCTAGTATAGTAACTAGTGATTTAGATAATGATTCACTTGCAAAATATTTAGAAGTTATTTCAAATGCTGATATGTTATTTGGAAAAATTATGAAAACTCAAAATTGGAGGTTACTACGTTATCTTAATGATATTTTAATTAATTTATATCAAAAAGATGATAGAATCAGATATTCTAAATATAATTTGTCATGGCCATTATTAAATAGAATTCGTTGGGATGGTGCAAAAATTAAATCATTATCTTCTGTAATGGCAAAAAAACTACATCTCTCTTCTAGTGCATTTGTAACACTGTGTTTGCCATATATTTTATTTTGTATTAAAAATAAAACTTTGGAATTAGAATTGGAAGAAACTTTTGGTGATATTATTGATAAGGAGATTGAATTGATACAATGAGTTGGATAAAAATCCCAATGAAATTTCCGGGAACATGTATTATTTGTAATGATAAAATTGAAATTAATGAAATTGGACTTTGGTCAAAAGGAGTTGGTGTTAAACATGAAAAATGTGCTAAGGTCAATGAATTACAATGTATTGTATGTGGCTTATCAGCTGGATGTGCACAATGTGAATTTCAAGATATTTGTGATATACCCAATGTATCTCAATTATGTATTTGCAAGAAATGTAGTGATGAAAAGGATGCTTTTAGTTCATATCAAAAATCATCTAAAAAGAAATTCCCTCTTCTTAACTCATAATTTGTTAAAGTATACATGATCTATGAATTTTTGTAATAATCTAAAATTGAATCTAGATTAATATATGAAAACTTCTTGCATCAGATCATATTATGCATTCTGAAAAGATTGATGAATATACTAAAATCAATAATACTGCATTACAAGGCGGTGGCCAAGATCGCATTGGTGCTCAGCATGAGAAAGGTAAATTAACTGCTCGTGAAAGAATCAATCTTTTACTTGATGAAGGTACTTTTGTTGAAATTGATCTATTGACAACTCATCATTATCATGAATATGATATGCAGAAAAAGAAATTTTTCACTGATGGTGTAGTTGGTGGTTATGGGAATGTATCTGGACGACAAATCTTTGTTTTTGCATATGATTTCACTGTTTTAGGTGGAACATTAAGTCAGATGGGAGCTAAAAAAATTACTAAATTAATGGATCATGCATTAAAAACAGGATGCCCAATTATTGGAATTATGGATTCTGGCGGTGCTAGAATTCAAGAAGGAATTATGAGTTTAGATGGATTTGCAGATATCTTTTATCACAATCAATTAGCTTCTGGAGTAATTCCACAAATTACTGCTAGTGTTGGTCCTTCTGCAGGTGGTTCGGTATACTCTCCTGCAATGACTGATTTTGTTATAATGGTTGAAAAAATTGGAAGTATGTTTGTAACTGGACCTGATGTTGTTAAAACTGTATTAGGTGAGGAAATTTCATTTGAAGAACTTGGTGGTGCCAATACACATGGTTCAAAAAGTGGTGTTGCACATTTTGTTGCTGAAAACGAATACGAATGCATGGATTATATTAAAAAATTAATTTCATTTTTACCCCAAAATAATACTGAACAACCACCTAAACTTACAACTGATGATGACCCAAACAGATTAGATCACAATTTGATTAACATAATGCCTGAAAATCCTTTGCAACCATATGACATGAAAGAAATTATTAATTCAGTTGTTGATAATCATGAATTCTTTGAAGTTCATGAATTGTTTGCACCAAATATTATAATTGGATATGGAAGACTAAATGGTAATGTTGTTGGAATTGTAGCCAATCAACCTATGCATCTTGCAGGTGCATTAGATATTGATTCATCAAATAAAGCATCCCGTTTCATTAGATTTTGTGATGCATTTAATATTCCAATAATTACTTTAGTAGATACACCTGGTTACATGCCAGGTTCTAATCAGGAACATAACGGAATCATTAGACATGGAAGTAAATTACTTTATGCATATTGTGAAGCAACTGTACCAAGAATAACTTTAGTTATTGGCAAGGCATATGGTGGCGCATACATTGCAATGGGAAGTAAGAATCTTAGAACTGATGTAAATTATGCCTGGCCAACTGCCAAATGTGCTGTTTTAGGTGGTGAAGCAGCTATAAAAATTATGAATAGAAAAGAACTTGCTTCTTCTGATGACCCTGAATCACTTAAACAAGAACTCATAGATGAATTTGCACAAAAATTTGAAAACCCTTACGTTGCTGCATCTCATGGAACTGTTGATAATGTAATTGATCCTGCTGAAACCAGACCTATGTTGATTAAAGCACTTGAAATGCTTGCGAACAAAAGAGAAAAACAATTACCTAGAAAACATGGCAATATCAATTTGTGATTCAATATGATTGAGAAAGTACTTATCGCTAACAGAGGAGAAATTGCTTTACGTGTAATTCGAACTTGTAAAGCACTTGGAATTAAAACAGTTGCTGTATATTCTGATGAAGATATAAATTCAATGCATGTAAAACAAGCAACTGAAGCATACCATATTGGTGAGGCATCTCCTGCAAAATCATATCTTAATCAAGAAAAAATTTTAGATGTAATGTTGTCATCTGGTGCAGATTCAGTTCATCCAGGTTATGGTTTTCTTTCTGAAAATGATGATTTTGCAAGACTTTGTGAAAAAAATAAAATTATTTTCATTGGTCCTTCTGCAGATTCTATGAATCTTTGTGGTGATAAAATGAAATGTAAAGCTGCAATGTTAAAAGCTGAAGTTCCAACTGTACCTGGAAGTCCAGGTCTAGTAAAAGATGCAGATGATGCAGAAAAAATTGCTAATGACATTGGCTATCCTGTAATGCTAAAATCTGTTTTTGGTGGAGGAGGTCGTGGAATTAGAATTGTAACTAATGATAAAGAATTACGTGATGGTTATGAATCTGTAACTGGAGAATCAATTGCAGCAGTAGGTAAATCTGCAATATTAGTTGAAAAATTCTTAGAAAAAACACGACATATTGAATACCAATTTGCTAGAGATACACAAGGTAATGCTGTTCATATCTTTGAAAGAGAATGTTCTATTCAAAGACGTAATCAAAAATTAATTGAACAAACTCCTTCTCCAATTGTTGATGAAGAAACTAGGGCACGTGTAGGTGAATCAGTTGTTAATGCTTCACATGCAGTTGATTATACTAATTTAGGTACTGCTGAATTCTTAAGAGCCGATAATGGTGAGTTTTATTTTATTGAAATTAATGCTAGATTACAAGTAGAACATCCTATTACTGAATTTGTATCGGGACTAGATTTAGTTAAATTACAATTAGATATTGCTAACGGTGAACCAATTCCTTTCAAACAAAATGATCTAAAAATGAATGGATATGCAATTGAATGTAGAATAAATGCTGAAGACACATTCATGGATTTTGCTCCTTCTACTGGCCCTGTTCCTGATGTAACAATTCCTGCAGGACCAAGTGTTAGATGTGATACCTATCTTTATCCTGGCTGTACAGTTTCCCCATATTATGACTCACTTATGGCAAAACTTGTGACATGGGGTCAAACATTTGAAGAATCTAGAACTAGAATGCTTTCTGCATTAAATGATTTTTACATTCAAGGTGTTGAAACATCAATTCCTCTGTATAAAACCATCTTAAGTTCTGATGAATACAAAAACGGTGATCTTTCTACTGATTTCTTGAAACGCTATGATATGATTGATAGATTAGCAAAAGATCTTAAAATTGAAAAAGAAAATAAAACTGAGGCAGCTTTGGCAGCAGTGATAATTCATTCTGAATACTTTAAGAGTCGTATACAAAATACTACTAGCCATAACTCACACTGGAAAGATAAACTGGATTGATAATATGACAAATTACAAAATACAAGATATTGAAAAATCTTTTGATGGAAAAGTTGTAGAAAATCTTGGAAATAATGATTATGTAATTAAAATTAATGACGCTGAACATAAATTAAAAATTATTAGTATGAGTTCAAATGGAATTGAATTTATTTTAAATCAACAATATCATAAAGCAAAATATCTTGAACAATCAACAAATGAAATGAATATTGTAATTGATAATGTACCAATGACTATTAACTTGCATACTCATTTTGATAAAATTGTTTACAAAAATTCTGGTGGTGGTGGTTCTGGTACAACACAAAAAGCACTAAAGAGTCAAATTCCTGGAAAAGTAGTTTCAATTTCAGTTACACATGGTGATTCTGTTAGGAAAGGTGATGTTGTTTGTACTTTAGAA
>CAJQRM010000056.1 GCA_905612275.1 uncultured Candidatus Nitrosopumilus sp.
AATTCTTCTCTTTCTCTTTCTTCAAGAGTAGATAGAATAAATCTAATTTTTTGTTGATATTGAGGAATAATTACATTTTCTAGTGCATTTAGAAGTTTTTGTGTCTTTTCTAGTGCTTTTGCAAGACTAAAAATAGAATTCTCATATTCTGCTGCTTTACAAATTTTAGGCATTAATTCTTTGATTTGTTTTGCTGCTCTATCAATTGAAGAATTTGTATCTGCAAATCCATAAGGCATTGATTTTGTATCTTTTTCAGTTACTGAAAGTGCTGGAATTTTAACATCAACCACTCTTCGTACATGTACATCTACTTCCATAACTGGAGGTGTGGATTCAGCAACAGAGTCAACAGTGTTAGTTCCTAATGCCAAGTATGCCTCATTAACTGATTTGTAAATGTCTTGTAAAGGATCCCAAATTCCCCCTCTTGCTTTTGAAGCTTCTTCGATCATCTCTTCAATATTTTTTAACAAAACTTTACGTTTATCATCTAAAATTCCTTGTACCATTGTAGCAACCTGACTTGATTTTTTATATTTGAAAAGTTCAATTTTTGTGGCAGCAACATTTTGTCCAAATGACATTCTGTTATTCTCCCTGATAATATTGATCTACGTACTTATCTTTAATTTTAGTAATTTCATTCTTTGGTAATTTTGAGACAATCTTCCATAAGATAGCAAGTGTTTCTTCAATTGTTCTATTCTCATCAGTTGCTTGTGTAAGGAATTCTTTTTCAAAGACATCACCAACGTCCATGTATTTCAAATCAATTTCAGTTAATCCTGCTTTACCAACAATTCCTGCTAATGCTCTTACTTCTTGTGCTCTAGAATATGCATCATAAACTTGGTTAGCAACTTCAGCATGATCTTCTCTTGTACTTCCTTCACCAATTCCATCTTTCATCAATCTACTAAGACTCATCAAAATATTGATTGGTGGATAAACTCCTTGTCTGAACAAGTCTCTACCAACTACTATTTGACCTTCTGTAATGTAACCAGTAAGATCAGGGATTGGGTGAGTGATATCATCAGATGGCATTGATAAAATTGGAATTTGTGTAACACTTCCTTTTCTTCCATTAAGTTTACCTGCTCTTTCATAAAGTGTTGAAAGGTCAGTGTAAAGATAACCAGGATATCCTTTTCTTCCAGGAACTTCCTCTCTTGCTGCACTAATTTCTCTTAGTGCTTCTGCATAGTTTGTCATATCAGTAAGAATAACTAAGACGTGCATTCCTAATTCAAATGCCAAATATTCAGCGACAGTTAATGCTACACGTGGGGTGATAATTCTTTCAATTGCAGGATCATCTGCTGTATTCAAAAATAGAACACTTCTTTTTAGTGCACCAGATTCTTCTAGACTTCTTCTGAAATATTCTGCTTCACTGTATTGAACACCAATTGCTGCAAAAACTACAGCAAAATCATCATTAGTGCCAACTACTGATGCTTGTCTTGCAATTTGTGCTGCAAGTAAGTTGTGTGACATACCAGAACCTGAAAAGATTGGAAGTTTTTGTCCTCTTACAAGAGTAATCAATCCATCAATTACAGATACGCCAGTTTGAATGAAATCTTTTGGATATTCACGTTGTTCTGGATTCATTGGTTCACCGTTAATATCAATAAATTTATCAGCAATTGGATCAGGTAATCCATCTTTTGGTCTTCCTAATCCATCAAAGACTCTACCAAGTACTTCTTTAGATACTGGCATTTCCATAACTTTACCAACAAATTTAGCGCTAGTTCCAGAGATAGATAATCCGGTAGTTCCTTCAAAGACTTGAACAATTGCTTTACCATTACCAACTTCGAGAACTTTACCCAATCTTCTTTCACCCTCAGTAGTTTCAATTTCTACAAGTTCATCAAATGCTGCGTTATCAACATCATCAACAACAACTAGAGGTCCTTTAATTTCAGCAATCTTGCTGTATTGAACTCCGCCTTTAGTGGTCAATTTGTTACCTTCACTCCTGAAATATTTTTGAATTGTTCTTTCATATCGTTTTCTAATTTATCGAGTTTAGGCATTTCATCATCTTTGATATCCATTCTTGCTTTAAGCAATGATGTGACAACAGGTAATTCACGAATTGAAGCTAGTGGTGTGCCTTCCTTAAGTGATTGTTGACCTAGTTTATAGAAATCTACAACTAATTTCAATAATTTGAATTGTTTTTCTGGACTACAGTATGTATCAACATCATCAAATGAGTTTTGTTGGAGTAGACCAATTTTTACCATTCTTGCAATTTCTAAGATTAATTTTTCCTCATCAGGTAATGCATCAGGACCTAAGAGTTTTACAATTTCTTTTAGAGTATCTTCTCTTTGTAAAATTCCATAAGCTTCATTTCTAATACTAAACCAATCTTCACTAATATTTTCACCCCACCATTTTGCAATATCACCAAGATAACCAGAATAACTGTTCATCCAGTTAATTGATGGGTAGTGTCTAGAGTAGGCAAGTTTTGCATCTAATGCCCAGAAAGTTTTGATAAATCTCATTGTGTGAGTTGTTACTGGTTCTGTAAAGTCACCACCTGATGGAGATACAGCACCAATCAAAGTAACTGAACCATCACGGTCTGGACTTCCAGCTGCTCTAACACGACCTGCTCTTTCATAAAATTCTGCTAATCTTGATGCAAGATATGATGGATAACCTTCTTCTGCTGGCATCTCTT